>JAEZZE010000483.1 GCA_023418755.1 Bacillota bacterium | reverse complement strand
ATCGCGCCGACGAGATCCTCGTGTCTGACGGGCTTCAGCAGATAACCTTCGGCACCGATTTCGATCGCCGACCTGGCGTATTCGAATTCGGCGTGCCCCGTCAAGAGCAGGCAGCTTGTCGTCGGGCTGCGGATCCCGATCTCCCGGATCAGCTCCAAGCCGGACATGACGGGCATCCGGATGTCGGTCACGACGATATCGACGGGCTCCCGGTCGAGCCGTTCCAGCGCTTCCGGCCCGGAATACGCCTGCAGCACGCGATCTACCCCGTGCGCCGACCAGGGGATCGTCGTCGCCAGATCCTGGGCGATATGTCGGTGATCGTCAACGATCATCAGCGTTGTCATATCGGGCCTCCGTTTCCTTGTGCCGAGTCTTCCGGCCGTTCTCTCCATCGCAATTGGACGGCGAAGCCTTGCGATTCGACCGACGAGACGGTCATATCCGAGCCTTCGCCGAACTGGTACCGAAGCCGCCATTTCACGTTCCATAAGCCGAAGCTGCCTCCGTCGGGGTCTTGCAGCGCCAGCCGAAGGCGAAGCCGCTCCAATTCGCTCTCGGACATTCCAACGCCGTCATCCGCGACCCGAAGCAAATGCCATTCGCCGTCCATGAAGCCGGTGATCGAGATGCGGCCGGGCTCGAGCTTCTCCTCGAGTCCGTGAACGATCGCGTTCTCGACGAGCGGTTGAATCAGCAGGCGGGGGATGCGGCAGTCAAGCATCGAATCCGGCAATTCGATCGCGTGGCTGATCTTAAGGAGCTGGTCTTCCATGATGGAGAGGTAAGTCCTTACGAATGCCAACTCTTCCCCGAGCGTTGTCGCCATCTCGCTGTTGCGCGTCGTATAACGGAAATAATTGGATAATTCATGTCCCATGTTCACTGCCTGGCTTAGACGGTTCATGTTCACCATGCTGATAATATAAGCCATGCTGTTATAGAGAAAATGCGGGTTGATCTGGGACTGCAATTGTTTCATTACGGCTTCTTTGGAACGGATTTCCTCGCGGTATACTTTTTCGACGAGATATTGGATTTGCGCCGCCATTTCGTTGAACCGGCCTACGAGTCTTTCGAAGTCGGGCCCGGTGCGAGAGCGGACGCGTACCGAGAATTGGCCGTCCTTCAGCTTCTCTACGCCTCGGGTCAGCAGCCGAATCGGCACTTGCACGTTGAAATAAAGAACGATGGCGACGACAATGCCCAGCAGAATGAGCAGCGCGGCCGTCAAAATGAATTGCCCCTGCGCCTTCGTCACCGGAGCCAGGATGTCCTCCAGCGGAACATAGTCGACGAACGTCATGTCGAGGAACTCCGACCGGAGCAGGTATACCCGAATTTGCTTGCCGTCCAATTGAATCGTGCGGTACGTCAAGTCTCCGGGACGGTTCGCCAGATCGGCCGCGCCGATCAACCGGCCGGCCGTCGCCTCGTCGGACGAGGCGTTCAGCAGCACCTCGCCCGTGCTGGCCACGAGAAAGGGGTCGTTAATGCCTTTGGATTTGAAGCTGTCCAGCTTGTCGATCACGTTGTCTTCCATGAGCTCGACCTCGATGACCATCGAGGCTTCTTCCAGATCGGCATAGCCGGAGTAAGGATCGACGAAATAGCGGGTGAAAGCCCGCTTGGCGATCCCGTTCACGACGACCGGACGCAGCCGCCAATCGGGATCGAGCTTCTTCGACAGCTCGGCGGCATCGTATTCCGGCGGACGGTCGGACGATACGACGATGCGGGACTGGGGGAAATAGAGATTGATTCGGTTCACCCAACGGGTCGCGGAGCTGAACAGCCGAAGCTTGCGTTCGGCTCGCTGCAGCAGCTCCGCGTATTCGTATCCGTCCACGGGTACCGAGCCGCCGGCGAATTCCGCGAAATCGGGATCCGTCAGAATGATGCCGGAATACCCGGAGAACTGCTCCAGCGTATCCTCGATCTCCCCTAGGAAATGCTCGAGCCGATTCGCATTGCCGAAGTCGATTTGCGACTTCACAAGGTCGATGCTTTGGCGATTCGTATGGATGAAGAGGAAGATCACGGGCAGCATCAGCATCGAGATCAACAAAATCATCTTGGTTATTAGGTTCATAGGCCTCCGGACGTTCCGCCTGAACTCAGCGGGGCACTAGCGAATCCTGATCGATTTTCTATTTATTGTGACACATAAGCTTATCGGCTTACAAGACGAATCGAGAGATTAGGCTCTAAAGGCGCCGGTCCCGGGACGAAACTCCTATCTCTCGGCGGGAACGGGACTATATGCGCGATATGACAATTGTGACAACGAAAATGACATCGTGTAACTAGCGCGTGACTATCAAAAGTAATACGATGTTAACGAATTTCGTGTACTCGGGCCACAACCTTGAAGCGGCGCTCCCCCTTATTGCATGAGATGCGAAGCGCGGAATTCGAAGGATCGCCATAAGAAGAAACGATTAGGAAGAGGAGATGAGAGGATTGGGAAAGTTGAAGTCGAAGACCCTCCTTTGGATTTCAGGTCTGATACTGTTGTTTGCGGGCACGACTTCGTTCGCTATGGCGAAGGCTGACAAGGTTATGGTCTATATCGAAGGCAAGCTGCTCGAGTTCGAGGGTCAACAGCCGGTCATTCGCAACGGCACGACGCTGGTGCCCTTTCGGGCAACCTTCGAAGCGTTAGGGTACAAAGTCGAATGGAACGGCGCCGAGCAGAAGGCGACGGGGAAGAAGGAAGGAGTGGAAATCGAGCTGACGCTGGGCAGCCCGACCGCCAAAGTCAACGGCAAAGCCGTCAAGCTGTCCGTTCCGGCGCAGACGATCCGCAGCAGCACGATGATCCCCCTGCGGTTCGTGTCGGAGAACAGCGGGTATACGGTAACGCCTTCGAAGGCGTCCGGAAAGACGATCATTCAGATCGGGAAAGGCGTTCCCGGCGGACAGCCGCAAGGAGGAAACGCCGGGCAGCCGACGGGCGGAAATAACGAGAAACCGGAGCCGTACGTCGTGAAAGGCAGAGTCGTCAATCCGCAAGGCGAGCCGATCAAGGGCGCATTGATCACGATCGACAACCAACTGCTGTACAACAGCAATTCGCAGGCCAAGACGGACGCGAACGGACGGTATCGGATCGAGCTGACTAAGCTGGCGGCGACTTATATGGCGTACGCGGAATATTCGGTCATGTACGAGGGCGCGAAGCATAGCGTCGATTTGACTCCCGACGACGATAGCCCTTTTGCCGGCAACGAAGGCGCCGTGCGCAATTTTACCGTCAAGCTCGACAGCTCGACCGGAACGGGCGGAAGCGGGGAAGTTCTGTTCTATATGATGGATCTCATTCACCCGCTGAATCCGGGCGATGAGCCGCCCAACCGGAATGATGTCACCCTGACGCTCGAACCGGTAGGCAAGATGATGGACGGAACCTCGGGCAAGAAAATCGTCAGCAAGGGCAGTCCGTCGAACAACGGTTACGGCGTGCATAACGTTCCGGTCGGCAAGTACAAAGTAAGCGCGGTCTATGCCCCCTCCGGCGAGGAGCCTCAGCAACTGCTGATCAGGGTCGTGAACCCGGGCTATGACGATCCTTTTCATCAATCGGTCGTCGCCGGCTTTAGAAGCGTCACGGAAAAAATTCAAGAAATGGAGCTTGAGCTGAAGCTCGATGTCGTCAAACCGCCGGCCGAAGACCCGAAAGATTGGGACTGGGACGCGGTGTACGATATTAACGGCAATCGGATAGACCAGAACGAGGATTGGCAATGGTAACGGTTAAAAACAATAGGGATAAGGGAGAACGCGGAATGAAGAACAGGCAACGATGGAGCGTAATTCTGTCCGCCGTCCTTCTGGCGGCCTTGGTTTTCGCAACAGGCTGCTCGAAGGTCGAAAAAGCGATAAAAGAGGCGGAGCAAGGGATGACGACGATCACGAAGGAGGACGGCGAGAAAATTACGCTGTCCGGCAAGCCGGACATCCCGGATTCGTTCCCGTCCGACATACCGCTTCCGGAAGAGATTCAAGTCGTGTCGTCGATCAGCGGCAACGACTCCGTCACGCTAGCGATCGAAGCGGATATGCCTTACGAGGACTTAATCAAACTGTATTCCGATTATGCTCAGCAAGCCGGCTATTCGGAAGTTCACAAGCTTGGGGACGAATATTCCATTAACCATTCGTTCCAGAAAGGCACGGAGCGGTTCGTATATATGCTGTATCTGGACCAGGAGGACAATAAAACCGTTACCGGGGCTCTAGTCTATTCGAATAAGCCGGAGTCCGAGTCCGAGTAATAATCGAAACCGGATAACGAATTCTAACGACGGAAGGGAAATGAAAAATGAGCGTCGATAAAACGGAGCTTCAGCAAGCCGAGCCTACGGATATCGCCAACAACAAAGGAATGGCGATCGTGGCCTACATTCTCTTTTTTGTCCCGCTGTTCGCGGCCAGGCAATCGAAGTTCGCGATGTATCATGCGAATCAGGGTCTGACTTTGTTTCTGGCTCTGGTCGCCGTCAATATCGTCAGTTCGATCATCCCGATTATCGGCTGGCTGCTCATCGGCCCGCTCGCGAACTTGGGCCTGTTCGTTCTCGCGATTCTCGGGATCGTCCATGCGGCAGGAGGGAAATGCAAGCCGCTTCCGCTGATCGGGGGCTTCAGACTTATCTCGCACTAATCGAGGAGGCCTTGCGCCGAATGGGGCTGTTCCATGAGTAATACGAACGATGATCGATGAATGGATGTTCAAGGGGCGTCTATCTCCTTCCGCTGCGGCCAGGAGACGGATGCCCGCTTTTTTTCATCGATATTCTTGTACGCCTCTACATAGGGGCGCCTCTTTTTTTTGCGCCGAGGCATTCCCGCCCGGCTCCCGGGAATTTCCCGGCCGTGCCGGGAACGGGACTCTTGCGGCCGGGAACGGACCGCCGGTATGATGGGGGTGTCGAGGTGATGAATGGATGATCTACACCGATTCCGTAATGAAATGGACAGGAAGCCGGAGAAGGCCGCCGTTTGTTCGAGCTTCGGGCGATCGGACGGCTCTGTCCTATCTTGCCGCCCTCGCTGCCGTGCCGCTCTTGCGGCCGATGCTCGGAATGCCGTCAGCAGGGAGCAACGCGGCCATGGCCTGCGCCGGATTAGCCGTCTTGATCTTATCCTTGCAGGCCATCCATGCCGGCGGCTCTCTTCAACCGCCGGACCGCCGTAGCGGGTTCGCCTGGGTCGCGCTTGCCGGCATGGCGTATTCGCTTGGGACGGCCGGCCATCTGGATCCGCGCGGGCTGCCCGGTCTTATCGCCGAAGCGATCGACCGGAATTCCGGGCTGTCCGGGATGAGCGACAGCCTGCCGTTGATCGGCTTACTGTTCGTATGCTTGTGCGGGCTTACCGCCTTCTCGATACGCATCCGTCAAGTCCGTCTGGAGCTGGAACGCAGCGAGGCGGCGCTTCGGATCAAAAAACGGGAACTGGAGCAGCTTCGACGCAATACGGAGAGACTCGCGGAGATATCGGTGCTCGAAGAGCGCAGCCGGATCGCCCATGAAATCCATGACGCGGTCGGACATACGCTAACCGCCGCGATCGTCCAGCTGGAAGCGACGAGGAGAATCGCGGAGCGGCGGAACTGCGTTCCGTGGGAGAAACTGGAGCTGCTGGAAGGACTCGTGCGGAAGGGACTGGACGACATTCGCGGGGCGGTCAAGCAGATCAGGCCGGACGCTGTCCGGACGTTGACGCTGGAGGCGGCGCTTCGCGAGTTGATTCGATACACGGAAGATACGATGGAGATCGCCATCGAGACCGACATTTCGCTAGCGGCTAAGCCGGAGCCGGGAAGTTTGACGGAGCAAGTTCTGTATCGCGCCCTGCAGGAGGGGCTGACCAACGGCATCCGTCACGGCAGATGCGCCCGGGCCAGGTTCTCGTTGCGATCGTCGGGCCGGATGCTCCGATTCCGGCTTGTCAACGACGGGGAGCCGTACGTCTCCGCCGTTCCCGGCTTCGGACTGACCTCCATGGCCGAGAGGGTGAAGCTGCTCGGCGGAGGAGTGGACATCCGCCCCTCCGTAGACGCCGACGGAAACCCGGTCGGCTGCGAGCTGGCGATCGATTTGCCGCTTGTAGGCTGACGCGGACTTCCGTTTCATTTATCGCGGCCTAATCCCGCTTCCCGGGCGATCAGGATCGCTTGGGCCCTGTCGGCCGCCTGCAGCTTGCTCAAAATGTTGGACACGTGATTGCGGATCGTCTTCAACGATAATCCCAATCTTCGGGCTATATTCACGTTGCTGACGTCGCGGGCGATCCACTGCAGAACCTCGCGTTCCCGCGCGGTTAACTGGGGAAACTGGACATTCTCTTCCTTGTTCACGATCGCGTCGAAGTAGAACATCATTTTTCGCGCGATCGTTGCGCTGAAGATCGCTTCTCCGCCGCCGACCGCATGGATCGCCCTGAGAATTTCCTCCTTCTGGGCGCCTTTAAGCAGATAGCCGCGCGCTCCCGACCGCATGGCCGAAAAGACGGAGGCGTCGTCGTCGAACATCGTCAGAATCAAAACTCCGATGTGCGGAGACGTTCGGATAATTTCGCGGGTCGCCTCGATTCCGTTTTTGCCCGGCATGTTCACGTCCATCAAGATCACGTCGGGCTGCAGCAGCTCCGCCATCCGTACGGCTTCGATTCCGTCGGCGGCCTGTCCCGCTACTTCTAACCCTTCCTCGTTTTGCAGATTCGCGGCCAAGCCTTCCAGAAACATCGGATGATCATCCGCGAGCAAGATACGCAGCCGCTCCGTTTCCGTTCCGATCATTTTCCATTCTCCTTTCGTTCGGCAGTCGTATATGGATTCTCGTCCCGTTCCCCGGAACGGACTCGAGCTCGAAGGTTCCCCCCAGTTCTTCCGCGCGCTCCCGGATGGATCGCATGCCTATGCCGGGCTTCACATGCGCGGGCATGCCTCTTCCGTTATCCGAGATCCGGATATGGAGCATACCGTCCTCCTCGTTCAAGCGGATTTGGCATTTGCTTGCGCGGGCATGCCTCACGACGTTCGTGAGCGCCTCCTGCACGATCCGGTATACCGCCACTTCCGACGCCGCGGAAAGCGCCAGCTCCCGATCCGTGCCTTCCAGGGAAATCTGCAGAGACGACGACTGAACTTGCATGATCAGCTCCTGAAGGGCAAACGCGAGGCCGAATTCGTCCAGCGTGGGCGGTCTCAGGGAATAGACGAGCCGCCTGATGTCGGAGATGGATTCGCGCATCTGCTGCTGAACGGTCTCGAGGGCCTGCTTCGATCGTTCCGGCTGCTCGCGGTGATGACGAAGGGCTTCGTTTAGATGAAGCGTCATGCTGGCCAGAGAGGAGCCTAGGCCGTCGTGCAAATCCCGGCGAAGGCGCCTGCGTTCCTCCTCCCTCGCGTTCACGAGCCGTTCCCGCGAACGATGCAGATCGTCCGAGAGGCTGTAAGTCTGCACGGCGATGCTGACCTGGCGAACGAGATCTTCGATCATGTGTCGGGTTCCGGGCGGCAGCGCTTCCTCCAGCCGATGAACGCCTAGAATCAGCCGTCCGACGGCTATTCCTTTGACTTCCAGCTCGATCGAGACGGAATCGTCGGCGGGCGCGCCGTACACCGCGAATTGCTCGATTCCGCCGTGCGAATAGGTTTCGATCGCGGCGTAAGGAATCTGCAAGGCATTCGCGACCTTCTCCGCCACCGAGGATAGCAGCGATTGGTGCGTTAACGAAGATTCCAATTGCTCCGTCAGCTTCGAGAGAATGCGGTACGGATCGTCGCGCTTGCCGTATACCAACTGATTGACCGCTCTCTGCACTCCCGACCTTAAAGGCTGGAACATGACCGCAAGCAAACCGGTCGCCAGCATCGTAACGACGGCGTGAGCCTTGCCTTGAATGAGATAGCCGATCGAGCCGACCAACAAAGCATAGGCGCTCACGATAAAGACGCTAAGCACCATATAGACCATCGTCCGATTAAAGGCGTGCGGCAAATACTTAGAACGGCGCTCCAGGACGATGACGCCGATGGAGAAAGGAACGAACATCAAGCTGGAGTAAACCGAGATCTGAACGAGCATTCTCGCGAATCCGTGACCGTCCTCTCCGAACAGCGGAGCGACGTTGCCGAGAATTCCGGCGCCCACGTAAATGCATAGACTCGTCATTAACCAACGCAGCTGCCGGCGAGTTCCGGCCGAGGACTCTCGCGAATATCGATAGACGAGCACGATGAAGGTCAAGACGTGGGAGACGGCGATGAAACCGTACGTCCAATCGGAAGGGATCGCGACGAGAGGCTCGCCGGCAACGTACGGCGGGATCAGGTTGATGATGAGATGGACGAACCAAAGAGCCGCGAGGACGGATGTCCAACGCGGCGTAAAGCGCCCTTCGGGAAACAGCAGCAGGAAGACGAGGTAGGATGCTCCCAGAATGTTGAGCCCCTCGAACAGATCGTGAAGGAATGGGGAGTCGTTGAACAGCTCCTCGTTCGCGCTGAAGATCGTTCCGGTCACGACGAGAACGAGGGATGCCGTCACGCAATAGATATCCTTCCAGCCATATCGGTACAGCAAAATGCCGACGACCCAGAAGGACAAGTTCTGGAGCGCCAGCAAAATAAAAATCAGGCTGCCATAGAGATCGGGGCCGATTCCGGCCGCCTCCAACTGGTCGAGCTGGCTCGCTTTCAACTGCATGTAATAGCAGGAAGCATCTTCGCAAGCCGTACTGTAGATGCCGGCCCCGAATCCGTGGCTGGAGACGGAGACGACGAAGGAGGCCGCGAAGAGCGCCCACCAGAGCGCATGCGTCCCCGCCAGCAAGTAAGGTCTGTTGACAGAAGCCGACCGAATTCCCATATCCGATTCCCTCTCGCTAAGTCCGTATAGGACTAGTGTATCATAGGGCTTGCGTACGGTCACGGGAAAAGCGGGCAATTCCCGGCCGATCCGGGAACGTTTCTTCTGCGGCGGGGAAGTTCTTCAAAGATCGTCCCGGTTGGTTTGCTTCGCGAGCCGGATCGCGCCGGCGCGGTCGGGCACCTGCAGCTTGTTCAGAATGACGGAGACATAGTTGGCCACGGTCTTCGAGCTGAGGTTCAGCTTGTCGGAAATGTCCGAATTGGCGCAGCCTTCGGCCATCAGAAGCAGCACATCCTTCTCCCGATCGGTCAAATCCGGAAACTGATTCAAACGGGACGCGGGGCGAACGGCATAAGCGATCAGCCGGCTTGCGACGTCGCCTCCGAAGATCGCTTCTCCGGCCGCGACGACCCGGATCGCGCGGACGATATCCTCCTTGTCCGCGTCCTTGAGAATGTAGCCGCTTGCTCCGGCCTTCATCCCGGATATGACGGAGTCGTCGTCCTTGAACATCGTCAGCATGAGAACGCGAATGCCGCCCTGAGCCGAGCGGATTCGGGCCGTCGCCTCGATGCCGTTCAAGCCGGGCATGCGGATATCCATCAGAACGACGTCCGGGAGCAATTCGAGCGACAGCTTCACCGCCTCGTCCCCCGAAGCCGCTTCCCCGACGACCGTCATCCCTTCCGTGCTATCCACGACGTTCCGGACGCCTTCCCGAAATAGCGGGTGGTCATCCGCCACCAAGATTCGAAGCGGGGTTTCCATCGTGATCTCCTTTCCGTGATTGGATTTTGACCGGCAGCGCCGCCGAGACGACCGTCCCGCCTTCCGGCGGGGAGTCGAATCGGCAGACGCCTCCCAATTCCCCCGTGCGTTCCCGTATCGAGGTCAGCCCCAGCCCTCCCTTATGCGCGGGCTGGGACGGCCGGTTCGCCAAGCCGATGCCGTTATCGGCGATTTCGAGCCCCAGCTCGCCCGTTTCGGCCCGAAAATCGATTCGTACCCGGCAATGGTCGGCCCGGGAGTGTTTGACGACGTTGACGAGCGCTTCGGTAACGATGCGGTACGCTCCGACTTCGACAGCGGCTGGCAAGCTTGGCAGGGACGCGGTCGGTTCGATCTCGATCCGAAGCGGCTCGGCTTCCGCGATGGCTCGTACGTCTTGCAGCTGTTCGGCCCGCTGGCGAATCGCTCCGACGAGCCCGAGCTCGTCCAGCGAAGGCGGCCGAAGATCGTACACGATTCCGCGGATTTCTTCCACCGTCTTCCCGATTTCCTCCCGGAACCGGCTCATGAAACGAATCGCTTTGGGGGGATCGTCGCGGATCCAGTCTTCCACCAGAGACGCGGTAAGCTTCATGGAGGCGAGCCTCGGCGCGATATCGTCATGCAAATTGTTGCGCATGGACCTGCGTTCTTCTTCGCGCGCCATAATCAATTGTTCCCGCGACTGCTGCAGCTCGGCGATCAATAAGCCGATGTCCATCGTCTGCTTGACGCTTTGGAGGACCGTGCTCGCATGCCTGGACAGAATGCCCAGCATACGCAGATCGGCTTCGTTGAACGTTTCTCCGGGCGAACGTACCGCAACGATCAAGCTGCCGATTTCCAGTCCTCCGCTGATTAACGGCAGTTCGGTCGTTACCGGCGGCCGTTCGCCCACGGAGGCGACGAGCAGCGTCTGCTCGTTCCGAACGAGCCGGATTCCCGCGTAAGGCAGGCGCAGCGACTCTTTGACGGTTCTCGCGACGATCTCCAGTGCCGCGTCCGGGGCGAGGGGCTCCTTCAACCGGTTTCCGAGCTCGAGCAGGACGGTGTACGGATCCTGCTGTTCTCCGTACATCATCCGGTTGACCGTCCTCTGCAGCCTTTCCTTCAGCGGCGCGAACAGGAACGCCGTTACGCCTGTGGCGACCAGGGAGAATACCATATTCTGGCCGACCTTAAATAGAAACGACAAATACCATACGATAAGCGAATAGACCGCGATGATAAGCGCGCTTAATCCGGCGTATACGAGGGTACGGTTCACGATAGGATCGATATCCCACAGTCGCTTGCGCAGCATCGTCATCGTGAGCGTCACGGGAATCGGCATCAACAGCAAAATGACCATGACGTCCAAGACGAGGAGCCAAAGAGGGGAAGGCTGGGAATAGAAGTCCGGCCGAAACAAAAGCGGGATGACGCTGACGATCAGAATGCCCGTCAGGGTGAGCAGCAGCCCGTAGAGGAACCATTTGGTCTGCTGCCGCTCGACGGCGCTCGCCTCGTACCGGTACCGGAAGTACTGGCTGTAGAGCAAGATGCCGTACATCAGGACCATCGAGAGCAGGTTGACGGCGATCGGCCAATGCTGCAGTCCCCACGGCTCGTTCTCGAAAAAGCCCGCGATCAAGCGTACGACCGTAAGTCCGATGCCGCTCCAGAACAGACGTTTCCGCACGACTTTGCCGTTGGGAAACAACAGCAAAAAAAGGATAAACAGGAGAGTGGACGTATTCGCTAGTCCCTCCCCCAGCCATCCGAGCTCCCGCCACATATCCGGAAAGTAGCTGGAAGCGGGAAACGCGATAAAAGCCGCCCCCGCGATATACGAGATCGGATCGTTCGGGCGTTTGACGAAGATGAGCAGAGCTCCGACGAAAAAGACGGCGAAGTGAAGCAGCGCAATGCTCGTATACAGCACGGCAAGGTCGCCGTAACTCCATCCGATCGCTTCCAGCACGGCCGGCGGCAACGGCGTCAATCTGGCGTATTCGCATGCCGAGGCAGGACAGGTCTCCCGGATGTACAGAAAGTACGAGGGAATCTTATAGAGAAACAAGAAGGCAATCAGCCCGCTTAGAGCAAGGGCCGCGCTTCTCGCGGCGAGCAGCCTGGGGCCGGACCGGGGGCTGCCCGCCTGTTCGCGCCGTATCGGCGCTAACGAGTCCGTGACGATCGCTAACAACTCCCCGCATTCAGGTTGACGTCTGTTCCTGCACGGCGGAAGGGGCCCCGGAATTCAAAGATCGCTTGAGACGCAGCGAGAAGCCCGCGTAGATGCATCCGTACGCGATCGCGGCCCATCC
>JAEZZE010000477.1 GCA_023418755.1 Bacillota bacterium | reverse complement strand
TTTTATGAACGACATGCCGCCAAGCTCCCGGTACTGTCCGATCGTTACCGGATAGCCGAGAAGTTCGGTTAGCGCCTCCTGGTTAGCCTGCGACAGCACCGTCAAAATATCGACCATCGGCTGCAATTCCGACGATGCGAGCTCTCTAAGCACGGAAGCGCTGACCGCTTGGGAGACGAGGGCTTCGGCTTCCCTTCCTTCTCCCTTGCCTTTGATCGCCGAATCCGTCGCCAGGGCGAGCGCGAAAGGATGCCCGTCGGTCAGTCTCGACAATCTTCCGACCGTCTCGTCCGGAAAGTCCCCCGCGGCCCGAATGTAAGCGAGCGTCTCTTCGTCGGAGAAGTGCGGGAGCGGCAGCTCCGCGACGCGTCTTCCCCAGACCGGATGGGTAATCCAGACCGGAGACAACGAGGGTCTGGACGCGAGAGCGACCGCGAATCCGGATAACGGCAGCTTCGGCATGAATACGTCCATCAGCCATCCTTCGAGCAGCGTCAGGCTTTCGAAATTATCGATCAGCAGAATCGCCCTGCGCCCGGGCGTCGCTTGGATCAGCGGCTTTAACGGAAATTCCGGCTTGATGCCGGCCAGTTCCGGCTCCAGAGTTAACGTCGCGCCGAGACTTTCCAGGAACGCGGCGGGCGTATGGGGACAGGTCCGTCCGTCGATCCATACGGTCAAATGCCGGTCCTGTCCGGCCAGACGGGCCATCTCGGCCATTAGGGTCGTTTTGCCGATCCCGCCGATTCCCGTTACCGAGAAAATCCGGAAGGGCGCCGCATCGTCCGCGAGCCAGTCCGCGAAAACCTCCAGTTCGCGCCGGCGGCCGACGAATCCCCGATTCCGAGACCCTGCTCGCTTCCCCTCCTGTCGATTCATGGCTTCCCCTCCTCCGCATGCGTCCTCTTAATCTATCATTATACTGCCGAGTCCGATTCTCGGACAGACGCGACGCGTTGAGAAAGCACGTAAGAGCTTCATTCCTCAGCGCGGGACAGGCCCGCCCATAGCAAAAGACCGATGATCGCTCATCGGCCTCGCTTCTTTTCCAACCTTATTAACTTCTTCTTCGCGACGGTTAAGGAAGAAACGTTCGTTATCCGCGTCGGACAGAATTTAGAAGTTTTTTCTGAAATACACCTTGCCGGGGCAGGGTTTCGGATTACTTCCGCGGAAGAAATCCGAGCAGTTCTTTCGTCTCCGGATCGAAAATCATGACGAGAGGACCGATAAGAGCGTTCTGGTCCGTATCGTACACGACGGAGATCAGCTTGCCGTTAACGGCTTGAATTTCCTCCAGCCGCTTCTTCTGCGCGTCCGTCGACATCATCACGCTGATGTTCCCGGAATCGACTTCCTCGACCCGAGCGTCATCCTTCTTCGTCGTCAGGTGCGGCTTCTGATCGGAGGGCATGTTTTTCCAGCCCAGCTCGCGGTATTCCTGGATTGTCGCCGGAGCGAGCTGAGCGACGTCGGACAGCACGACGAGATAGTGCAGCGGGCTGATCGGAGGCAGGCTCTTCGTCATGATCGGGCCGTAGTAGGCGCGAACCTTGTCT
The DNA here is from genome assembly GCA_023418755.1 of Bacillota bacterium. Lineage (GTDB taxonomy): Bacteria > Bacillota > Bacilli > Paenibacillales > Paenibacillaceae > Cohnella. Next base: position 4,869 of record JAEZZE010000477.1, on the reverse strand, counting down.
CCGGCTTTCAGATTGGCGAACGGAACGTCGATGCCTTCAGACGTCATGACGCCCGTTTCCTTGCCGGCGTTCAGGATGATCGACGTCGTCGTTTGGCCGTCCTTCGTCTCGCCGAACTTCACCCGCCAGCCGTCATCGGTTTTCTCGATCGATTGGATGACGTCTTCCTTGACGAGCGATTCTCCGTTGACGACGACTCTATTCGCGTGGGACTGCCCCGGATAGCTCATCGCCATGACCGGACCGAACTCCGCCATGATCCGCGTTCCCGCTTTCAGGTCGGCGAAACCGATCGTTTTGCCGCTTTCGTCCGCCAGCTCGGTATCCTTGTCGACGTAGAGGATCATCCAGCGCTGGTCCCCGTGGCCGAGCAGCTCGATCCGATACTGCCCGTCCTTGTCCGTCGGTGTAATGTCGACGATCACGCCCAGCATTCGCAAGTATTCCACCGCTTGCTCTTCCTTCGAGTTGATTTGGATCTCCTTCGTCTTCGGATTCCAGTTCAGGACGTATCCGAGCTCGGTCGCCGTTTCGCGAGCCGGCAGATACGCTTTTCCGTTAATGTAGACCGGATTCAGCGAAGTTTTGTCCCCGTTCACGGAGACGACGATATCTTTATGGAACACCCCGGTAACCTTGCCGACCAGTCCGCTCGCTCCCGCGGCCGCGGCGGCGCTAGTTCCCAACAACCCGACGGCGGTCAATACGACCAACAGCTTTTTCTTTTGCATCATTGCATTCTCCTTTCGGAATTCGGTTGAAGACTGCCGGCAAACTTTGCCGCTCTTGCTTCAACCTCACAGACGCGCCCTCATTCTTAAATGTTTCATTAGAAAAATGAACTTTTACGATTCATTCGGTGCGAATCTAATTTCTACTTCCCTCGTCCCCTTCCATTACCCTCCTGCGCGCTTATTCCATTGTCCCCCCCGTTGGCCTCCTATAGCACCGTCCCGCGTGCCTATTCCCGAATTTCTCGCTCCTCCAGCACTCATAGCACCATCCCACGTGCTTATTCCCGGACCTGGACGAACGCGGCAGAACGAACTCCGCCGATTCGACGCCGAACGCCCCGCCGTCAACGCGGCCATGTCCTTCTCCGTCCCGTCGATGCGTTCCGGAACCGTCCGGCGGAGGAACGACAATAAGGCGCATGCCTCCCCGCTCCGGGGTCGACATGCGCCTTGCCGATTTCACTTATTCGAACGGCTTGCCGACCAAGCGTTCTCTGCCGGTCAGCCGATTACACGTTAAACAAAAAATGCATCACGTCGCCGTCCGCGACGACGTACTCCTTGCCTTCGAGCCGCACAAGCCCTTTCTCCTTGGCCGCTTTCATCGAGCCGTTGGCGACCAGATCTTCGTACGATACGACCTCGGCGCGGATGAAGCCCCGCTCGAAATCGGTATGGATGACGCCGGCCGCCTGAGGCGCCTTCGTCCCTTGACGGATCGTCCACGCCCGTACTTCCTGAACGCCTGCCGTAAAATACGTATACAGTCCGAGCAGCTTGTACGAAGCGCGAATCAGGCGGTTCAATCCCGACTCGGTCAGCCCCAGCTCCTCCAGGAACATCTCCTTGTCCTCGCCCTCGAGCTCGGCGATCTCGGACTCCACCTTCGCGCTGATATGCACGACCTCGGAGCCTTCCGCCGCCGCGTATTCGCGCACTCTCTGAACGAATTCGTTGCCGTCGGCGTTGGCCGCGTCGCTCTCGCCCACGTTCGTCGCATACAGCACCGGCTTCATCGTGAGCAGATGAAGATCGCGAACGAGACGGGCTTCTTCCGCCGTCAACTCCAAGCTTCTCGCCGGCTTCTCCGCCGTAAGAGTCGCGTGCAGGCGCTCGAGCACCTCGAGCTCCTCGGCGATTTTCTTGTCCCCGCTCTTCAAGCCTTTGCGCGTGCGCTCCATCCGCTTCTCGACCGACTCGATATCCGTCAAAATCAATTCGAGGTTAATAACCTCGATATCGTTGATCGGATCGATCTTGCCGGATACGTGGGTAATATTCTCGTCCTGGAAGCAGCGAACGACATGAACGATCGCGTCCACTTCGCGGATGTTGGCCAGAAACTTGTTGCCCAGCCCTTCCCCGCGGCTGGCTCCCTTGACCAATCCCGCGATATCCACGAACTCGAACGCGGTCGGCACGATCCGGTTCGGATTCACGATATCCGCCAGCTTCCGCATCCGCTCGTCCGGCACCTCCACGACGCCGACGTTCGGGTCGATCGTACAGAACGGATAGTTCGCCATCTCCGCTCCCGCTTGGGTTATTGCATTAAACAAGGTCGACTTTCCAACGTTCGGAAGGCCGACGATTCCGCACGACAATGCCATGACCTAACACTCCTGACTTCTCGCGACCGCTTACTCCGCCTACCGTAAACGGATCGTCAAGCTGTTCAATTCTCACGCCATTATAACGGAACTCGGCGTTAACGTCCACTGCCCGGCCGCGCCCGGCTTATTCGCCTTTCTCCAAATTAGCGACTTCCTCGGCGCGAAGCCCCATCGCCTCTATTTCAAATCCGCTCCCCCTCTTCCGCCACGAAAACAAAACGCGAAAAAAAGCACGCCCGAGCGCATTGTCGCGCTGACCGGAGCGTGCATCGCCCGTCGCATACGTTCCCGAATAAAGTCGTTTAGCCGCCCGCATACCTTATGCCTTATTCCCCTATTCCCTTATTCCCTATCCCCAATTCCACCGTAACCGCGCTCGCCCCGTACCGCCTTCAAGTTCCGAAATCCAGCAAATCCTCGATTTCGGCCGGATCGGGAGCCTCCAGAGCCTCGGGCGGAACGACGATCGCTTCGGTGGCGTTAGGCTTGCTGTAAGTGCCGCCCAGCGTCTGCTTGACCGGAGTCTTCTTCCCCGGCTCGAGCTCGACGGTCAGTTCCGTCTCGATCCGATAGGACAACGGCCAATGCTTCTCCGCGTCCACATAATAAGCGACCTTCAACCTCGACACCTCCAATTCGTCCGCAATGACCTCTTCGGATGAGGTCAATCCCAGCGTGCTTTTCAGCAGCCCCGCCGTAAACGCCTTCGCCTCCGGACCGGCGCCTTCGTAGCGGACGGCTATCGCATTGCCGCTTCTCTCGGCGCTTAATCCTTCCCCCAGTTGCCGGACTCGCCCGATCGCGCGTTCGGGATTGATCTGGAAATCCGACAGCGTCGCCGCGTTCTCCTCCGCCACCTCTTTGGACAACCGGCTCCATTCCTCGTACTCGGGCAAATACATGAAGTACGCCTCCGGCGTCACGATCGAACGCAGCGTGGAGGCTTCCCCGTCGATGACGCTCGTGATCGTCTGATCCAGCCTAAGCGGGTCGCGCTCCGCCTTCCCTAGCATATCGACCCTTACGTCGGAACGCTTCGAATCCCCGGCCGGACCGAGCTCCTGGCTCATCTGCATTTCGAAGGCGTATTTCTTCATCGATCCGGCAGCGGCTGCCGCCCGTTCCAGCCATTGTTCGGCGGTCGGAGCTCCCATCTTGGCCGGGGCGGGCGGAGCGGATCCGGCCTCTTTTTTCCCGGCGCACGATACGAGCAGCAGCGCCCCGACCGCGCATGCCGCGCATAGGGCCGCCGCTCTTCGCCATACATCCGGGCGCGGACTATTCCTCATGTTTTTGCCAACCTCCCGATACGGATAACGCTCTAGCGGAATGCGCACAATGACCTCGAAGAGAGGAGGGATCGCCCATGGAAAACCAGTCGCATAAAGGAAACTACAAAGGAACGACGGGCATGAAAGCTGAAAATCAGGATATGGCCTTCGTCAACGACACTTTGGAGAACACGAAGTCCGTCGCCCCCGTGCCGAGAGCCAAGAAGAAAACCGACTGACCCGCGACGCCGTTCTCCGTACCGCTGCGGTTTTCGCACGCGCGCGGCTCCCGGCGCACGGCGCATCGCCGCATGACGGCGGTCGGTCGACCGCGACGAAGCCAAACAGCCCGGACATGACGGCTCTCCGCTTCAAGGCGGCCGCCGTATATCCGGGCTGTTGCGCGTCCTTCTTCCCTTAGCTTATCCAGCGAAGCGACAATCAACGCATAAGGCTTTACCCCTTCACCCAAGCGTTCGCGTCATAGCCGCGCTGCTCCCAATAGCCGATATGCTCCGAATCGATCAACTCGATGGCGGAAAGCCATTTGACGGATTTATAAGCGTACATCTTGGGCACGATGAGGCGAACCGGCCCTCCGTAATCCCGATGAATCGGTTTGCCGTCATGCAGCAAGGCGATCAGCACGTCGTCCATTCTCGCCTGATCCAGCGTCAGCGCGTCGGTATAGGTTCCGTCTCCCGAATAAAACTTCGCGTACTTGGCGCTAGGTTTTACTCCGGCCGCCTCCAGCAGAGCGGCTAGAGGAACGCCCTCCCACGTATTGCCGTATACGGACCACCCGGTCACGCAGTGGAAGTCGCTGACTTGCACGGTGCGGGCCAGCGCGAGAAACTGTTCCCAATTCCACGTAGACGGACGATCCACGAGGCCGAAAAGTCGAAAGCTCCACGTATCGGAATCGAAGGACGGAAGCGGCGTAACCGTGTACATGCGAAAATAGCCCTTCGCTCCTCCCCCGACCACGTTGGCGGAATCGGGCAGCGGCGTCGGGGCCGGCAGCATCCGGTTGGGGTCGGCGCCGGACGCGCCTGCCATGCCGTCCACGCCGGGCATTCCCATTCCGCCTCCTCCGGAGCTCGCCAGCCAGCGAATGAAAGGAGGGAGCGCGACCGCGGCCAATGCGGCCCCTGCCGTCCACTTCAGAAATTGCCGGCGATGAACGAACGGTACCGGCTCGGCATACGGACTCGTCGCTCCGCCGGAGCCGGCCACTTGCGACTCCACCTC
>JAEZZE010000472.1 GCA_023418755.1 Bacillota bacterium | reverse complement strand
CTGCTGGACTGCTAAAAGCGATCATCCTCCCGAATCGGCATGCGTAACGGCCTATTGGACCGTTAAAAGCGATCATCCGCTCGAATTGGCATGCGTAACGGCCTGCTGGACCGTTATAAGCGATCATCCGCTCGAATTGGCATGCGTAACGGCCTGCTGGACCGCTAAAAGCGGTCATCCGCTCGAATTGGCATGCGTAACGTCCTGCTGGACCGCCAAAAGCGGTCATCCGCTTGAATTGGCATGCGTAACGTCTGCTGGACCGTTAAAAGCGGTCAGTCGCCGGAATAGGCTTGCGTCTCACGCCTTATTCCCCCTCTTCCAGCGATCCTATAGGGAACATCCTGCTATCTATAGCGACAAATATGTAGGCCATCCTTTTTCGGGATGGCCTGTTTCGTCTTGAGGCCGAGGCTTGCGGCAAAACCATTTATATTCCGGACGAAGCCTCGGCTATCTGTGCTAGAATGATGGAGAAAACGCATTCATGAGGGGGAGACGGATGAGAATCGGCAGGTTCAGGCTTCCGACGCGTTGGCGCAGCATCCGCCTGCCTTACAAGCTGGTGCTTGTTTATATGCCGCTGATTTTACTCCCCGCGCTCGCGGGTATTTATTACTTGACGGAAAGCTATACGTCCTCTTCGAAGGCGAAAGCCGCCGAATACGCGACCGACCTGCTCGGCCTGATGGGTCAGAAGGTCGACGACCGAATGAGAAGCTACGAGCAGCTCAGCAAGCAGATCATGACGGACGGCGAGCTGCTGAAGCTGGCGAAGGCGGAGCCCGAGTCCGCCTACGACAGATTCAAGGTGGAGAGCGCGATCAACGAGAAGCTGAACGTGCTCTGGCTGGGCGCGGACCAGAACGGCTATATTCGCTCGATCAAGATCGAGACGCGGAGCGCCGTCTACACCTACGGCAAAAACGCCTTCGACGAGTACGGCGTGAGCAATCCGGCATACCGGGCGGCGGTCGGAGAGATGAAGGGCGGGGCCAAATGGTTCGCTCCGCTGACGTTCGACGACGGCTATACGAAATTCCGGGCTTTTCGGCTAGGACGGACGATCCGCGACGAGAAGCTGAACGAGCTGGGCACGTTGACGCTCGTCATTCGCGTCGAGGCGGTCGGAGATATTTTCCGGCAGACGAAGTTCCAGGAGGACACGGCGCTTAGGCTGCTGGACGAAAACGGCGAGGCGCTCGTCGACAACGAGGTGTCGATCGACGAGACCAACGGCGGCCGGCTGTTGTCCTTTTCCGACGATCGGCTGGGCAACGGCTGGACGCTGGCCGTGCAGATGCAGCTCGACCGGCTGTACGAGCCGATCTACCATACGGTTCGTCAGGCGCTGTTTATTTTGTTCGGATGCCTTTTGCTCGGTCTCATCGTTACCCACCTGCTGGCGCTTGATCTCGTCATCCCGATCCGCAGGCTGACGCTGAACATGAAAATGGGCATCAAGGGCGTGCGTCCGGGCAAGCTGAAGCGTTTCGGAGGGGCGGTGGAAATCGTCGAGATGAACGATACGTTCATCTCGATCATGTACGAGATCAAGCAGCTGATCGACGAAGTCGCCAAGCAGGAGAAGAAAAAGAAGGACGCCGAAATTCGGGTGCTGCAGAACCAGCTGTCGCCGCATTTTCTGTACAACACGCTCAATTCGATCCGGTGGATGGCGATGATTCAGAAGCAGGACAATATCAAGGAGATGGTCGACGCTTTGAACGCCTTGCTTTCCTATGCTCTGCGCGGATCGGGAGACCCTGTGCCGCTGGCGGACGAAATCGAGATTTTGCGCAATTACGTCGCGATTCAGAAAGTGCGCTACCAGCACTTCGATTTCGCGGCGAACGTACCGGCCGAGCTCGGGCGCGTCCGAGTGCTGAAGTTTTTGCTGCAGCCTCTCATCGAGAACGCGCTCATCCACGGCTTGGCGCCGTCGGAGCGTCCGGGGGAAATTGCCGTCTCGGCCGCGTCCGAAGGGGACCATCTGCTCGTGACGGTCGTCGACAACGGGGTCGGCATGGACGAGGAGAAGGTCGGCGGGCTCGTCCGCGGGCTGTCGGCGCCCCCGACCGATCGGCTCGGCGTGCGCAGCGTTCACGAGAGAATCCAGCTTCATTACGGGGCGAGCTACGGCCTGTTCATTCGAAGCGAACCGGGAATCGGCACGTCCGTTACGGTTAAGGTGCCATTAAGGGCGCAAAAAACGGCAGAGCCAGAGGGGGAGCGCTCGCATGCATAAAGTGATGATCGTTGACGACGAAGCGCTCGTAAGGATCGGACTGCAATCGATCATCGATTGGGAAAGCCGCGGCTACCGGATCGCCGGGGTGTTCAAGAACGGGGAGGAAGCGGTGCGCGCTGCCGCGGGTGAGAGGTTCGACATCGTGCTGACCGATATCCGCATGCCGGGGATGGACGGCTTCGCGCTTATCCGCGAGCTGAAGCGGCTCGATCCGGGTCTTCGTTTTATCATTTTGAGCAGCTACAGCGACTTTGAATATACCCGCCAGGCGATCCAGGCCGGCGTGACCGATTATATCTCGAAATACGAAATGGAACCGGATGAGCTGCTGCGCGTTCTCGATGCGCTGTCCGTCGGGGAGCGAAGCGCTGTAATCCCTGAAGCCGCGGGGGAGATCGGAATCGGCGACGAGAGAGCCTTGTGGCTGGCTCGGACGAAGGAGAATCCGGACATCCGATTGTCGGAGCATGGTCCATGTATGCTGGAGCGGCTGCGAAGATGGGGCGGGGCGGCGCGATGGTTCGCGCTTATGCCTCTGCCGAAGCCTTCCGGCTATTCCCAGACGGAACGCAAGGCGATGGCGCTTCAGACGGAGGAGATCTTCTCCAGGTTGGACGGATTGGAATACTTCGGGGAGCAGGACGGCTTGCTGCATGGAGCCTGCGCGCTGAGCGAAGACGAGGCGGACGGCTCGATCCGGCTGCGGCAGATTGCCGAAGAGCTTACGGCGTCCTGGGCGAAAAACCTGAACGTCGCGCTTGTCGCCGGAACGGGGGCGTCGCTGCCGCTCGAACGGCTCGGTCAATCCAGGCCGGAAGCGGAGCTCGCCGTTCGAATGTGCTTCTACGAAGGAGCGGGCATCTATTTCGGCGTGCGCTGCGCGATGCGAGGGTTGTCCGAGCAGGAGCGGCTGAACCTGTACAGGCAGGCGAAAAATAAAATCGAGTTTCTTCACTTCGAGGAACTGGGCGCCGACATTCGCCGCCGCATGTCCGATCCGGCGAATCGGCTGTATCCGTCCGAATGGCAGCGCATCGGCGAGATGATCGCGACCCATCTCGCGAATCTGATGATCGAGCGGTACGAGACGGACCCGGAAAGCCTTCGCGGCCGGTCCGGGACGGCTTTGCCCTTGAGCGAGGCGTTCCGCAAGGCCGGCACGCAATCCGAATTCGCCCGCATTCTGGAGGAGGCTCTGACACGCGCGAAAGAGGCGGCTTCGTCGCTGCAAGCGAGCCGGGGCTGGCTCGCGAAAGCCAAGACGTACGTGGAAAGCCGCTTCGGCGAGCCGATCCGTCTGGAGGACGCCGCCGAGCACGTCAGCTTCAGTCCGAGCCACTTCAGCCAGCGGTTCCGCCAGGAGACGGGGGAGGCGTTTTCCGACTATTTGACGCGCGTCCGCATCCGCGAGGCGATCCGGCTCTACAACGAAACGGAGTTTTCCACCGAAGAGATCGCCGCGCGGGTCGGCTATCTGAACGCGAATTATTTTATTAAAGTGTTCAAGCGTACGACCGGCCAGACGGTAAAGCAGTTCAAACGGCGAATTTAACCGCTTAGAATGGAAGCTGAATCGTAAAATATGGAACATCGACCGGGGAACCGCCGCGTTCTCCGGTCGAGATGGAACGTTCTCAGGCGATTGCTGCATGGAGCGGCAGAATGCAATCGCTTACAATGTAGGAAGTCGCGATCAGGCTTACATTCCTACGAAAACGGAGGGGTTTCATTTGAAGGGAAAAAAACTCGTTACCGCGCTCGCGCTGCTCGCCATGATAGGCGCGGTGCTGCAGGGCTGCGGCGGCAAGAACAACGGAAACGACGCATCGAGTCCGTCGGCCAGTCCGTCGGCCAGCCCGTCGGGCAGCGAGCCCGCGGAGAGCTCCCAAGCTCCCCAAGAAGAGAACGTTACGCTGAAGGTCTGGGGGGATTTGGGCAACCAAGCCGTGCTGGAAGAGCCGTTCAAGAAGATCAACGCCGCTTTCGCGGCCAAGTATCCGAACATCAAGCTGGAGTACGACTTCGCCCAAAACGATCAGAGCTTAAACGTCGCGCTGCAGGCGAACGAGCTCCCCGATCTGTTCTGGGTGCAGGGAGACAAGACGGCGAAGATGGGCGAAATGGTCAAAAACGGCTTTCTGACGGATCTGACGCCGTATGACTTGGATCTATCCCGCTTCTCCGAATCCGAGAAAACCTACTGTACGGTAGACGGTAAAATCTACTGTTCGCTGCCGTCGTTCTTCGATACGAACGTCGTGTATTACAACAAGGATCTGTACGAGAAGAACGGTCTGCAAGCACCCGCGACATGGGACGAATTCGTCCAGGGGCTGGACGCTTTGAAGGCGGCGGGAGTCACTCCGGTCGCGCTTGCCGGAAAGAGCGAATGGGATCGCGCTTGGCCGATCTTCGCTTTCGCGCCGGCCTTCTCCAACGCGGCGCTTAAGGCGGCGCAAGCCGGCCAAGGCAAGCTGACCGATCCGACCGTCGCCGAGACGCTGCAGGCGTTCCGCTACTTCGTAGACAAAGGGTATTTCGGCAAAGACTTCCTCGCTCAGGATTACGCCGCCGCGCAATTCGCGTTCACGAACGGAAAAGCGGCGGCGATCATCGACGGAACGTGGGCTAACGCGACTTACGTCGATTCCGGCATCAACCTGGGCCGCTTCTCGATTCCGAACAAGGAAGGCAAGAAGGTCGTGCAGTCCAGCTACAGCAACTTCATGACGTATGCGGTGTCTTCCAAGACGGCGCATCCCGATCAGGCGGTCAAGTATATCGAGTTCCTGAACTCGCTCGAGGCGCAGCAAATTTTGGAGGATGCGGTAGGCCTTGTGCCGACGCTTAAGGACATTACGCCGAAAGACGAAGGCGTCAAGGAGCTGGCGGTATTCGACGAAGCGGGCGTCAACATCTATAGCGTGCTGACCGCGCTGTCCTCGCAGGAATCCAACGCGGCCGACGTCTTCATGAAGGACGTCATTCCGAAGCTGATGACGTCCGCGATTACCGGAGCCGAGGGCGCGGACATACTCGACAAGGCGGCCACTTACCCGGCGCAGTAAACATGAAGACATCATCCGGATCGAGGGGCTGTCCCGGTAGATAGAAGCTTGGGATGATCGATAGACAAAGAAGGGGGATGTACCTCCCGGAGACTGCCTCATACGCTCCTGAAATCACCTTGCAACGGGTTTGCCTATTCAAATTTCAGGAGCGTATAGCATCGGAGGGAGGTACATCCCCCTGTCCCCTTGTTCATCGATTATCTTGCCAAGAAGCTTTGTTAGCGTATGGGACAGCCCCTTAGCCGCGAGCAAAGAGGGTGTTACGGTTGACTTGGTTTAGAAAACGGCCATTTCTGTGGTTCATTTTGCCGGGTTTCGCGCTGTACAGCTTGTTTACCGTCTATCCGATCTTCTCGGCGTTCCAAATTAGCCTGAATCAATGGGACGGGATCGGGCCGAAGTCGTTCGTCGGCTTCGCCAATTACGCCGAGCTGTTCGGCAACAAGGAACTGTTCGCGCAGCTGACGGGGGCGTTCCGGCATAGCGTCGTTCTGTTTTTGCTCAATACGCTTGCCGTGCTGCCCGGGCAGCTGTATATGGCCTATTTGCTATATAGCCGAATCAGAGGGCATCGCTTCTTTCAGGCGATGATTTTCTCGCCTCAATTTATCGCCACGCCCGTCATCGTGTTTATGGGCACGCTCATTTTCGACGGCAACATCGGCGTCTTTAACAAGCTGCTGGAAGCGGTCGGATTGGGCGATTGGACGAGGCCGTGGATCGGGCTGCCGGAGTTCGGAATTTACATCGTGTGGATGATGGTCGCTTGGTCGGGCATCGGCGTCGGCATGATCTTTTTCCTCGGGGCGATGAAGATGATTCCCGTAGAAATGATGGAGGCCGCGCTGCTTGAAGGAGCGTCGTACTGGCGGAGGTTTTTCGGCATCGTGCTGCCGCAGATCAAGACGACGGTGCTGAACATGCTGATTTTGACCTATATTTTCGCGATGACGATGTTTGACTTCAGCTTTATTCTGGGCGGCGTATCGGGCGGTATCAACCGCAGCGTGGACGTCATGGCGCTATTCTTCTACCGGATCGCCTTCGGCGACAACAGCGCGGTCGGAGGCACGATGAACGTGAACGCGATGGGGATGGGCACGACGATCGCCTGCGTCATGTTCGCCGTCATTTTCGTCGTCGCCGTCGTTCAAGTCGTCCTTACCTATCGCCGAACGGAGGATGGAGCATGAACTTGAAAGCAAACCGAACGTACTTCAGCTCCGCGATCCTGTGGTCGTATTCCTCCTTTACGCTGTTCGTTCTCGGCTATATGACCTATCAGGCGTTCCGGTCGAAAAAGGAGCTGCTGTCGAACACGTTCGGCTGGCCGGACGTGTTCGATTTCGCCAACTTCGGCAAGCTGTTCGCGGAGGCGGGCTTCCACCGTTACTTTTTCAACAGCGTCTTGATTTTGGCCGCGACGCTGCTGATCGTCATCGCGCTGTCGTCGATGGTCGCCTACGGGATCGGCCGGTTCCGGTTCCGTTTCAAGAACGGACTGCTCGTCTATTTTCTGATCGGCCTCATGTTTCCGGTGCAGCTTGGCATCGTTCCGATCTTCCTGCTTATACGCGACATGGGAC
>JAEZZE010000419.1 GCA_023418755.1 Bacillota bacterium | reverse complement strand
CGGCAACCGTCCGCAAGGCGGAGGCCAAGGCGGGTACAGCGGCGGCAACCGTCCGCAAGGCGGAGGCCAAGGCGGATACGGCAACCGTCCGCAGGGCGGAGGCCAGGGAGGTTTCGGCAACCGTCCGCAAAGCGGGGGCCAAGGCGGCGGCGCGGCGGCAAGCCGTCCGGGCCAAGGCTTCGGCGCGGGACGCAGTCCGGCTCCGGGTTCTGCGGGAGCCAGGGGCACCCGGCCGGGCGAAAGCGGACGTCCGCAAGGTCGCGACGGCAAGGGCCGCCCGGGGGAAGGCGATTTCAAACGCAAAGAGAACAACCGGTTCGACGACGGCAGATCGAACTTCAGAAGCGCGAAGGGCAAGGGCGGCAAGAACGCCCGCAAGAACAACCAGCCTCCGCGCGAGAAGATCGACAATACGCCGAAGAAAGTCATCGTCCGCGGGAACATGACGGTCGGCGAGTTGGCGAAGCTGCTTCACAAAGACGCTTCCGAAGTGATCAAGAAGCTGCTGATGATGGGTGTCATGGCCACGATCAACCAGGATCTGGACTTGGATACCGTTCTGCTCGTCATCTCGGAATACGGCGTCGAAGCCGAAGTGAAAATCGTCGTCGAAGATACCCAATTCGAGACGATCGAAGAGAACGACGATCCGGACGTTCTGGTTATGCGTCCTCCGGTCGTTACGATCATGGGACACGTCGACCACGGTAAAACGACGCTGCTCGACGCCATTCGCGAGACAAAGGTCGCCAGCGGAGAGGCCGGCGGCATCACGCAGCATATCGGCGCTTACCAAGTCGAAATCAACGGCAAAAAAATTACGTTCCTCGATACGCCGGGTCACGAAGCGTTCACGACGATGCGTGCCCGCGGAGCGCAGGTTACCGATATTACGATTCTGGTCGTGGCGGCGGACGACGGCGTCATGCCTCAGACGGTAGAAGCGATCGCCCACGCGAAAGCGGCTAACGTGCCGATTATCGTGGCGGTCAACAAAATCGACAAGCCGACCGCGAATCCGGATAAGGTCAAGCAGGAGCTGACCGAATACGGTCTCGTTCAAGAAGAATGGGGCGGGGATACGATCTTCGTCGAAGTGTCCGCCAAGCAACGGCTTAACCTGGACGGCTTGCTGGAGATGGTTCTGCTTGTTGCCGAGGTGAACGACTACAAGGCCAACCCGGACAAACGCGCGCGCGGAACCGTTATGGAAGCCGAGCTCGACAAAGGCAAAGGTCCGGTAGCCCGCATTCTCGTTCAGAACGGTACGTTGAAGGTAGGCGACGCGTTCGTGGCGGGCGACTGCTTCGGACGGATCCGCGCGATGACGAACGATCGCGGTCGCCGGATCAAGGAAGCGGGACCGTCGACGCCGGTGGAAATTACCGGTTTGACGGAAGTGCCGCAAGCAGGCGATCCGTTCATGGTGTTCGAGGACGAACGCAAAGCGCGCGAGATTTCCGACAAGCGTTCGATCAAGACCCGTCAATCTCAGATGAAGGCGAACCAGGCGGTTACGCTCGAGGATCTGTTCAGCAAGATCAAGGAAGGCGATATCAAGGAACTGAACGTCATTCTCAAGGCGGACGTTCAAGGCTCTCTGGAGGCGCTCAAGGGCTCGCTGGAGAAAATCGAGATCGAAGGCGTCCGCGTCCGCACGATTTACAGCGGCGTAGGCGCGGTTACGGAATCCGATATTATTCTGGCTTCGGCTTCTTCCGCGATCGTGATCGGCTTTAACGTGCGTCCTGAGCCTCGCGCGCAATCGATCGCCGAGCAGGAGAAGGTCGACGTTCGCCTGCATTCGATCATCTACAAGGTGATCGAAGAGATCGAATACGCGATGAAGGGCATGCTCGATCCGGTATTCAAGGAGAAGGTCATCGGTCACGCGGAAGTCCGCGAGACTTTCAAGGTGACGAGAATCGGCACGATCGCGGGTTGCATGGTAATCGACGGCAAAATTTCCCGGAACGCGGAAGCTCGCCTGCTGCGCGGCGGAATCGTCGTGTACACGGGCAAGATCGATTCGCTCAAGCGGTTCAAGGATGACGCGAAGGATGTTTCGGAAGGCTATGAATGCGGAATTACGCTGGATAAGTACAATGACATTCAACAGGGCGACATCATCGAAGCCTTCGTCATGGAGACCGTCGAGCGCTAATCCCAGCAGTACGCGAAGGTGGGATCTGAATGGCTAAATTTCGAGTCGGACGGGTCGGAGAGCAGATCAAAAAAGAAATCAGCAACGTCATCCAGACGGAACTGAAGGACCCTCGGATCGGCTTTATCACGGTAACGGGAGTAGATCTGACCAATGATCTCTCCCTTGCCAGAGTTTATTTAAGCATTCTCGGCAGCGAAGAGCAGAAGGAAGAGACGCTCAAGGCGCTGGGGCGCGCGAACGGGTTTCTGCGCTCGGAATTGGGAAGACGGGTGAAGCTTCGCCATACGCCGGCGATCGAATTCCGCTTCGATAGTTCAATCGCGTATGGCAGCCACATCGAAGATCTGCTGCAGCAAATCAATCAACAATCTTTGGAGCCTTAAGTTTTCGCGGGGAGGAAACGGCATGTGGACCGAACAACTTAAGGAAGCGGCCGCATATATCCGCGACCGGGACGACTTCCTGATCGTTTCTCACGTGCAGCCCGACGGCGATGCGATTAGTTCGACGGTGACCGTAGCTTGGGCGCTGGCAAAGCTGGGGAAACGGTACACGATGCTTAACGAGGGCCCCGTGCCCTCCCGGCTCCGGTTTTTGTGGAACAGTTCGGAAATTCGCGCGATGGACGAATCCGGCCAGGAGGCGACCGCGGCTCCGGCCAAGCCATACCGCAACGTGATTTGCGTCGATTGCGCCGATTACGGGCGAATCGGCCGCGCCGTTCAATGGTTCGCGCCGGACGCGGAGCTGCTCAACATCGACCATCATCCGACGAACAACGGCTTCGGCCGTGTGAACCTGATGAAGTTCCATGCGGCCGCTACGGCCGAAATTTTGTTCGAGCTGCTGGACGAGCTGGGCTTGGAGCCGGATGCGGACGCGGCGACCGCGATCTATACCGGATTGCTGACGGATACGGGCGGGTTCCGGTATTCGAGCACGTCCCCGCTCGTCATGGCGATGGCTTCCCGATTGCTCGAGGCCGGCGTGAACGGTCCGGAGCTCGCGGAGCACCTTCTGGAACGGATGACGGCCGGGCAGCTGCGGATTTTGCAGCGGGGCTTGTCCAGGCTCGAGCTTAGCGAGGATCAGCGAATCGCCTGGCTTTGGGTCACTTCGGAGGATCTCGAGGAAACGGGAGCGACGAACGAAGACCTGGAAGGGCTGGTCAACTATCCTCGCAATATCGAAGGCGTCGAGGTCGGCCTGCTCTTTAAGCAAAACGGACAGCAGTCGGTCAAAGTCAGCATGAGGTCCGCGGGCAAGGTGAACGTTGCGGAAGTAGCGCAGCGTTTCGGCGGAGGCGGTCACGTCCGCGCGGCGGGATGCCGGTTCACGGAGCCGTTGCCGGAAGTGATCCGGAAGACGATCGAGGACGTGCGGAAAGCGTTGGAGGCGTTATGACGGAAGGCAAGCGGAACTGGGAAGGCGTGCTGGCTATCTGGAAGCCCGCCGGGTGGACTTCGCACGACGTCGTGGCGAAGGCAAGGCGGCTGCTTCGCGAACGCCGGATCGGCCATACGGGAACGCTGGACCCGGCCGTGACCGGCGTTCTGCCGCTGTGCGTCGGCCGCGCGACGCGCATGGTCGAATATTTGCAGGAAGCGCCGAAGACGTATCGGGCCAAGCTGAGGTTCGGCCTCGCAACGGACACGGAAGACCTCAGCGGCGAAGTGACCGAACGGAAGGACGCTTCTTTCCTGACGGAACCGATGATCCGGGAAGCCGCGCTGAGCTTCGTCGGCGAAATCGATCAGATTCCGCCGATGGTGTCGGCCGTCAAGGTCGACGGCAAGCGCTTGTACGAGCTGGCCAGGCAAGGCATAACCATCGAGCGCAAATCTCGAAGGGTGACGATTCACCGTCTGATCATCGAAGAGGTGGCGACCGGCACGGACGAGCCCGAATTGACGTTTACGGTAACCTGCTCCAAAGGAACCTATATCCGCACCTTGTGCGTGGATATCGGACGAAAGCTGGGCGTGCCGGCCGTGATGGCGGAGCTCGTGCGAACCGAAAGCGCCGGCATTCAGCGGGAGCAGTGCGTAACGCTGGAGGATATTCCCGCGCTGATCGAGAAAGGGGAGCTGGGCGACAAGCTGCTTGCGGCGGATCAATTGTTGGCTCATTTCCCGTCGGCCGTCGCCGCCGCTTCCGAAGCCAGGCATGCGCTTCAGGGCAAGGAGATTCGTGCCGCGAAGCTGCGGCCGGCTCCGGACCGCCAAGGGTTATGGAAGCTCTACCGATCGGACGGCGTATTTCTCGGTTTGTTCTCCGCGGACGAAACGGCGGAATGGATCCGTCCAGTCAAAGTATTTCATCCTCCGGAAAACCAGCCATACGAAAGTCAGTCCGACTAATCAGGAGGGCATCAGGTGGAACGGTTTAATTTATCAGTTGCGAATGTAACGGGCGGTTTGCCGGAAGGCGCCGGCAAAAGCGGGATTTCGCTTGCGATCGGCTTTTTCGACGGAGTCCACTTGGGACATCAGGAAGTGATCCGCCAAGCCGTCTCGACGGCGAGAGAAAAAGGTCTCGTCCCGGCCGTGATGACGTTCGACCCGCATCCGCGAGTCGTCCTCGGTCACGGTTCGCAATATGAAGGGGTGTTGACCCCGTTGGAAGACAAGCTGCTCCTGTTCGCCGAGTTGGGCGTAGAGGCGGCCTACGTCATCCGTTTCGAGCGCGAGTTTTCCGAAGTGACCGCCGAACGGTTCGTGAAGTCTTTAATCCTGCCTCTCGGCGTCCAATCGACAACCGTCGGCTTCGATTTCTCGTTCGGCCATCGCGGACAAGGCGACGCCGAAGCGCTGAAGCGGTACGGCGGCGATGAGCTGCAGGTGAAAGTCGTCCCTCCCGTGTATTTGGACGACAGCAAGGTAAGCAGCACGCGGATTCGCGAACGGCTGGAAGCGGGAGATTGTCCCTCGGCAGCCAGGCTGGCCGGCAGACCTTATCTATTGAAAGGGATCGTCGTTCACGGGGATGCCAGGGGAAGATTGCTCGGGTACCCGACAGCTAATCTGCAGCTCGATCAATCGTATGTAATCCCGCGCTCGGGCGTGTATGCGATCGAGATCGAGGTGCTGTCCGACGAGGGGACGATGGAAAGACGCCATAACGGAGTGCTGAACGTCGGCTATCGGCCTACTTTTGACGCTCCGGGCGGAGCGCTGAAACTGGAAGCGCATCTGTTCGACTTCGACGGAGATTTATACGGCCGGCAGCTTGCGCTGAGGTTCCATTCTTTCCTGCGCGCCGAGAAGAAATTCGAGTCGATCGACCAATTGGTCGAACAGATTGCCAGCGACGCGGCGCGAGCCCGAGAGATATTCTCGGTGAAAGCCCGGAATTAATTCATTGTGCATATACCAGTAGTTATGATATACTATAGAACGTTGTCGCCGAGAGGCTATCGCCTGCCGCCGGGCTAACGTCTAACGTTGGTCTTAACGTCCATCGTCGGGCCAAACGGCGAACTTTGCGACACATACGAACCTTAGCTTGGCGAAGCGTTCTCACCGACGCCAGCTCGGCTAACGGCGATTTCGAAGAAGGAGGTGAACAAGGATGGCATTGACGCAACAACGCAAACAAGAATTGATCGAAGAACATAAGCTGCATGCAACGGACACCGGTTCTCCGGAGGTTCAAATCGCTATCCTTACGCAGAACATCAACAATCTGACGGCACACTTCAGGGAGCACAAGAAAGACCACCACTCCCGTCGCGGTCTGCTCAAGATGGTTGGTCAACGTCGTAAGCTGTTGGCGTACTTGAAAGAGAATGACGTTAGCCGCTACAGCGCCCTGATTGCAAAATTGGGCCTGCGCCGTTAATTCGTATTCGCATGAAAGCAACCTGGCCATGTCGTACGGGGCTTAACGCCCTAACAGGCGCCCAGGTTGCTTTTTCCCTATCTACGACCGGGGAAACGATAAAACGGCATGCCTAAGTTGCGGCTTGGCAGGAAATAATGGAAACAGTGTCGAAAGTACATAGGATTGCAAGGCGTGACGAGCTCAAGCTCGCACTTAGAGGAGGGAAATTCGTTTGGAACAAAGCGTGGATATGCAGCTTGGCGGTCGGCCGTTTTCTTTGGAAACCGGACGATTGGCAAAGCAGGCGAGCGGCGCCGTAGTCGTGCGTTATGGTGAAACGGTAGTCCTGTCTACCGTCACGGCTTCGAGCGAGCCGAAGGATCTTGATTTTTTTCCGCTGACGGTCAACTATGAAGAACGGCTGTACGCGGTAGGCAAAATTCCCGGAGGCTTCATTAAACGGGAAGGACGCCCCAGCGAGAAAGCGATACTGGCCAGCAGACTGACGGACCGTCCGATTCGTCCGCTGTTTCCGGAAGGTTTCCGGAACGACATTCAGATCGTCAACCTCGTGCTGAGCGTGGATCAGGACTGTTCTCCGGAAATCGCGGCCATGATCGGAACTTCCGCCGCGCTCTCGATCTCCAACGTTCCGTTCAGCGGACCGGTCGGAGGCGTGATCGTCGGCAGAATCGACGGGCAATTCATCGTGAACCCGACGCAGGAACAGGAAGAAATCAGCGATATGTACGTCGTCGTAGCGGGTACGCGCGACGCGATCATGATGGTGGAAGCGGAAGCGAACGAGGTATCCGAGACGGATATGCTCGAAGCGATCATGTTCGGTCACGACGAGATCAAGAAGATCGTCGATACGATCGACCGTCTCGTTGCGATCGCCGGCCAGCCGAAGATGGAAGTCAAGCTGCACAGCGTCGATTCCGATGTCGAGGCGGCGGTCAAATCGTATGCTCAAGAGCGGCTGGTCGAAGCCGTGCGCATCGCCGAGAAGCATGCGCGCCAAGAGGCGATCGACGCGATCAACGCGGAAACGGTCGAGCATTTCACCGAAGCGTATGCCGATACGCCGGATAAGCTCGGCGACGTGAAAGAAGTGCTGTACGATATCGTCAAGAACGAGGTTCGCCGCTTGATCACGCACGACAAAGTGCGTCCGGACGGCCGCGGATTGTCGGAAATTCGTCCGATCTCGTCGGACATCGCCATTCTGCCGCGCACGCACGGATCCGGACTGTTTACGCGCGGTCAGACGCAAGCGCTCAGCGTATGTACGCTCGGGCCGCTTGGAGAGGTTCAAATTCTCGACGGCATCAGCCCGCAGGAATCGAAGCGGTTCATGCACCACTACAACTTCCCTCCGTTCTCCGTCGGTGAAGCCCGTCCGCTTCGTCCGCCCGGACGCCGCGAGATCGGTCACGGCGCATTGGGAGAGCGTGCACTGCTGAAGGTGCTTCCTTCCGAAGCGGAATTCCCGTATACGATCCGTCTCGTATCGGAAGTGTTGGAATCCAACGGTTCCACGTCGCAGGCAAGCATTTGCGCCAGCACGTTGGCGATGATGGACGCGGGCGTTCCGATCAAAGCTCCGGTTGCCGGCGTGGCGATGGGACTGATCAAGGACGGCGAGCATACTTCGATTTTGACGGACATCCAAGGGATGGAAGACCATCTCGGCGACATGGACTTTAAGGTTGCGGGGACGTCCGCGGGCATTACGGCCATTCAAATGGATATCAAGATCGACGGCATCGACCGCGCGATCCTGACCGAGGCTCTGGAGCAGGCCAGAGAAGGCCGCCTGTTTATCTTGGGCAAGATGCTCGAGACGATCACCGAGCCGCGCAAGGAACTGAGCAAATACGCTCCGAAAATACTGTCGCTTAAAATCAATCCGGACAAAATCCGCGACGTTATCGGTTCCGGCGGCAAAATTATCAATAAAATCATCGAGGACACCGGCGTCAAAATCGATATCGAGCAGGACGGCACCGTGTATATCGCTTCGGCGGACGAAGCGGCGAACCAGCGCGCCCGCGCGATTATCGAGGGTATCGTCAGGGAAGTCGTCGTAGGCGAAGTCTATACCGGAACGGTCAAGCGCATCGAGAAGTTCGGCTGTTTCGTGGAAATTTTGCCGAACAAGGACGGTCTGATCCACATTAGCCAGCTCGCTAACGAACGAGTGGCGAAGGTCGAGGACGTCGTCAATATCGGCGACCAGATCGAAGTCAAAGTGACCGAGATCGACAACATGGGCCGCATCAATCTGTCGCGCAAAGCTTTGCTGAATTCCGAGCAAGTATCGGTCTGACCGGAAGTTCCAACGGCATACGATGGACAAAAGAGACTCCAATGCGAAGGTCTCTTTTTGTTTGCATAAATTGGACTTTATTATGGGATGCTCACTCATAAAGACCATTTCCTGGACATAGGATGAAGGCAGGGAATCGGACAAGACGGGGTGAGCGAAAAATGGCGAGAAAGATCCCGGCAGGGTTGCTGGCGGCGATGGCGGTGTGCTTGGCCGCGGTGCTTTTAGCCGGAACGTACGGGCCGATCAGGCCGTTCGTTCAAACCGTAAAGCTGCAGGCGGCATCGATCGCGGCGCTGACGGACGACAAACGGGAAGACAAGCTGATGAGCTGGATCAAGTCAGAGGCGCCCAAACGCAGTCAGCAGCCGATCAACGCGGTGATTGACCGGGTATGGAAGGCGATTCCCGGTTACGACGGCCGGGTAGTGGACGTTCAGGCCACCTATTTGAAGGCGAAACTGATCGGCTCCGCCCCGAATTCCGGAGACGGATTTCCTTGGGTTTACCGGATTTTGAAGCCGGAAGTTTCGCTTCAGGATTTGCCCGCGAATCCGGTATACAGAGGGAACGCGGCCAAGCCGGCCGTCGGGTTAATGATCAACGTGGCGTGGGGAGACGAGTATTTGCCCGCCATTCTTCGCATTTTGAAGGAAGAAGGCGTTCATGCGACGTTTTTCTTCGATGGGACCTGGCTGTCCAAAAACATGGATACGGCCCGCACGATTATTCATCAGGGACATGAAGCGTCGAATCACGCGTATTCCCACCCCGATATGAGTAAAATGGGGGCCGAGCGGCAAAGGCAGGAAATCGGCAGGACGGAGCAGTTGCTTAAAAAGCTGGACGTAAACAATGTGTGGTTTGCTCCTCCCTCCGGTTATTTTAACGAACAGACGATTAAGGTATCTTCGGAATTCGGTCTAAGAACGGTGTTATGGACACTGGATACGATCGATTGGAAGAAGCCCGATCCGAGCGTCGTCATTGCCAAGGTGAAGGGGAAGGTGGAGCCGGGGAGCTTGATCCTGATGCATCCGACATCGACCACGGCCGGAGCGCTTAAAGGGATGATTCGCGTTATCAGAGCGAAAGGCTACGTTCCCGGAACCGTATCCCAGACGCTTTCGCCCGAACGGCTCGAGGATCGGTTGTGACGAATGTCGGAATTTGTTATAGTGGTATCACTGTTCATTTTATCCATTAGCAAAGGGGGGAAGTCGGATGAACAAATATACGCTGAAGAACGGGCTGCGCGTCATGATCGAAACGATTCCGACCTATCGTTCGGTCTCGTTCGGGATTTGGGTCAAGACCGGTTCCAGGTACGAGGATTCGGTGACGAACGGCATTTCCCACTTCATCGAACACATGCTGTTCAAGGGGACGAACCGGCACAGCGCCAAGGATATCGCCGACCGCTTCGACGGCATAGGCGGCAACGTGAACGCATTTACTTCCAAAGAGTATACGTGCTATTACGCCAAGGTGCTCGATCAGCATCTGCCAATCGCGGTCGATATTTTATCGGATATGTTTTTCGAATCCCAGATGGCCGAAAACGAGCTGGCCAAAGAAAAGAACGTGATTCTCGAAGAGATTTCCATGTACGAGGATACGCCGGACGATACGGTGCACGATCTGGCGTCCCGCGCCGCCTACCGCGATCATCCGCTTGCCTATTCCATACTCGGTACGGCGGAGAGCCTTAATCCGATGGGGCCGGACCATTTACGGAAGTATATGAAACAGAGATATCGTATCGATAATACGGTCATCAGCATCGCCGGCAACGTTGGAGAGGAAGTGCTGGAGCTTCTGGAGCAGCATTTCGGGCGGTTTGATATCGAAGGACAAGATTCGGCCCTGGATTCGCCGGCCTTTCATTCGGGCGCGTTGTTTCATCGCAAAAAGACGGAGCAAAATCATCTGTGTTTGACGTTTCCGGGTTATTCGAGCAAAGCGCCGAATCTATATGCGATGATTCTTCTGAACAATACGATCGGCGGCGGCATGAGCTCGCGTCTGTTCCAAGAGGTGCGCGAGAAGCGAGGTCTGGCCTACTCGGTCTATTCCTACCATACCTCTTACGCGGACAGCGGCTTGTTCACGATATACGCGGGGACGGCCCCCAAGCAGACGAAAGAAGTGTACGACATTACGATGGAGCTTCTGGGCGAGATCGCGGCCAAAGGGCTGAGCGAGGCCGAATTGCATCGGGGCAAAGAGCAGCTTAAGGGCAACCTGATTTTGAGCCTGGAGAGCACCAGCAGCCGCATGAACCGACTGGGGAAAAACGAGCTGATGCTCGGACGCCACTATACGCTGGACGAAATGCTGGCGCGTATCGATCAGGTACAATTGTCCGATTTGCATGAGATTATGGTCTCCATGATGGCGCAGCCATGCGCCTTAGCATTGGTTGGGGCCGACAATAAAGCGTTGTCCGGAATCGGGAGGGAATTCATTGTATCCAATTCAGTTGAAAAGACTTCCGGGGAATGAGGATGTCCCGTTGCCCCGTCAAATGTCCGAATGGGCCGCGGGATTCGATGTACATGCCGCGGTGGACGGGGCAGTCGTATTGGAACCGGGAGAGAGAGCGCTAATCCCTACAGGCTTCGCGATGGCGATGCCTAAAGAGCTGGAGGCGCAAATTCGCCCTCGCAGCGGTCTAGCCTATAAGCACGGAATCACTTGCTTGAATACTCCGGGAACGATCGACGCCGATTATCGCGGCGAAGTGAAGGTGCTGCTCGTGAATCTCGGGCAGGAGCCGTTTACGATCGAGCGGGGAGAGCGTATCGCTCAAATCGTATTCCAGCGCGTGCCGCAAGTTATTCTCGAGGAGGTAGCGGAGCTCTCCGATACTTCCCGTGGCGAAGGCGGCTTTGGCCACACCGGCAAGTAACGCGATCGGGGTGACACCTGTCATATAGCATCGGTCGCTCGCCCGAGCCGAGTCGGTCCCGCCCCTTTTTCGGCGGTTCCGGTTCGGCTCTCTTTTTGCGCTTATGGCCATTATCCCCATCGCTCAGGCCTCAAAGCCGGCTTTTCCTCGTAATTTCTCCTTCCTCTCTAGTCTCCCTATACACGCTATCCCCTTTGCTCATGCAGACGGATCGGCGAGCTCGCACGGTTTCTGTGACAGAGAGGCTGTTCCCTTTTTTCTCCGTATCCCCATTATCCCTTCTGCTCAGTTGGTTTTGGTTTTGGTTGAGGTCAGAGAACGTTAGGCAGTCTGCAAAATGGGTTTAATATGTCGATGGGTTCGCTTATGATCATTATCCCCTTAGATCAGTGTGCAGGAGAGATCTACATGAGTTTGGTGCAGCAACGACGGCAGGAGTTTTGGGTCGAGAGCACGGGTGAAGGGAGCGGGATCAACAAGCTTCCCGCAGCAAGGAAGTATATTGGTCGCGGAGCCGAGGTTGGATGTTCGGTTTGCGAATAAGTTCGGGATAGGTAATGACGGAAGCCGATGCCGATATGTTCAGCAGGGTATCGAAAGGAGGTCGCTCCTGGGCAACCAGGTTATATTGAAAGCAGAATTGATCCATATAGGCTTGAAGATGCTTCGGACCGATGCCGTTAAAGGTGTAATTAATCCAAGTGGAGGCTTTTTGACAGAGTTGGATGAGACGGATGTTTCTGTCTTTACTATATTTCAAAGTAACCGCAATGACTTCGACTGCCTCCGGAGAGACGTGTTTTTCTAGGAACGGATGCTTGTTCAAAGGACAAGTAAAATGCGGATAGGAGCATTCTTCGATGGCTTGTTTGATTTTAATATAAGTAAAATCTCCTTGGGCGCTCATGGTTGCGCCAATTAGCAAGGGCTGCTCCTGAGGGTGGCGAAAAACCGTCGGATTGTAGGGGCGGCCGTATTGCGCGAAGTTGATTCGAACGAGGCCGGACAGCAATTCTTTTTGATCGGCCTGGGACATGGCATGGCGGATTTTGTGACAGATGAGCCAGGCGGTTTTGTAGGTTGTTCCAATAATAGAAGAAAGGCGAACCGCGCTGATTCCGCTTGGGGCAGCATGAAGGGACAAGGCAAGCAGCCACAACCTGACCGGCGTACGGCTCCCCTCCAAGATCGTACCGGCCGTGAGCGAGGTCTGGGTGCCGCAGGATTTGCATTCGAAAAGGGGGAGTCTGCGGGTGCGAATGACACAAGCATTCGAGCCCCCGCATTGCGGGCAACGAAAACCGTCGGGCCATCTTGCTCGCTGGAACAACTCCATACAGGAGCGTTCGTTGGAGCCGGAGAGACAGAACGTGCGGAACTCGGCTTGATCCATGGCGACCTCCAGTGTTATTTTCTATTTTAATTATACCAAACAAGTGTTCTCGTTACAAGGGAATTTTCTAAATATTGGCGATAGGGAATGGGGGGGAGGGCCATCTGATCGAACGGGATAGAAGTCATAGGGCACAAGGAGACGGACCGATGAAATGGATGAGTATGGAAAGTAAGTTGAATGGGCGGGGAACAGTAGGATTCAGAATGGATGGGCAAGAAGCAGTGTGAGGCTGAATGGATGGGGCACGGAACAGAGACAAGGAGGATGGATGGGTAAGGAACGGTGAAAGGCAGGATAGATGGGCAAGACGTTGGGAGAGTTGACTTAATAATCGTTATGAAGGGGGGATTTGTTTTTCTGAGTCGACGGGATAATGGCCGTAATAGGGGGGGGC
>JAEZZE010000395.1 GCA_023418755.1 Bacillota bacterium | reverse complement strand
GCGTAAGTCCGGCCTCGTCCGCTCGAGCCCTTGCTCTCGTTCCACCAAGCCCGAATCCGGTGATACGGATCGGAATCGTCTCCGACATAGATCAACGCTCCCCCTTCCCTTACCCAGCCGGCCAGAGCGTAATGAAGGTCCGGATATTCGGGCTTCATATATTCGTAGCTGAGCAAGAGAACCCGGTAATCCTCCAAATAATGGGCGAAGCGCCGCACATTATCCAGCTGTACCGGCCGCACGGGAATGCCGTGCTTGAGCAGAGGCAGGGCGAGGCCGTAAAAAGGCGAGAAATCCAGCAGCTCCGTGTCGCCTTCCTTCTTGAAGCCTTCCGGATCGGTGCCGTCGTACTTCCCCTCGTTGGCGGCCGCGGAATCCGGCTTCATCCGCTGAAACATCGCGGAATCGGCAATCAGCACCCCGATTCCCTGTACCGCATCTTCCGTCTCGATCTCGTTTTGATCCATATTCCCGAGCGTATGCATCACATTAAGCAGCGTCGTCGCGTAATCGGCCGGAATGGACTCCTTCCCGCTGCCATCCTCCGACGGGTATTTCCCGCGAAAAATCCGCCTGGGCCACGGGGACACTTCGAAATGGGCCACTCCGGGATGAAGGAGCGAAGCGACCACCGTCTTGATATAGTTTTGCTTGTAATCCGACCAGGTATGGTTCGGATTGTCCTCGATCGGGTCGTGAAGAAACCACATGCGGCGGTCCGTGCCCCTCACCAGTTCCTGCATAATGCCGTATTCGAGATAGGCCGTCTCGAAGGTCCGTTCTTTCCGAACCCCTTGGTAGACGTTGGGGGTTCGCGAGGTTCCCGTCCAAATCTGGGCGATGTACCCGTCGATCGACGGCAGCTCGAGCAGCCTGGATTCCGGGCTGACGATCCGCCATTGCGTGTAATTGATCAAGCTATGGGTCGGAACGTAAAACCGCAGCTGCCGGCCGTACCGGATCAAGGCGTAATCCTTCATCTCCGCGCATAGGCGATCCAGGGCCCGCGTGTATAAAAACGCTTTCAATTTCGAAGCGCGGTACTGCGCGTCCGGCGATGCGTGCGGCGGCGACCATGGCTCGCCGTAATAGAGCTGCCATTCGCGCTTGAACGCTTCGGAGTAGCCGCCGTTTACCCAGAATTCCGGCTCCTCCAGATGAATCGCCTCCACCCCGGCGTCCACCGCGATGCGAATGCGTTCGGCCAGAAAGTCGGTAAAGCTCAGCGTGGGCACCATGTACGGAATAACGACCGGCTTCGTCCCGTGAACGATCATCTGGCCGTTCCGGTCGGTCTGCGCCTCGTCCCAGTGCGCCCGTCCATCCGTCTTGCCGTCCAGATAGTCGTTGTAGGTCCCCCATGCGATGCCGGTCATCAGGTGAACGATGTAGCCTTTCTCCCTCCACTGGCCGATTCGCTCCTCCATCGTATCGTCGATGCCGTACACCATGACGAAATCCGTCTGCAAATCGTAATCCGGATGATAAGGGCCCGACTCTTGAAAACCGGTCCGTTCTTCCTTTCGATCTCTCGACATCCCGTTCAACCTCCCATTTTTGTTCGGATATGAATCGAGGCGCTACCGAAATCTTGTTCGCCGACTTTAATATATATTTTATATACAATTCAATATATATTCAATATGTTTTTTATAAAAAGGACAAAAAAAGGGACAGCGCCCCCTCCTTCGGAAAAAGGCCGTCCCCTCGATTTCTGCAATCATTCGACATATAACGCGCAACGATTCGCCTGCCGGTCAATGCCGCTGATTCGGCCCCGACGTCTGACGGATGACCAATTGCGGCTCGATCAACGTTTTGTCGAACTCCTTTGTGCTCCGCTCGCCGCGTATGACCTCGAGCAGCTTGCCGGCCGCCTTGACGCCCATCTCTCTTTCGAACTGATTGATGTGGGTGAAGATGCTGAACTCCTCCACGATCGAAGTCGGGTCGTCGAAGCTCACGATCGACACGTCTCCGGGCACGTCAAGCCCCGCCTGCCGGGCCATCTGGTAGATATGAACACCCAGCCTGCCGTTCAAGGAAATATACGCGGTCGCCATTTTGTTGCGGATATACCGGAATAACGGATGTCCTTCCGCCTGCTTCAGGCTCTCGGCCCGCTCGAAGCCGGTTATCATGTGAGCCGGGTTGATCAGCGCGCCTTTGTCCTTCAACGCGGCGATATAGCCCTCGATTCTCTCCTGCACCGTCACGGTCATCAGCGGCGAATCGGAGCATATCGCAATCTCGCGATGTCCGAGCTCCCAGAGATGATCGACCGCAAGGCGAACCCCCTGCCTCCCGTCCGAGGCGATAAAATGGGTTTCAACCCCCGGAAGATGCCTGTCCATAAGAACAAAAGGAAAGTCCCCAAGCTTCATGCTCAAAATCTCTTCGTTATACTTTTCCTCGTCCACCGGAAAAATTAGCAGGCCTTCGGCTCCGAGCGATTTCAGCTCCTTGATCGCCTCTTTCTCTTTCTCCAGCTTGCTGCCGGTCAGCATGATCATGCTCCGGTACCCTTCCGCGTCGAGCGTGCTGCGTATGCCCTCGACCAGCCGGATAGCGAAATAATCGTCGATGGACGGCATAACCAGACCGATCATTCCCGTTTGCACGGCCCGTCCTCCAGCGTCTTGCCCCGTCTCGGACGCGGAAGACGACGGAGATCGCAGCTTCAGTCCCCTATCTGCCACAAAGCTTCCCTTGCCGGGAACGCGAGTAATGATCTGTTCGTTCGCAAGCCCGGTCAACGCGTTGGCCACCGTTATTTTACTGACCTGAAACCGTTCCATCAGCTCCTTCTCCGTAGGAATCCGATCCCCTGTCTCCATCTCCTCTACGGCGATAATATCCCGGATATAATCCTGTATTTGCTGATACAGCGGGATACGGTCGTTCGTACTCATCTTAATCACCCATCCTATTGCGACATTTGTAATATATAATATATGCCTCATTTGCAAAGAGCAACAGAGCAGCTTCGGAAAACCCCCAAAAACCCGGGTATTACAGCCTATGCGCGTCGGCCGGAACGACCGTTATTCGCGCCGATTCGTCCGTCATCTGAATCCAAAGATCAAATTTCATGCGGAATCGTCGGAACATTTGTCGAACGCCTTGAAAATTTATATTTGAATATATTTAATATGTATTATGAACGAAAACGATAAAAAAGAAAAGGAGTGAACGCTAATGACCCGAAGACTTACCGTTTCCGGTATCGCGATTCTGTGCGCCATCGTCTTATCGTTCGGCCCGGTTGCGGCCTCCGACGGAGCCGCTTCGTCGCAGACGGACAAAATCGTCTGGCCCAAAGATCAAGCCCTTCCAAGCTTCAAGCAGGCTAAACGTCTGGACGTGGCCGACGTCTACGATGCGCCGGGAGACGTCAAACTGATGATGAGCACGCTTCAGGGCATCGTCAATCGCAAGGAACCGCGAGTTTATCTGCTCGAAAATCAGGAGGAAGGCAAACTGACCTGGCTGGACGATCTGTCCGTTCCTTACCGTCTTCATGACGATTACTGGGACGTATTCAGCGCTTACCGCAAGGAAATTAAGGGCATCGTCGTCTACGATCCGGCGGTTCCGGATTCCATTAACGTGGCAACCACGCTCGCCGGGCTGAGGGATGCCGTAGTCGCGAGTCCCGAGCTTGCCGCCGTGTTGACCGCGAAGCCTTACCGGCTTAGCGTGCTCAGGGATTTCAGGGGAATGTTCCGGGACCGCATGGACGCCTACCAGTGGCAGTACGACAACCTCTGGAACCAGACGACTCGCCGGATGCTGATCGGGCTCAGCCCGGATACCGCCGTTCGGATCCCTCCCGGATTGCCCGCTTCCTTCGGGACGATCGCGGAGGAGACGGAACAAATCCGCGACGCGAGCAATCGTCGGACGTTCGCTCTCGATCTGTCCGCTTTCCTTGGCAAGGAAGCCGTCTATCTCCGCTTCGACGACGCTTTTACCCAGGACGGCTGGGGGCCGGCCGTGCATCAGGTGACCGTCAAAGCGGACGGCCAGACGATCGCGCAATTTGTTGCGGGCACGCCGGACGAAGAAACCTACTTGTACGACAGGCAGAACTCGCAAGTCTCCGAGGGTCAGGGCGGTCATCGCTTCGCGGACAACGGCCGTTACTTCGTGTACGAGTTTACGCCTCCTTCGGGGACGAAGCAACTGACGGCCGAAGTGGACATGTGGAACCAGTACAAAGTGTCCGCGGGCAACGAGAAGCCGCCTTCCGCCGAGCAGAAGGAGCCGTACGGTTACCTGCGCGACTATGCGGTCGCCAATAAGGCGATGGTGTTCTGGCTGGAGTCGAACGTGCCGGAGCAGAGGGCTCTCTTCGAGCGAATCTTATCCGACGTCGCCCCCGGCACCCCGTATCTCGGGTGGTTCAGCAATGACGTGGACGGCGAATTCAGCGGCGTCGAGATCGCGTCCAGCCACGGCGTATACGTGCTGGCGGCCGACTGGTTCAGCAACCTGACCGTATTCTCGGGCACGAAGCCGAACCCTGCTCCCTCGTCTAAGATCAAGGAGCAGAAGCCGGAAAATAAAATCTACGTCACTTATACGTTCAGCGAAGGCGACAACTTCCAATACAATCAGCACAGAATGCGCGTGCTGTGGGACGATCCGGCGCGGGGCAAAGTTCCGATCAATTGGACGTCGAGCCCGCTGCTCTACGACGCCGCTCCGGCGATTCTGAATTATTTCAACCGTACCGCAACGAAAAACGACCTGCTGATTGCCGGACCGTCCGGCGCCGGATACTTCTACCCGAGCGCTTGGCCGGGCGATTCGTTCGCGGACTTCCTGCAACGGACTTATCCTTATTTGAAAAAATCCGGGATGACGATCCCGTACGTCCTGAACCGGATCGATAGCGACAACGTTCCGCTTGAACCGACGATAGCGGAAGCCTATCGGACGCATTACAAAGCTCCCGGCCTTTTCCTGAGCTGGGAAGGCCGGCACGGCGTAGAGCTCGCGAACGGGAACCTGCCGATCTCGACGATGCACGGCATCAGCACGGTGCAGGACGGACTAACCGTTCTGGCCGAAGCGAAGGCAAACTGGGACGGCAAGTCCCCGATGTTCGTCTCGCTGGGACTGCTGGCCTGGAGCATGACGCCTTCGGACGTCGCCGAGCTCGATGCCAAGCTCGGTCCGGAGTATGAAACCGTTCTTGCGGACCGCTACTTCTCGCTAATCCGCAAAGCGAACGGCCTGCCTCCTAGCCGCTAGCGAAAAACAAGCAAAGAGCCGACCGACAGGACACCGGGAACCCGGGGACCTATCGTTCGGCTCTTCTTATTCGTCGGCGGAGACTGTCTCCGACGGTCCGTACAGCCAGACTTTGACGGTGACGTCGGGCTTCGGGTCGCCAACGAACTTGCCGCTGAACGACAGCGTTTGCCCGCCGTGCCCAACGGTTGGAGCTTCGGCGGAGGCTTCTACGACGCGAAGCAGGTTGCGGTTCGCGTCCAACACTCTGCCGATGCGGGTGCCGTCGCATTCCAGATACTGATTCGCCGCGATTTCCGTGTCGAACGTCATGTAGACGCCGTCGGTGTAGAAGGTCGGGCGCTGAACGGCGGCATCCTCGTTGCCGTAGGAGGGTCGCACGCGCATCGTGAAGCGGAGAGGCTGTTCATCGTACTTGTTGAACAGCGCCCAATCCGAGCCGCCCGGTTGTCCCGGCTGCTGCTCGCTAGGACTGCAAGCGAGGGGCTTCGTCGCTTGCACCGGGTACAGCTTCCAACGCTGCGGCCCGTCCGGCTCCAGATGCCAGTCGCTCTTCGGATCGACGAGCCGCCGCCGCTGCTCCTCGCTGAACGCGCCGAGCCTCCGGGCCGTCTCCCACTCCCGCACCGCCGTCAGCAGCGTCTCTATGTTGCCGTTGCGCTTCAATACGGCATCGTCCGCAACCAACGCGAATCCCGCTCCGAAGCCGGCCGCTTTGGACAGCACCCATTCGATCTCGTCAAGCGCCGTCGACTCGAACCGGTCGGATACCGAACGGACGAGGAACCAACCGAGCATGCGCGGAATAAAGTTGCGTTCGAAATACCGCTGATTGCTGAGCCTCCATTCCATCTGCCCCTCCCTCGTTTCCGCTCCCCACGGCTCGCCCCAATTGAACCGGGTCGAAATGTGCCACATATAATTCGGCACGGCGATGCTCGCGTCGTTGATCACCTCTTGCTTCCAGCGCCGATACTGCCTCTCCACGAACCGGACGACGCCGTAGTCGTCTTGCCCCGTCGCGTATGTCCCCTCCAGTCCGTCGAACGAAACCTGCCGAATGTCGGCCCCGTTCATCAACTCCGCTAACCGATCGGCATATTCGTCCTGCAGCTCCAAATCCGGAAAAACGACGTCGTACGGATGATCCCACAGCCGCTCTACCCGCTCCCCTTTGGCGTGCGCGGATGCGGTCGTGCCGTGCATGCCGCGTTTTACGCCGAGCAGTCGCCACGGTGCATTCTCCGATACCGATTCATATTCGACCAATTCGCTTCCGATCCGCGCCGTCTTGCGGTACAGCGCAACGGTAAACGGCCAAGGCTCGCCGATCGCCAGGCTGTCCTCCCGCTCGTCCGCGTCCTCCGCAAGCTCAGCCGATCCGATCGGCTGCAGACGTTTGTCCGGAACCGGAGTCACATAAGGATCGTTTAACGTCGTAAAATTGCTGAGCGTATGGATGCCAAGCGATATTCCTTCCGCCCTCGCCGCCTCCGAGCAAAGTCTCAGCCCTTCGTCGCCGCGCGGAAAGCTGCCGCTCTTCAGCTTGAAGTGGCCCCACTGCTCGAAGGGGTCCGGATGATAGACGTAACGGAGTCCGGCCAGCTTGGCGTATCGAACGGCGTCCCCGATCGTGTCTTCCGTGAAATCGGTAATCAGATAAGATTGATTGGCCGCCGGAGAAGTCTTCCCCCACTGTCCTTCGATGGTCGGGTGAGGCAAATCTTCGCCCAATTCGATCCGTTCGATCGTCGCGAGCACCTGATCGGCCGGGCACCCGAACAAAGCGATGCGGCTCCCCGCAATAACGGCGTCTTCGCCCTCGAAGGGCCGCACGTCGGCGGACGGCACGTTCCACACTTTGCGTATCGACCGCTTCGTGCGATCGCGGGCGAACGCTTGCAGCAGGCTTCCGCCATCCTCCGTCGGCCATGCAGTGCATACGGGATACTCGAACTTGCTGTCGGACGGAATTCGACCGTCTGGATTCGGTGCTCCTCCCCCGCTATAAGAAGGCGCTACAAACGCCAATCGTTCCAGCTCCAGCGGCCATCCGCCCACCGTCTTCGCGTTCAGCACCTGCAAGCCGATCGCGAACCGGCCGTCGTGCACGACGCCGACCGACTCGCCGATCGAACCGCCGATGTCGGTGCGGTAAGGCCCCCATATTACGGCATCCGGGCAGCCTTGCTCGATGGACAAAACCTCCAGCACAGCATACCCTTCTTTGCAGGCCACACCTACCTTCGCCTTCGCCCCGTTCGGGAACGTCAGCGTCAGCACCTCCGTTCCGGTCTCCTGCACGCATTCCGACGGCGACAGCAAATCCCCATCCTGCACAAGCCGCAGCAGCGGCGATGAATCCCCCTCCATCGGCAAGTCGCCCGAAGCGCCGGCCTTTTCGGCCCGAAGCCGAACCTCTCCCCGCTCGTCGATCGCCAGGACAAGCTGACCGGCATGAATGTTGTACGCCATCGATGATCCTCCCTTTTGCTCATGGCGGCGAAACGCCAGCGGACGCGGCAGAATCAGGAGGTTGTTGTCGCATTGACGGGACTACAACCTCCTGTAACGCCACAGACGATTATTTCAAATACTGGTCATAGATTTGCTGGGCCTCTTCGAGAACTTTGTCCCCGCCCATTTTCCTCCACTCGGCCACAAAGCTGTCGAACTCGTTCAGCGATTTGCGTCCCGTGATGAAGTCGATAAACGTCGTCAGCGTAAACTGCTTCAGCTTATCCTGCGTTTCATTGTAGACCGGCTTGCTGAACGGCGCGAGGATGTCGATCTCGCGAGAGCCTTTCGCACGAGTATCCTTCGCCAATTGGCGCAAGCTTTCGTCCGATGTAAATGAGGTTTGAAAATCGTAATCGTTAAACGATCCGGCCATGGAATAAGCAACGATGCCCGCCTTCTTGCGCTCGTCTTCGTTGTCGTAAGGCGGAAGGAATTCTACCGTCCCCTTGTCGCTCCGCTTCCAGTGCGTGCCTTCAATTCCGAAGTTCAGCGCCGCGTAGGTATCGGGATCGAACTGGGTCGCCTCGAACACCTGCATATAACGAATCATTTTCGCTTGATCCTGCTCCAGCTGTTTGCCGAACATGACGCCGGACGCGAACGCCGGATTGTATTGCGAGATGCCCCATTTGCCGTCCGGTCCTTTCACTCCGCCCGTAATCGCGAAGTTGAAGTCCGAATTTTGCGCCTTGAGCTTGTCGAGCCACTGCTCGCCCCCGAGGAACGCGCTGCCGGGCAGGAACGCCCACCAGTAATACTCGATCGCGCCGATCTTGCCGCCAAGCACTTTGTCTTCCACGTTATTTCCTTTGTTGACGACGAATTCCGGATCGATCAACTCGTTCTTGTACCAGCGGTGAGCACCTCCAAGGCCTGCTTCGCTCCGGGCTCGATTTCTCCGCGTACGATCTTCCCGTCCTTCTCGCGGAAAATGTTCGGATAAGCGTCGAACGCACCGAAGACGGAACTCATCATCGACTCGATATTGTCGCCGGACGAGGTAATGCCGTACGTATCCTTCTTGTTGTTACCGTCCGGATCGTCGTTGCGGAATTTGGTAAGCGCCTCTTCCATTTCCTCCAACGTTTCCGGCGTTTTCGTAATGCCGACCTTCTTCAGCCAATCCTCGCGGAACCCGAGCTGAACGCCGTCGATGCCGATGTCCCAGATGACCGGCAGGGCGTAAATTTTGCCGTCGCGCCGCACGTATTGGAACGGATCGTCGCCGAGGTAACGCTTCAGCCAGGCTACGTATTTCGGCATGTTTTGCTCGATCAGCTCCTGCGGAATTTCCGCCGCCACGCTCTGCTGCAGCAGCTTGTCGTAATCCGGGAACGACGGCTCCTTCCACCAATCCGGAATGTCGTTCGACGCCAGCATCAGGTTTAATTTCTCTTTCATCGCTTCCCGGGTCGTCGAGATGTAGTCGACTTCGATGTTCAGCTTCTGTTGCAGCGCCGTGATCCCCGGGGAATTCTTCACGGCCGTTCCGTCGAGATCCCAGAACGTCAGCTTCATCGGAGCTTCCGAGGCAGGGCTTTCGCTCGAGCTCGAAGCCGCGCTTTCGCTGGGCGAAGCGCTGGGGCTCGAATCGCCTCCATTCTTGTTTCCGCCGCACGCCGATAGCAGCGCTGCCGTAAGCGCGATTGCCAGCGAGAGAGACAGCCAGCCTTTCTTTTTCATCTGCAACCAACCCTTCCCTTATCGTTGTTATCTATTAAAAGGGGCCTTACCCTTTAATAGCGCCGATCATGACGCCTTTCACGAAGTACTTCTGAATGAACGGATAGACGATCAGCATCGGGATAATCGAGAACATAATGACGGTGGCCTGCAATTGCCTGCCCGAGAAGGCCGTCGCTTTGCCGATGCTGTTGATGACGTTGTTGATGTCGGACATGTCGTTCTGAATGACGATTTTGCGCAAGATGACCTGCAGCACTTGCTTATCCGGATCGCTCACGTAGATCATCGCATCGAACCAGGCGTTCCAATGGCCGACTCCGACCCATAGCGCGATGGTGGCGAGCACGGGTTTGGAGAGCGGAATGACGATCCGGAAAAAAATCCTTGCGTAGCCTGCGCCGTCGACGCGGGCCGATTCTTCGAGCTCTTCGGGAATGCCGCGGAAAAAGTTGCGCATAATGAGCACGTTAAAAGCGCCGATCATGCCGGGGATGACAAGAACCCACAGCGTATTGATCATGTTCAGCTCTTTGATG
This sequence comes from Bacillota bacterium, assembly GCA_023418755.1. GTDB lineage: Bacteria > Bacillota > Bacilli > Paenibacillales > Paenibacillaceae > Cohnella. Next base: position 427 of record JAEZZE010000395.1, on the reverse strand, counting down.
AGCAGGTAAGTCGGAATCAGTCCGCCTCCGAACAGCATCGTGAACAAAATAATGCCGGTGAATGCTCCGTTGAAAGGCAAATCCCGTTTGGCCAGCGGATACGAGGTCAGCGCGGTGAAGAATACGGACAGCAGCACGCCGATAAGCGTTCTCAGAATCGTGTTGCCGTAACCGGTCCACAATTCCGCAAAATCGAACGCTAGCTTATAGCTGGCTAGCGTCAGCTCCTTCGGCCATAAAACCAGCCCTGACGCATAGGCCGTCCCGCCTACCCCCGCCCCGTCCAACGAAATGACGACCTGCGTCCAGAACGGATACAGCGTAATTACCATAATGACCGCCATCGCCGCATACAGCACCGCATCGACCACTCGGTCGCCGCTGGACTTTTTAACGTTGATCATCGTCTTCTGCCTCCCTTTCCCGG
>JAEZZE010000387.1 GCA_023418755.1 Bacillota bacterium | reverse complement strand
GTTCCGACGTTCGCCTTGTTCTTCGGGGCGCAGAGGTTCCTTGTGGACGGCATCAAGATGTCGGGCATCAAATAAAGAACACAAAATCATGGAGGATGACAGCATGTTGGGAACATCATTAAGGGATTTGTACAGGGAAAGGGAAGGAAAGAGCAAACGCGAATCCAGCTACGACACGACGGGAGGCAATCGGGACTACAAGGTCATCAAGCCGGGGGAACGCATCGATCTATGTGAATTGAGCGGCAGCGGCTGCATTACGCACATCTGGATGACGATGGCTCCGACGGATGATACGCTGGAGTCGAATCTGCACCGTAAAGTCGTTCTGCGCATGTATTGGGACGGAGAGACGAATCCGAGCGTGCAGGCGCCGATCGGCGACTTCTTCGGCATCGGCCATGGGGAGACGCGCAATTTCAGTTCCGCCCCGCTGGCGATGAGCCCGGAGGACGGGCGGGCGCTTAACTGCTATTTTCCGATGCCGTTCGGCTCCTCGGCCCGGATCGAGATCGAGTCCGGCGCGGACAAACCGCTCAAATTCTACTACTACATCGATTACGAGACGTACGACCGCCCGATCGACAGTCCTCTCCGCTTCCACGCGATCTGGCGGAGGGAGCTGACGGACGGCGTCGACGACAAGGAGATGTCCAACGCGTTATTCGAATTCGGGGGCAAGAATACGACCGGGGACGGCAACTACGTGCTGCTAGACGCGGAAGGCAAAGGCCACTACGTCGGCTGCAACCTGAACATTCACAACCTGCGGATGACGCGGGAGTGGAACTGGTACGGGGAAGGGGACGACATGATCTTCATCGACGGAGAGCCGTGGCCGCCTTCGCTGCACGGAACCGGCATGGAAGACTATTTCAATACCGCGTGGTGCCCGACGCAGGAATACCACTCTCCATACCACGGCATAACGATGGGAGGCGGCCCGAACTGGTCGGGAAAAATATCGGCCTACCGCTTTCACATCCAGGATCCGATTATGTTCGAGCGTTCGATTCGGGTGACGATCGAACACGGACATAACAATCACCGGAGCGACGACTATTCCAGCACCGCGTACTGGTACCAGACGGAGCCGCACAAGGACCATCCGATCATCGTGCCCGTGAGCGACAGGCTGCCGCTGCCGGACTATCTGCCGTTTAACGCGCAGGACATGAAAATTTGCTTCGACTATTAGTATCCGCAAGGAGCCGGGACGCATGCCGCGATCGAATCCTGCAGGGAAGGAAAAAGGATCGGAGCGCTCGAAATGGATGGACCGCCCTGCCGGAAGCGGATTGACCGTCACGGCCGAATCGGATACAGTCGAATTAACGGCGATAACCCCCGTAACGGGCCGGTTATCGCTTTTGTTCGGTTCGGAGGTCGAAGACGGGATGAAACATCGCATGCTCTATCTGGCGGCCGCGGCGCTGCTTATCGTTCTAGGGCTCGGCGTCCGGAGGCATTCGTCCGAGCTTCCTCCGTTGATCGCCGAGCACGCCGGGGACGCGCTGTGGGCGGCTATGGTCTACTGCTGCTTCCGGGCGCTGCTTATCGGGAGAAGCAGGCTTGCGGCATTCTGGGCGGCGCTGATCTTCAGCTTCGCGATCGAGCTTAGCCAGCTGTATCAAGCGGAATGGATCAACGGCATTCGCGCGACGGCATTGGGAGCTTTGATTCTTGGCAACGGCTTTCTGGCGGCGGATCTGGTCCGCTATTTGGTCGGCTCCGCGGCGGCCTTCGTTATCGACGGATTATGCGCGGAAAGCGGCTGGTCGCGGACAAATCGAAGATTGTGAGGATTGTAACGGCAGCGACCGGATAAGGTTAATCGTAGCCGTGCGATCTAAGAGAGAGCCGTTCCCCGGATTGACGGCTGCGGCGGATTCGGATACAGTCAAATAAACGGCGATAACCCCTGCTCAGGGCCGGTTGTCGCCTTTGTTACGTTGTACGGCGCGAGGGGGCCAGTTATGGGCAAGAACGCGAAAACCAAATCGATCGGCCATTACTACGAAATGCTAAGCCGCTACTTGCTTCCTCAGCGAAGCACGTTGATCGGCCTGACGGCGCTGCTGTTCTTTTCGATCGGCCTGCAGCTCGTCAATCCGCAAATCATTCGTTATTTTATCGATACGGCGCAATCCGACCGTTCGTTGGAACCGCTTTATTACGCCGCGCTGCTGTTCATCGGTTTCTCGTTGTTTCAGCAGATCGTCTCCGTCATCGCGACTTACGTGAGCGAGAATCTGGCTTGGCGCACGACGAACCGGCTGCGGGGCGACCTGGCCGAGCACGGCCTGAAGCTCGATATGTCGTTCCACAAGTCGAATACGACGGGCTCGATCATCGAACGGGTCGACGGCGACGTGAACGCGCTCGCCAACTTTTTCTCCAGCTTCATCATTCACTTGGCCGGCAACCTGCTGCTCATGGCGGGCGTCATCGTCCTTCTCTTCCGCGAAAACGTCCTGATCGGAGCGGGCATGCTGCTCTTCGTGATCGGCGCCGTGTTCGTCATTCAGTGGATCCGTAAATTCGCGCTCCCGGTATGGACGAAATGGAGGCAGGTCAACGCCGAGTTTTACGGCTTTATCGGCGAGCATCTGGAAGGGACGGAGGACACCCGCGCCAACGGGGCGACGGGCTTCGTCATGAATCGCTTTTACGGCCTGCTGCGCCGGATGCTGCCGATCCGCACCAAAGCGTTCCTCGGGTTCGCGTCGATGTGGATTACGACGATCATCGTATTCGCCTTGGGCAACGCGATGGCGTTCGCGATCAGCGCCTACCTCTGGAAGCAGGGCAGCATTACGATCGGGACGGTGTACCTGATTTTCTACTACACGGAGCTGCTCGCCAAACCGATCGAGAAAATCCGAACCCAGATCGAAGATCTCCAGAAGGCCGACGCCAGCCTCGTGCGCATTCGCGAGCTGTTGGGAACGCGCTCGAAAATTCAGGACGGTCCGGGGGCGGAGCTGCCATCCGGGCCGCTGGCGGTCGAATTCGACGACGTGACGTTCGGATACGATGACGAGCCGACGCTGGACGGTATCCGGCTGCGGCTCGCTCCGGGAGAAGTGCTCGGGCTGCTTGGCCGGACGGGCAGCGGCAAGACGACGCTAGCCCGCTTGCTGCTTCGCTTCTATGACCCTCGGGAGGGAAGCGTGCGGCTGGGAGGCGTGGATATCCGCGAGTGCAAGCTCGGCGAGCTGCGGACGAAGGTCGCTCTAGTCACGCAGAATATCGAGATCATCCAGGGCAGCGTGCGCGACAATCTGACGTTCTACGACGAGAGCGTGCCGGACGAGCGCATGATCGGCGTGCTTCGCGAGCTTGGATTGGGCGATTGGTACGAATCGCTTGCGGAGGGGCTGGATACGCCGCTGGCTTCGGGCGGGGGCAGCCTGTCCGCGGGGGAAGGGCAGCTGCTCGCCTTCGCGAGGGTGTTCTTGACCGATCCGGGCCTGGTCATTCTAGACGAAGCTTCGTCGCGGCTCGATCCGCTGACGGAGCACCGGCTGGAGCGGGCCGTCGATAAGCTGCTGAACGATCGGAGCTGCATCATGATCGCGCACCGGTTGTCGACCGTCGAGCGGGCCGATAAAATCGTCGTTCTAGAGCAGGGCCGCATCGTCGAGAGCGGGTCGAGGAAGGCGCTGGCTGCCGATCCGGACTCGCGCTTCAGCCGCATGCTGGCGGCCGGTCTCGAGGAGGTGTTGGCATGAGTACGTTCTCGTATATGTGGCGATTGATCCGTTACCGTCCGGGCTGGTATATGTTCAACGCGCTCGTCTGGACGACGATCTATCTGATGCCTATCGTGCCGGGGCTCGTCACGAAGGAGTTTTTCGACTCGCTGACCGGCCATGCCGCAAGCGGGCTCGGCACGTGGGCGCTGATCTCTCTGTTGGTCGGATTCGCTCTGTCCAGAAGCGCGACCGTCTATCTGGGATTCATTACGGACGTGAACTTCCGCTTCCGAATGGGGATGCTCTTGCGCCGCAACGTGCTCGAGCACATTTTGAAGCGTCCGGGAGCGAGGGCGATTCCCGGTTCGCCGGGAGAAGCGATCAGCCATTTCCGCGACGACGTCGATCAATCGGAGGAAGCGGTCAGTTGGTCGGTGGACGTCTTCGGCATGACCTGCTTCGCCGTTATCTCCTGCATGATCCTCTTGCGCATCGATGCCGAGATGACGACGCTCGTATTTCTGCCGCTGGTCATCGTGATCGTCGCCGCTCAGTTGGCCACGACGCGGCTTCAGAAGTACCGAGCGGCAAGCCGGGAATCGACGGCGAAGGTGACGGAAGCGATCAGCGAAATGTTCGGCAGCGTTCAGGCCATTCAGGTGGCCGGCGCCGAAAGACGCGTGACGGAACGGTTTCGGAAGCTGAACGACGACCGGCGCAAGTCGATGCTGAAAGACAAGCTGATGACGGAAGCGCTCGACTCCGTATTTTCCAACACGGTGAACCTGGGAACGGGACTGATTCTGCTGCTCGCCGGGCACAAAATGCGAGGAGGCGAGTTCACGATCGGCGACTTCTCGCTATTCGTGTACTATTTGACGTTCGTAACCCAGTTCATCTCCAACTTCGGCAAGTTTCTGACCTACTTCAAGCAAATGACGGTCGCCAAGGAGCGGCTGACCGTCCTGCTTCAAGGCGCGCCGGCGCAAGTGCTGACGGAGGCGAATGCGCTTGGCATGAAGGGGCGGGAGCCCAACTCTACCGGAATGCGGGAGGCAATCGTTGAGGAGGAACGGTTGGAGAGGATTGACGTCAGCGGCCTGACCTATCGTTACCCGGAAACGGGAAGGGGCATCGAGGACATCCGCCTGAATCTGCGGCGGGGCACGTTCACGGTCGTTACGGGACCGGTCGGATCGGGCAAAACGACGCTCGTTCGAACGCTGCTCGGCCTGCTTCCGCAGGACGCCGGAACGGTGCTCTGGAACGGGCGCGAAGTGGACGACGCCGGCAACTTCTTCATTCCTCCCCGCAGCGCTTATTCGGCGCAGGTGCCGAGGCTTTATAGCGACACGCTGCGAGAGAACATCCTGCTCGGCCTGGAGGATCAAGGCGGTGGGCTGGAACGCGCTCTGCGTACGGCCGTGCTGGAAGAAGATTTGCGGCATTTCCGCGACGGGCTCGACACGGTTATCGGTCCGCGGGGGGTAAAGCTTTCCGGAGGCCAGGCCCAGCGGACGGCCGCCGCGAGAATGCTCGTACGGGATGCCGAGCTGTACGTATTCGACGACTTGTCCAGCGCCCTCGACGTCGAGACCGAACAAAAGCTGTGGGAGCGGCTGTTCGACGATAAAGGCGAAGCGACCTGCCTCGTCGTCTCGCATCGCAAAGCCGCGCTTGCCCGCGCCGATCACATCCTCGTGCTGAAGGACGGCCGGATCGAAGCGGAGGGCACGGCGGAGCGGCTGCTGGAGCGGAGCGAATCGTTCCGCAGACTCTGGCATGGGGACGAAAGCGGCGGCTAGGTTCGGATGCCGCCCGGCATCCAGGAGGATTTTTGCATGAAACAACGCGGCAACTGATTAAGCCCATCACAAAGAAATCGCCCTCCGCCCGGCCAAGAAGGCCGAGTAGAGGGCGATTCGTTTATTTTCGCATCACTTCGTACGATGGTGTGCCTGGAATTGGAGAATTTCGTCCAAGGACGACACGGTCTCCGCTCCGCCTATGCGTTGCGTGGACAAGGCTCCGCAGGGGTTCGCGAACGCAAGCAGTTCTTCTCCCCGTTGCCCCGCCAAATACCCGTAGATGGCGCCCGCGTTAAACGAATCGCCGGCCCCCGTCGTATCTACCGGCGTGATCCCGTAAGCGCTCGCTTCCCGGACTGTCCCGTCCGGACCGATCATAACGGACCCTTCAGCCCCGCGTTTGACCAGAGTCAACTGGCGGACATCCGGCAACGCCCCAGGAACACGGCGAGGTAGGAAAGAATCCAGGCATAGAGGATGCTTCGTTTTCTTGGAAACATTCGGATGTCCACTCCACGTGCGATGATCGATATTATCCGTAATCATACACCGTTATCGGTATTCTAACCATGCATAATCGTGCGCGCGACCCCCCGCGCGAGACGAGTCGGTGCATGACGGCCTCGAAGGCATGGCGCGAACTTTAATCCTTGGCGGAGGACGGGGGCGGGAAGCGAGACGGCAAACGTAAACGAAAAGGGCCGTCCCAAGCGGCGTGACCTTACGGTCGCGGCAGCCGGGGACAGCCCTCTGGAGACATAAAAAAACAATTGCACGTCAAGATGCAATGTGATAGGATTAAAACGTATTTCTATCATGTAGACACAAGTGTAACATTTTATCTACACCTTAATCTTATCATGACGATCGGTTTCGTGTCAAGTTTTTTTATCTCTCCGTAATTTACGGATAAGGAGCGAGTGCTTGAGGATGACGAACGAACAGGTACGGCAGGCGGAGCAAGAACGGCTGGATTCGGTTATCGGGAAGTTGGAAGCGCGGATCGCCAAGCTTGAGCCGGAGGCGGTCGGGCTGCGGGACCAGGTCACGGATATTCGCAAGCGCTTCTGGGAAGAGGTTACGGTGAACACGAGCACGGACGAGGATTTCGAGGAGACCTTCTTCACGATTCGGCAGCAGGCGGCGGTGCTGTCCGAGCGGGAGCGCAGCCATCGGCAATTGATGAAGCAGTGGCATAGCCTGAATCGGCTGCTGCCGTCGCCGTATTTCGGACGCATCGATTTCCGGGAGGACGGCTTAGGCCAGAGCGAGCGAATCTACATCGGGGTATCGTCTTTCCTCGAGGAGGACGGCATGGATTTTCTGGTGTACGATTGGCGAACGCCGATTGCGAGCATGTATTACGATTGCTTGCCGGGCGCGGCCGATTACGATACGCCGGGCGGCCGAATCGCCGGGACGATGGAGCTGAAACGGCAATTCCGGATTCAGGACGGGCAAATCCGCCATCTGTTCGACGCGAACGTCACGATCGGAGACGAGCTGCTCCAGCAGGTGCTGGGCAAAGGCGCGGATTCGCAAATGAAGAGCATCGTGGCGACGATCCAGAAGGAACAGAACGAAATTATCCGCAACGACAACAGCAGGATGCTGATTGTCCAAGGCGCGGCCGGGAGCGGCAAAACCTCCGCCGCCCTGCAGAGAGCGGCGTATCTGCTGTACCGGTATCGCGACGCGCTTAGAGCCGATCAGATCGTGCTTTTTTCTCCGAATCCCATGTTTAACAGCTACGTATCCACGGTTCTGCCGGAGCTGGGCGAAGAGAATATGCAGCAGACGACTTTTCAGGAATATTTGGAGTATTGGCTAGGTTCCTCGTTCATGCTGGAGGACCCCTTCGATCAGATCGAGTACGTGCTGGCGGAGCAGGCCGCTCCAGGGTACGAGGCTCGTCTGGAGGGCATGAAATACAAGGCGTCGGAGGCTTATTTGAGGGCGCTCCGGCAATATGCCGCATGGCTGGAGAGAGAAGGCATGCGGTTTAACGGCATCCGGTTCCGGGATCGGGAATTGATTACCGCTGAGCGGATGAAGGAGCAATTTTACGGTTACGATCCGTCCATCCGCTTGGCCAATCGCGTCACTCTGCTGCAGGAGTGGCTGCTCAAGGAATTGAGCCTGCTCGAGCGCAAGGAACGAGAGGCTCTCTGGGTGCAAGAGGAGCTCAATTACCTGGACAACGAGCAGTACGCGGAGGTTCATAGCCAGCTCCACAAGGAGCGGGGAGTATTCGACTTCGCCGAGCAGTATGCGGTAATCCGGGAAAGGCTGAACAACGAGCGCCGGGGGGACGAGGGAGACTTCGATTATGCCGAGCGGGAGGAAGAGCTTCTGCAGACAATGGTCGTCAAGGAAAGCTTTAAGCCGCTCAGGCGAAGCGTTCGAAAGCTGGCTTTCCTGGACGTGTTCGGCATCTACGCTCAGCTATTCGAAGACGAAGGCGCCTACCGCGACAGGACCGGGGAGACTGCCGTTCCCGCGCTCTGGCCGGACATCTGCAAGCAAACCAAGGAGAAGCTTGCCCGGTTCGAGCTGTTCTACGAGGATGCGACTCCGTATTTGTATTTGAAAGAGCTGCTCGAAGGCGTGAGGACGAACACGGAGGTGAGGCATGTGTTCGTCGATGAGGGGCAGGATTATTCTCCGTTTCAATACGCCTATCTTAAGAAGCTGTTTCCGCGCGCCCGCATGACGGTGCTTGGGGATTTCGGCCAGGCGATTTTCGCGCAGGCGACGAATCTGCGCGAATCCGATTCGCCGCTGGTCCGCCTCTACGGCGAATCCGAAACCCACCTGATCCGTCTTGTCCGTAGTTATCGCTCCACTCGCGAAATCGTGGACTTTACGAAGAGGCTGCTGCCGGACGGAGAGGAAATCGTGCCGTTCGAGAGAAGCGGAGGCAAGCCGCTCCTCGTGTCCGCGCGGGATTCCGAGGAGCGTGCCGCCAAGCTATCGGCGGCTCTGGCCGAGCTTCGGGAAGAGGGGTTCGATACCCTTGCCGTGATTACGAAAACCGCGGCGGAGAGCATAGAGGCATACGATCTCCTGACCGGCCAGGGGTGCAGGGACCTGCGCCTCATTTCGAAGAAGACGCTCTTTTTCGAGAAAGGGGTTATGGTCATTTCCGCTTATTTGGCCAAGGGCGTCGAGTTCGACGCGGTGCTGATCTACGATGCTTCGTCGGATACTTACGGGAAGGAGGACGAGCGCAAGCTGTTCTATACGGCTTGCACTCGCGCCATGCATCGGCTTCAGTTGTATTCGACGGGGGCGTGGACGCCTTTTCTCCAAAAGTTGGATGGCTCGTTGTACGAGCGGGTATAGTCGGCGGGCGAAAGCTTATCAAGAGATAGGAAGCTTGCCCTTGACTCGGAACGAAACGCGATAAGGTAAACTTAAATATTCCGGCAGCTGCCCTCATCCGGCCTTCCGGGGGTATAATAAAGCTGCAAGCCATGCAAAGGCGGTTAAATATCTTGTCAGGATCAAGGTGAAAATACATGGAAAAAGAGAAGAACGAGCCGAGGGGCGCGGGGTGGAACTTCGATAACAGCTATGCGAGGCTGCCGGAGACGCTATACGCGAAGATGAGCCCGACGCCGGTGCGCGCGCCGAAGCTGGCCGTTCTCAACGAGCGGCTTGCGGAGTCGCTCGGGCTGAACGCCGAAGCGCTGCGGGACGGCGCCGCGGCGGACGTATTCGCCGGCAACCGGATTCCGGAAGGAGCCGAGCCTCTCGCTCAAGCCTACGCGGGCCATCAGTTCGGGCATTTCAACCGTCTCGGAGACGGAAGAGCCTTGCTTCTAGGCGAGCAGATCACGCCCCAGGGAGAACGCTTCGACATTCAGCTCAAGGGCTCCGGCAGAACGCCGTATTCCCGCGGCGGCGACGGGAGAGCGGCTTTGGGTCCGATGCTGCGCGAATATATTATCAGCGAAGCGATGCACGCGCTCGGCATCCCGACGACGCGAAGCTTGGCGGTCGTGACGACCGGACAGCCGATCCAGCGCGAGAAGGAGCTGCCGGGCGCCATACTGACCCGCGTAGCCGCCAGTCACATTCGCGTCGGGACGTTCCAATACGCGGCGGCGTGGGGAGGCGTCGATGAGCTTCGGGCGCTGGCGGATTACACGCTGCGGCGGCATTTCCCGGAGGCGGCCGCAGACGCCGAAGCAGACGGGAAGACGAGCGGCGGCGGGAGCGGAAGCGCCCTCCCGCTTCTGAAGGAAGCGGTTCGCCGTCAAGCCAAGCTGATCGCCCAGTGGCAGCTGGTCGGTTTTATTCATGGGGTAATGAATACCGACAATATGGCGCTCAGCGGCGAAACGATCGACTACGGTCCGTGCGCGTTCATGGACGTCTACGACCCGGCGACGGTGTTCAGTTCGATCGACTCGCAGGGGCGATATGCTTACGGCAATCAGCCTCAGATCGCTCTCTGGAATTTGGCGAGATTCGCGGAGACGCTGCTGCCCCTGCTGCATGACGAAGAGGCGCGAGCGATCTCTATCGCCGAAGGCTCGCTCGAAGAGTTCGGCGAGAAGTACCGCGGGCATTGGCTGACGGGCATGCGGGCGAAGCTGGGGATATCCGACGCGGAGGATCAGGACGAAGAGTTGGTCCAGGACCTTCTCGTCCTGATGCAGAAGCATCGCGCGGACTACACGAACACTTTCCGTGCGCTGACCGCGGATGCGCCGGAGGAGACGCCGCTTTATGGCGCAGAGGAGTTTCGGAGCTGGCAGGAGCGGTGGCAGGCGAGGCTGGAGAGGCAGGCGGCAAGCAGGGATGAGGCGCGACTTCTGATGCAGGGGAGCAACCCGGCCGTCATCCCTCGCAACCATCGGGTAGAGGAGGCGCTGGAAGCCGCATCGGAGCGAGGCGATTACGGCCCCATGGAGCGACTGCTCGCCGCGCTCGCGCAGCCTTACGCGCATTCCCCCGAGCAAGCTCCGTATTGCGCGCCGCCCGAGCCGTCGGGACTCCCTTACCGGACGTTCTGCGGAACCTGACGGGGAGGGCGTAGCGGGAGAAGGGCCTCCAGACCGGCTCAGACCGTAGGCTTCCGCGATAAGCGGCAATCTGCCGCCCGACTTTCGGCAAGTTCCGCTGCACCGCGGCGGATCTTGCCTTTGGTCTTTTTTGCTTGTTCGAAAATAAACGGCAAGCCGTAAAGCCCGGTGCTGGATGGCTGTGTTTCTTAAGACGTTCCGTTTGACGATCGTTTTTTTTGTCGGATGAGGTTTGGGTCGTTCCATCTCGGGTGCGGCCTCGCTTTGCAGGGTTAACTTTCGGAAATTCTTGAAGCAATTCCGATTCTACTATACCCGTCGGTAGTAAATGACGGGAAATGAAGAGGAAGGTTCAAAAAGAGTTTGAATAGCCAAGTTGCGGAGTACGGAGTATAGGGGGCTAGCCCCTAAGTAGGGGCGTGCAAGATGATCGGTCAAGAAAAAAACAGGGCGAAACTGATAGGCACGCCGTGCGGGCTTATTGGCCAGAACGTGGCCCGGGTGCGACAGATAAGCACGCCGTGCGGGCTTATTGGCCCGGACTGGGCCGGAGTACGACAGATAAGCACGCCGTGCGGGCTTATTGGCTAGAACGAGGCCCGGACGCGAATGATAAGCACTACGTGCGGGCTTATTGGCAAGAACGAGGCCCGGGCGCGATTGATAATCACG
>JAEZZE010000200.1 GCA_023418755.1 Bacillota bacterium | reverse complement strand
CGTCACGACGGGTTATCCGTATTCGGCCCATAAGGCGACGTATATTCACAACCTGTTCCAGAACGGAGCGGCGACTTTGTCCGGCGTCGTCGAAATGTTCCACGAGCGCAAGCGCCGGGGCGAGCTCGACCAGTACGGGCTGAAAGACGATTTCACGTTCGTTATGATCACGGGAGACGGCGGCATGGATATCGGCATGGGTCCGGCGATCGGCGCGGCGCTTCGCAATCATAAAATGATTATCCTCGAATACGACAACGAAGGCTACATGAACACGGGCGCTCAACTCTCGTATTCGACGCCGATGGGGCACCGGACTTCGACGTCCAACGTCGGCAAGTTCCAGGGCGGCAAAGTGTTCCACCACAAGGATACCGCGCAAATTATGGCCGCTACGAATATTCCTTACGTCTTCACCGGCAGCGAGGCGAGTCCTCAGGATCTCGTGCGCAAAGGGGCCAAGGCGCAGTGGTACGCGCAGAACGTCGGTCTCGTGTACGGCAAAATTCTGATCACTTGTCCGCTTAACTGGCTATCCGAGGACAAGGACGGCTCCGACATTATCGATCATGCGGTGAACAGCTGCTTCTTCCCGCTTTACGAGGTCGAGAGAGGCGTTACGACGATCACCTACAACCCCGAAGAGAAGGGAAAAAGGGTTCCCGTAGGCGACTGGTTGAAAATGATGGGCAAGACGAGGCATCTGAACAAGCCGGAGTACGCGGAAACGCTGCGGGAATTCGAGGCCGAGATCGAACGGCGCTGGAACGTGCTGAAGGCGAAGCACGACAATCCGTATCTCTGATCGGACGGGAGTGGGGAGGATGCCGTACGCGCTTCGACATGCGGCTCCGGGAACGCTGCTGGCCAGCCTGCAGAGGAACGGATATCAGCTGGATTATTATGGGGTCGTCCAGTGGGACGACGAACCCGGCACCGAGGCCGTTAAAGCGGCTCTGGCTCAGGCGGGAGTTCCGCCGGGGGACGAAGCCGCGAATCTCGAAGCCTGGGAAGCGGTGCGGCTAACCGAGCACGAAGCGAAGATGGCCAACGTCAAGCTGCGCAACGATCCGAGGCGCGTCGTCCAATATCGGGACGGCGTGCTCGATGCCGGTACGGCGCCAGACATTTAACGACATAAAACAAAGCGTCCTTCGAATGTCGAGGGACGCTTTGTTTTATGTCTATGGCGCCAAGCCTGCCGGCCGGCTGCCTCTAGTCTGTCGGTTGCCTGCTGCCTGCCGGCTGCCCGTTAGCCTGTCCGCTACCTGCTGGCCCGCCAAGCTACCTGCTGGATTGTCGGTCGGTTGCAAGCGAGTCCGGCGGATAGCCGCGCTCGAGTCCGCCGGGCTCGATTATCGGCTGCGCGATGCGTCTCGGTGCTCGTAGCCTTTCCATCGACAAGCGGCCCGAATCGCCCGGAACCGGCATCATGCATCCGGCAGCAAAGAGGCGGTTTTGCTGCCCGTAACGGATAGCAGGTCCGATACCTTCTGCATCCTCAACACTTCGTTAGGCTTCAGCTCCCGTTGGAAATAGCCGTACAAATAAGCCGCCTCCAGGAACGGAAGGCCGGGATAGCAGACGACCTGCTGATGCGAATACGGGTTGTCGAGCAGAATTTGCCATTCCCCGCCGCGGTTCGGGAGCGGGATAGCGGCCATTACATCGTTCTTGACGGCGAAGATGAGATCGAACTCGTCCCAGACGGCGCTCCAGGACGGGCTGAACCGTTCAGGGTCGGGGAACAGCTCGCGGGCCCTGGACAGCTTGCGGCGAATGAGCGGAATATCGCCGTCGGCGTATTCTCGCAGCCCTTCGCGAAAATCTTCGATAAACCGGTAGAAGGAAAAATAACCGCCCCGCGCGATCCGATCGCTGTACGTTTGCTCTAATTCCTCCGGTTCGGCCCGCATATACTGATGAAAGGCAGACTCCGACATCGACATCTCCGACAGCCCCTTAACGGCAATAATATGGAAAACTTCATGGAATATTATACCGCAGCCGCGCCCGCTTTCAAAGAACGGCGACAGCCGTTTAGGCTTGTGATATAATGTAAAACAATGCGCAAGGCGCGGTAAGATTGTGGGAGGGAAATGCAAAGATGAGTCGGCGTTTTGTCATCGAGGCCGTCATGATCGCCATTTACGGTCAACTGCTTCTACCGAAGCGTCCTGTCGAATACAGGATACCCTATACTTCGGTAATGGAGCTCTACGATATGAAAGACAGCCCGGAGCCGGTCATGCCGGAAGCGGAAGACGATGCCTACGTCAAAACGAAGATCGGAGAGATGATTGCCTACTTCGAGGATTCGTTTAATAAAAAGAAAATCGAACGCGCGCTGATGGCGCCGTGGCGGGAAAGCCCGCCGCTGCCGATCAACGACAACGTATCGCTCGTCATCGTGAACGCGGCGGAGAACATGCAGTACGGCGAAGCGTTCGATCCGATCGAGACGGAAGTCATTCTAATGGGGATCAAGCTGCAATGCCCGATTTTGACCGATCAAATCGAGTTCCAGGACAAAGTCGTACAGAACTCGGTTCCCGTGCAGCTGTTCGATATCGACGATTTCGAATATGCCGTCGAGGAAAGCTCGGAGACCGCGGAAGAGTTCAGAGATTAAGGAAGCTGCCGAGTCGCTCGGCAGCTTTTGCGTCAAGCCGGAAGGAGGACGAAGCCCATGCTGCATGTCATTGCCCGCTGGATGGCCAAGAAGCGGAGAAAGCAGCAGAAGCTGCGGAAGTCGATCCGCTGGCACGAGCGCTGGGGAACCGAAAGGATGACCGCGCAAGAGAGCGTCGACTATGCCGGCCTGCTCCACGAGTGCGGGAAGTCCGAGCAAGCCGTCGGACTTCTGACGTCCCTCTTGGAGCGGAACCGGAACGCTCAAGCTTATGAAAGACGAGCCCATATCTACAATGAGCTTGGCCAAGAGGAAAAAGCGATCGCGGACCTGGACGCCGCCATCGAGCTCTCGCCGGAATCGTACATGGTTTGGTATACGAGGGCGATCTCCCATAACAATCGGGGAGAATACGAGCAGGCGGAGCGGGATTTCCGCGAGGTTCTGCGCAGGCGGGAAGATTCCAAAGCTTCCACGCATTACGAACTCGGCAACGTCTATATGAAAATGGGCCGTTACGAGGATGCGGAAGCGAGCTATGCGAGCGCGTGCGCGAACGAGGATACGACGATTCCTCATTACTATTTCCGCCGGGCGCAGGCGTTGGAGATGCTGGATCGGACGGACGAGGCCCTTCTCTCGTTAAGCATGGCGGTCCGAATGCAGAAGGATTGGCGCGCGCAAGATAAACGGGGCTTCGCGAATTACCAAGCGAGAACGAGATATTCCCCCGCCGCGATCGGCACGTTCATCCAAGGAGCCGAGGAGGAATGCGGCTTCCTGCATTACGAATCGAAGCTGCGGGAGACCTCGGGCGATCTGGCGGGGGCTCTTGCTTCGATTCGCGATGCGCTTGAAAGCTATCCGGACGACGCGGACTTACGGTTGCGTCGCGGGCAGCTGCTGCGCCGGTTGGAGCGGCCGCGGGAGGCGGAGGAGGCGCTGTCCGGACTGGTCTCGGCGAATCCGCAGTGGCTGCCGGGCTATTTGGAGCTAAGCGCTCTTTATCGCTCGCAGGAACGAATGGAGGAGATGGTGCGCGTCCTGAACGAAGCCAAAGAACGGTTTCCCGAGCATACCGTCGTTCGTTACTGGCTGGCGGATGCGTACCGCGAATCCGGTCGGGGGGACGAGGCGCTCCGGGAGAATACGGAATTGACGGACATGGAGCCCGACGATGCGCTGAATTGGAAGCAGCGGGCGGAAATCCTGATCGACGCCGCGCAATACGGCGACGCCGGCGAAGCTTACACGCAGGCTTTAACGCTGGAACAATCGGCGGAAGGCTATATGCGCCGCAGTTATTCCCGCTATATGGAGGACCGGTACGAAGACGCCATGCTCGACGTTCAGGCCGCTATCCGGCTGGACGAAAGCCTGCTGAAGGAAAGCAAGACGGCTTACGCGATGGCGGAGCTGTATATGGGCATGGGCAATTACGAGCTTGCGGACGCCGATTATTCCCGCGCGCTGGCGTTGGAGCCGGACAATCCCCAGATTTGCGATCGGCGCGCGCGCTGCCGGTTTGCGGCGGAACGATGGGAAGATGCGTTGGACGATTGTAACCGGGGACTTCAGCTGACGGGTACGAATCCCCGGCTGACATGGCTCCGAGGCTTGATCCATTATCGCATGGAAGACCTCGACGGAGCCATGATGGATATGTCCGCCTACACGGAGCTCGTTCCGGATGACGCTCAGGGTTTCTACAATTTGGGCCATTTGTACAATCGGATGAATCGTCACGACGAAGCGATCTCGGCGTTCTCGAAAACGATCGAATTGAGTCCGTTCGATGCCCAGGCTTATCTCGAACGCGCTTCGGTATGGTACCATCACTATTTCGATCGCGCTCGCGCTGCCGCCGATCTGGCGCAATGGCTGGTTTATGCGGAAGCTCAGCCCCTTGAGGGGGACCGGCTCGAACTTCTCGACGAAATCCGAGGGTTCGACGACGAGATGAGAGAGCTGGCCAAAGATCAGTTTCTGCTGCTGTACGGCGGTTCCAGGTACTTATCCTAGTTAACTGCAAAGGAGCTTCCCCCGCGATGGATCGGATAATTCCCGTTTACGTACTGACCGGTTTTCTCGGCAGCGGCAAGACGACGCTGCTTAATCGTTTATTGGATGAGGCCCGCGATTCGGGACGCAAAGTCGCCGTATTGCTTAACGAGGTCGGAGACGCCAACGTGGAAGGCTCCTTGCTGGGCAACGACGTCCCGATGGCGGAAATGCTGGGAGGCTGCATCTGCTGCACGATTCGCGCGGATCTAGGCATGGAGCTGACGAAACTCGCCCGGGAGCATCGTCCGGACGCCATCTGGATCGAGACGACCGGAATTGCCCGGCCGCTCGAGATCATGGATTCGGTGACGGAAGCATCCCTGTACGAGAAGCTGGAGCTGCGGGGCGTCGTCGCGGTGGCCGACGCGCGCCATTTGCTCGATCGGGTTCGAATCGGCGCCGGCAAAACCTATAAGCTGATGAGGGAGCAAATTTCTGCGGCAAGCTTCGTCCTGTTAAATAAGGCCGATCTCGTCGGAGCCGCCGAGATGTCCGAGCTGCAAGCGCTGATCGCGCACTGGAACCCGAAGGCCCGGCTCGTCTCGACCGTGAGAGCTCAACTCGAACCGGAGACGATCTACGCAAGCGATCGGGGCTTCTTCCCAGCCGGAACCGATACCGTCGAGCCTTGCCCTCCGGGCTGCGGCCATCGCCATGACCCGCAACCTCATTCGCATCCTCATGCGCATGGGAGCAACGGAAATTCCGCCCATGATCACGTCAACGCAATGACGTATTATTTGCCGGGTCCGGTCGACAGCCGAGCTTTCGAGGAATGGGTCGGCCGTTTGCCGGAAACGGTCTATCGGGGCAAAGGAATCGTCACGTTCCGAGACACGGAGAGCCGTTTTTTGTTTCAATACGCCTATCGAGAAAGCGACTTTCTCAAGATAACGCCCCAAGGCACCGTGCACGATGTCCTCGTGCTGATCGGCGAGCATTTTCCGCGAGAAGATCTGCTTAAGCAACTGGAACAATTAACGAACGCGGCGAATTCGTGATACGGATACGGATCGGCGGCCGCAACGGCTTCGAACTTCCGATTGCAGCGAGTCGGGAGTATGGCCGTCGATAATCAAGCGGATGCCCGACGACCGCGCCATCCGAGCCAATTTGAAGTCTTAGTAAGCCGTCATTCTCCGGTTCAGCTTGTACATGCCGCTGCTGGCGATCTTGACGGTCGTCTTCACCTCGCCGAGACGGGGCGAAGCAAGCGGCGTGCGGCCGTCCGAAGTCAGGCGCTTCCATGCCGCATAATTTCGGCGATATAAGCGGTGCTCCAGGTCAAGAATGTCGATATGCGCCTCTTGCCCGAGACGATGAGTCGTTCGGATCTGCTCCTCGATTTGCGCCCCGGCCAGTTTTTCCAAATCCTTTTCCGATTCCGGCCTCCACAATTCCAATACCGCCGCGGCGGCTTTGAGTTCCACGTTAAAGACGGGCTCTCCGTTTTTCATTTGGATACTCACTTTCGTTCTTGGCTTCGTAAGACGAAGGGTAGCTACGCGTTCGCCGCCGTCGGTCAACATGACCCTCGAGCCTTGCTTCCTGTGGTCGAGCCAACGGACGCCCAGAAGCTTCTCAGCATTCAGGCGATGCAGGTATCGGGTGTTCCGCAACGCGTATACGCCGTCGATCTCCAGCTTCGGGTCGGGTTTGCGATTTTGCGTCCACGTATGGCTCGACACGGATAGGGAGGGGAGCAGCGCCGTCTTGCCCGGCTCCCGAAGCTCCCTGATGAAGCTCGAAAACCGCAGCGGCGCGATGATCGGCCGCTGGCTGTAGTTCGTCTCGGGCGCGTACAATATGGAATTCATGGGCGATAAGTCGAAGAAGGGCCTCGTCGTGAAAATTTCTTTAATGGGAGTATCCGTTCCGAAGACCCAAGGAGTGTAGCGGATTTCCGGAAACCGGATCAAGGAATCGATTACCCCGAGCAGATCCCCGTGCTCGAGCGCTCTCTTCGAGAGGACGATCGAATTGAGATGTCCCCAGAACACGGTCTGCTGGGTCGTTTGATACAGCTCGATGATCGCTTCCGACATCGTCGCTCCGCTCGCTTCGCCTACCCAGATGATAGCCGGCTTGTCGCTCTTGCCTCCTTCGGTTCTGGCGACGCTGGAGAAATCGAGCTGCTGGATGTACACCTT
>JAEZZE010000182.1 GCA_023418755.1 Bacillota bacterium | reverse complement strand
GCGTAATCCTGGCCAAGCAGCCAAGCGTACGAAGGCGGCCATAAATCAAGCCACAAGCGGATATCGGGATTGATGGCGCGCGTAGCCGCCGCTAGCCTCTCGACGAACGCGGACACGCTGTCCATGCGGAACTCCGCCCATCTGCGCAGACGCTCGGAACGTTGCAGCAGGTCGACGGCCCGGGAAAATTGCCGTTCCCGGAGCAGCGTCGCCACCTCCCGCATGTCTTGAAGAAGAAGCGGAACCTGAATCCCTTCCGAGGACATCCGCGACACGCAGTGCGGACAGAAGCAACTGAAGATGTTTTCCGGCCTGACTTCCTTGCCCGCCCAATCCGGGAATCGGATGCGATCGATCAGATACGTCCGAAAACCGTACTTTTCCGTAATCGCGCCCAGCATGCGGGACCACATCGGCACGACGTCGGGCGCGTTCGGGCATAGCCAATGCTCGGCAACCTCACCTTTGAAGTTGACGACTCCGTTGCCGCTTACGTCGCCTTGAAAATGCCCGTTCAACACGTTCACCCATAGAATCGGCTTGTATTCGGTACCCGCGAGCGCATCGCGCATGATCGCCATCGGATCCTGCGCCGGCGAGACCGATTCGTCCACCTTCTGGTACAGCGCCGGATAGATCGAACGCGAATCCAAGTCGACATGCAGCGTTCCGTAGCTTTGCACGTATTCGCGCACCGGGTTATGGGGAAGCTTCCCGGTCGGATACGGGTTGCGCTCGAAGATCGTATTCACTTCCGGAAACAAATATTCCGTGCCGCCCATTCGGCCGATTCTCGCGAAGATCCGTTCGGGTCCTTCGTCTATGACATCGTGAGGGTGCAAATGAATTCCCGCCATGTGAACGCCTCGCCTTCCTTTCTTCCTGCTCGATGATCCGATTACTTCAGCAGCGATTGCGCCGGCACAAGCTCTTCCAGGTTGATGGAGCCTTTCTTGATGACTCCCGTATCCTCGTGATATTTCACCAGAAACTCGTACCGCTTCTTCCAGTTGGTTTGCGAATTGTCGTCATAGAAGTAGGCTTTCGCTTCCTCCGCCGTTTTCGCGAAAATGACGTAGTCGTCGATGAATTTCGCCACGTCTTCGCCCGTGCTGGATCCGCCGTTTTGTTTGTTGGCCCAAGCGGCCAAGGAAGCGTATGCGTCGTCCGGATTCGACTGGATATAATCCATCGTCTTGAACCATACCTTCTGCAGGCTGTCGATCATTTCCGGATTGGCTTCCATGAATTTCTTCGTCGTCGCCAGACCGGCCAGACTGACCGCTCCCGGCCCGATCTGCTCGCCGCTGATAAGCGGGGCAAAGCCTTCGCTTTGGAGCTTCTCGCGCTGCGGCAGGCCGCCCAAGTAGAAGTCGCCCGTTCCGGAGATGAACGCCGTGACGCCGACGTCCGGTTCCATGTCGACCACCTTCACGTCGTCCATCGTAAGCCCGGCATTGGAGAGCGCTTGCTCAAGCACCATATAGAAAGCCGCCCCGGACGTCGTAACGATCGACTTGCCTTTTAACTGCTTGCCCGCTTCGACCGCCGCTTGCTGCGGATCGTTCGTTTCTTGGAGCAGCTCTTCGTACGTTTTGAAGCCTTTATCTTTATCCGCGATGATTGCATAGCCTTTGAAGATGTTCAGAAAGCTGATCATTCGCAAATCCTTGAATTGCGACGCCAACGTAATCGACGGAGTGTCGGAGAAGCCGCCGACGTCGATCGAGCCGTTGACGAGCGCCGGCGCGACGTTGCCCTCGACGGGGAACATAGTCGTTTTCAGCTTGATTCCCTCTTCTTCGAAGAAACCTTTCTCATCGGCCAGAGCCCAAGGCGCGTAATCGTAGTAAGGCATCAATCCCATGCTTAGCTCCTTCACGGCCTTGCCGCCGCTCGAAGCCGGCTCTCCTTCTTTCTTGCCGTTCCCGGAGCATGCAGCCAAACCTACGGACAGAACAACCAATGCCAACAACAGGGACAAGCTTTTTCTCATTGCGATTTCTCCCCTTATCTAGGATGTGTGTCTTATTGGATCCGCCGCTTCGCCGAAGATTTCCCGCGAGATCGGCAGTTAGTCCCTTAATCGGTGAAAGAATCAGGAATGGCGTTCCGACCAACGCGTCATCCGCTTTTCGATTTTGCGAATGGCCTGGTCGACGATCCACGCGATCGCGCTAATCAAGACGATGCTGACCAGAATCATATCCGTGCGCAAATATCGCTGGGCGATGATCATGTAGTAGCCGATGCCTTCCTGGGCGCCCATGAACTCGGCGGCGACGACGAGACCGAACGACGCTCCGGCCGCGACGCGAATGGCGCCGACAAGCGAAGGAACGATCGCCGGCAAGATGACGGTTCTGTAAATGTACAGCCAACCCGCGCCCAAGGTTCGGGCCGCGTTCGTATAAATTTTCGGCACGTTCTTGACCGCCTCCACCGTACTGACGACCAGGATGACGAAAGTGCCGAAGATGACCAGCAAGATTTGCGGAACGGGACCGATGCCGAGCCATAGAATGAGCATCGGTATGATGGCCAGCGGAGGAACCGGACGCAAGATTTCGATAACCGGGTCCATCAACGCCTGTATATATCGGTTGGAGGCAATGAGCAGTCCGAACACGATGCCCAGCGCCGATCCGATGAAGAAGCCCGAAAATTGCCTCATTAACGTATAGCCCATATGCATGGACAAATCGGCGTAAGAGGTGGAAACGACGTCGAACAGCTGCCGCGGCCCCGGAAGGAAAAGCGGGTCGACGATTTTCCCGAGCGTCAGCACCAGCCACACGGCGATTAAAAACAGGATCGACATATAGCCGAGTAGTTTAACTTTCATGACGCGCGCCCCCTATCCCATGTTTTTCCGCAGTTGGTTGCGGAGCTCGTAGAATTCGCGGGATTCCCGCAGGTCTTCGTTGCGCGGTCTGGCGAAAGGCATTTCGATGATTTCTTTAAGCCGTCCCGGGCGCGGGCTTAGCATAACGACGCGGTCGGACAGGAACATCGCCTCCTCCAAATCGTGCGTCACGAATACGACCGTCGTTTTCTTATCCGACCATATGCGGAGAAGCTCCGACTGCATCATCTCGCGAGTCACGACATCCAAAGCGCCGAAAGGCTCGTCCATCAGCAGAATTTGCGGTTCGACGGCATAGGCGCGTCCGATATCGATCCGCTTCCTCATGCCTCCCGACAGTTCGCGCGGATAGGCGTCGCGAAACTTCTCCAACTCGAGCAGCTTAAGCAGATCTTCGACTTTCGATTTCCTCTCTTGCGCCGGGATGCCCTTCACTTTCATCCCGTATTCGATGTTTTGGCTAACGGTCAGCCAGGGGAAGGTCGCGTCGGATTGGAACACGACCGCCCGCTCCGAGCTTGGCCCCGACACCGGCTTCCCCTTCACGAGCAAGTCTCCGGAAGTATGGCTGTCCAACCCGGCAATAATACTGAGCAGCGTCGACTTGCCGCAGCCCGACGTGCCGACGATGGACACGAACTCGCCTTGCTTGACGGAAAAATCGATTTTATCGAGAGCGGTTACTTCGCCGGAAATGCCCGAAAAAACTTTGCTTAGCTTTTTGATTTCCATGACTTGCACAGCGGTCACCCCCCGGTAACGTTAAACCAGCTTAATATCTTTCAAATACTCGACCGTCGGCTGCACCTTCCGCAAAGCCAAAATCGCGATGCCGTACAGAGGAGCTTGCTCCTTCAATTCCGAAACCGTCACTTCGACGTTCGTTCGTGAGAAAGTATGCTTTCTGATCTTGGCGTTCACTTCGGCCAAAAATAAATCCGACGCGTTGGAGATGCCGCCCATCATGACGATTTTCTCCGGATTGACGACCGAGATCATGTTCAGAATCGAAATCGACAGGTAGTCGATAAACTCGCCGATCAACCGCAAGCCCGTCTGATCTCCTCGTCTTGCCGCGTCGAATATGTCTTGGGCGGACATCTTTCGCGATTTGTCGTCAATCTCCTTAAACCGTTTCGCCAGGCCCGAGCCCGACGCCAGCGACTCGAAGCAACCTTTGTTCTCCCAATCCTG
>JAEZZE010000104.1 GCA_023418755.1 Bacillota bacterium | reverse complement strand
GTTCCGCAAGGAATCCCGAGAGTCGAAATCGCGAAGTACAAGAGAGCCAGAAGGCTCATGATTTACAACTGGTATTGCTTGTTGTTTCTTACGCTCAATGTTCAGTTTTCAAAGAACAATCGGTGTTACCTTTTTCGCCACCGCGTTAACGGCGACTTTTATAATATATCACAGCTGACCAGCTCTTGGCAACAGGTATTTTCTGGTGCATCTCTGTCGCCATTCAAGCTTCTCGGCTTGTCCCCTTGAATAACGGGGCGAAAGCTAATTTATCACATAAGCATGATGCAGGTCAAGCTTTAATTGCGATTTTTTCAAGATTTGTGGCTCTGCGACTTCAGCCCAAGCGCGTACCGGGACAATTCTCTCGGCGGAGAAATGCGGGCGTACATGCGAAAAATGATTTTATACCGTCTCGTTATGGCTTCTTTAACCGGTCCGTCCAATCGGCGGTCGCTCATATCGAGCAGCATTTCGTCCATTTCCTTGCGGAGCAAATAGTCGAATTCCTTGCATTCCTTGTCCGTAAACATCATACCGAGCATAGAGCGCGAACCCTCCCGTGTTATGCAGCTTAGAGGGCCGGAACGTTCGCACGGTATGAACCCCTGGGAATGCTCCGGCGTGTTCTACTGTTATGCTCCTTTTCTGCCAACTTTATGACAAGGAGTCCATCGCTCGGACAATTCGCCCCCTCGTCGGGATTAAGATTTCATCAGCCAATACGTAATCGTGCTCTCGACCACCGCGCCCAGCAGCAGCAAAAGGATAATGACGATTAATGCCGGTACCGCCCCCGTCGCGGTACGGACAAACGGGCTCCAGGGCTCTTTTCTTCCGAAGGCGGAGCCGAACACCCCTCCGATCAAGGTCATGCCGAATCTGATCCCGAACGCGCATGCGAGGAACACCGCGGACATTTCCAGAATGCCATGGGGAAGCAAGCCCTTAACGACAAGCTGAAAGACGTTCTCTCCGTTCGCCGAGAAGCCCGACAGCAAGTAGCCGACCATCATTCCGTTGGCAACGAGCGTATAGATCGGCATCAGCCCCGCGATAATGCCCATTCCCATAGCCATCAACGATGCGATGATATTATTCACCGTGATGAGCAGGAACGCCGTCATTTCGGGGGTATCGGATTTTTGAATCGAGGTCGAGATCGAAGCGATCTTGCTCATCTGCTCGTTCAAGTACTCCGTCGGAGCGTTCGGAGTTCCCCCGATGACCATTCCGGCGAAAAACAGCATCATCGCGAAGATGAAGTAAGGACGAATCTCCTTCCAAGCGAGCAGCAAGCCTGCGCGCGTAAACATAAGCTTTTCCCCCATTCGGCCGGCTAATAACCATTGACGCTGACGAATCGCGCCCAGCGAAAGTCCGGTGCGGATTTTGTACTACCTCTATACGAATATCTCTATGGGTCAAGCATACATTGATAGTATCCGAGTCCGGCGGCTAGTCCATCGTTTTATGCAAGCTGAAGAGTCGTTAGACCATTCCACTCCGGAAAGGAGCCGATCGAATCCATGAATCATTTTTTCGTTTTTAACGGACAACGCATTAAAAAAGCATTTTTCCTTACCGTTGCGGCCATTCTATCCGTAGCCGTCATCTGGGTCGAGAAAAACAACCTGAGCGTCTTCGCCCCGCACCCTCCCGCCGCGGTCTACAACGTGCCGACGGATCGCAAAGTGGTGGCCCTGACGTTCGACATCAGCTGGGGAGAAAAGAGAGCGGAGCCGATCCTAGAAATTCTGAAGTCGAAGAACGTACGGAACGTTACTTTCTTCTTGTCTTCCCCCTGGAGCAAAGCTCACCCGGATCTCGTGAAAAAAATCGCGGAAGCCGGGTATGAAATCGGCAGCCACGGCCATAAGCACGACAACTACAGCCAATACAGCGACGAGGAAATCCGCCGTCAAATTACGATCGCGGACGGCATTTTACGGGATATGACCGGCAAATCCCCTACCCTGATCCGACTGCCTAACGGGGATTTCGACAAACGCGTTCTCCGCATTGCCGACGAGCTCAATTACAAGGTCATTCAATGGGATACCGATTCGTTGGATTGGAAAAACCCGGGGGCGGACATGATCGTGAACCGGGTCGTCGAGAGCGCTCACGAAGGCGATATCGTGCTTATGCACGCCAGCGACTCCAGCAAGCAGACGCATCAAGCGCTGCCTCTTATTATCGACCAATTGCGTGCCAAAGGCTATGAATTCGTGACCGTATCCCAACTGATCAACCAGACGGAAACCAAGAGCAAGATCGTGCAGGACCGTTCCGCCTGGAACGAGCTCGCATCCCCGTATTTTATTTAACGGAGGCGACGGCCGGCCGCGATCCGGTCGGCTGTCCCAATATTTTGTGCAATTGCATGATCTGGTAGCCGTTGCAAATATACAACGGAATCAATTGGTATAGAAGAGAGGAAAGATCTCCCGTCCTGAACGCGGGGATCGCTTCCAGCACGGTGATCGCGACCATGAAGAAAATCGTCGGAATCCACGCCCCCGCGGACGTCTGGCTGACCTTTAACCAGGCCACCAATGCCGCTCCGGCGAGCAGCGCCAGCGGAACGACCCAGAAAGTCGTGCTCGGGAAGTCGGAATCGTATGTCCAATAGCCGATTTCGATCAGAACGAACAGGGCGAGAAAGCCTTGAATCGCAACCCAGTAATAAGGACGCTTGAAAATGCTTCGGGCGATATAATTCAACATCATATACGCGAAAAAACCCATATGCGCGAACGCTCCGAAAGTCATTCCGATCAGAGCCATCATCAGAACGTAAGACAGCCACCCGCTCGCCTCTACGTTGCGAAAATCGGGGTTGAACAATTGAATGCACACGCTACCGGCTACCGTGACGATGGCCCCGATCAGAATTGTCATGCCGAATAATTTCATCCATTTGCGTAAGCTCAAGTGGGGAAACCTCCTCTGATTAATCAACCTTCATTTTACCATGAACAAGCTAAAAAGCCATGAACAACTCCTTATATTCACAAGGTTGTCGAAGCATACTACAGCCATAAACCCTATGAAGGGAGTGGACGGTATGCGATATCGCCTGCGATGGTTCGGATGTCTGCTGGGGGCTTCTCTCCTGCTCACCTCTTGCGGACAAGAATCCGGGGGCGGGGGCAATGCGCAAGTCAGTTATAAAGAAGTTAAATCGATGGTCATCGACATTCTGGGCTCCGAAGAGGCTCAGAAGGCGATGGAGAAAGCCTCCACCGCGCAATACGGCGAAAGCACGCTTCAGATGAAAAGCATGACTCCTTCGGATCAGGCCCAGGTCAGATTAGTCGTAAAAGACGTTCTGACGGCGCCGGAATATTCCACCGTTCTGGAAGGAATCATGCGCGACCCTAAATTCGCGGGAGAATTCGCCAAAGCGGTCAGCAAGGATAATAAGCAGATCCATAAGGATCTGATGAAAGATCCGGCCTATCAGAAAGAACTCGTAGATATGTTCAAAACGCCGGAAATGACAAAAATACTGACCGACTCGATGAAAAATCCCGACGTCCGCAAGGTGATCATGAGCTCGGTGTCCGAGCAGATGCAGAATCCTCTCTTCAAGCTGGAGATCATGAAGCTTCTGCAGAGCGTCGTGAAGGAAGAACTCACGCCGAAAGCCGAAAAGAAAGGGCAAAAAAAGAATGACCAGGGCGGCGAAGGCGGCGAAGGAGGCGGCCAGGAAGGCGGCGGCGAGAGCGAATCGGGAGGCGGAGGCGGCGGAGAAGGCGAATCTTGACCGAAAAGAAGGCTATTCCCGGGACGGCACATGAGCCGATTCGGGAATAGCCTTTTTCGTTTGCTTTATTTACCGCACCGATCGATGATCGTTTGCGCCAGCGCCAGATATTCGCGCCCGATTTCCGATTCCGCCTTGTACACCGACGGAGAGAAATCCGGTTCCGCCGGATGGTTATCGGGAGCTCCGAGCGGGAATTGCGCCAGCAGATCCGTTCCGAGCGTCTCGGCCAGCTTGCCGCCGCCTCCGCGGCCGAATACGTACTCCCGTTCTCCCGTCGCCTTGCTCTCGAAGTAAGACATGTTCTCGACGACGCCGATAATCTCGTGGTTCGTCTTGATCGCCATCGCCCCGGCCCGGGCCGCGACGAACGCGGCGGTCGCGTGAGGCGTCGTCACGATGATTTCTTTGCTCTGCGGAATCATCTGATGGACGTCCAGAGCCACGTCCCCGGTTCCCGGCGGCAAGTCGAGCAGCAAGTAATCCAGCTCGCCCCAGTCGATCTCGGCGAAGAAATTGCGCAGCATCTTCCCGAGCATCGGGCCGCGCCAGACGACGGGACTGTTGTCCTGGACGAAGAAACCCATCGAGATTACCTTCACGCCGAAGCGCTCGATCGGCTTGATTTTGTCGCCGACCTGTTCCGGACGCTCCTCGATGCCCATCATATCCGGTACGCTGAAGCCGTAGATATCGCTGTCGATCAGGCCGACGCGCTTGCCCTTGCGGGCCAGGGCGACGGCCAGATTGACCGTAACCGTCGACTTGCCGACGCCGCCTTTGCCGCTGGCGACCGCGATAAACTCCACTCCGCTCTCCGGATGGAGAATCGTATGCTGCTCCAGACCGGCGCCGTGCCCGCGGATCGGGGCTTCCTGGGCCGGAGATTTCGTTGCCGGTCCGGAAGCGGCGGCGCTCCCCCGCCCTTCGTCCGTCTCCGCCAGTTCGCGCTCCGTCATCGCGCGAATACGAATATGGGGTTGAGCTTCGGCCAATCCGGAGAGCGCCTTGGCGACGTCCCGCTCCACTCCGGAAGCCTGTCCCATGCTGTCCGGGTGAAGAACGACGGTCAGCGAGACGCCGGACTCCCGAATCATCATATCTCGAACCAGCCCGAGAGCGGCTAAACTTCGTTTCAGGGTAGGCTCAAGCACGGACTGCAGAGCCTCCAGCACATTTTCCTTGGTGACCACGAATTCGACCCCCCTCATCACATAGTATTGCATGGCTTTACTATTGACATTATAGCACAGGCTTGCCCGTATCGCCGGGTTGAACGGGGGACTCCGGCGCTTCGGATGCGAATTTCAAAATTCCGCGGTAGATGGAAGCCGCCACCTTCCGTTGGTACTCTTCGTCCGCAAGCAGATTGGCTTCCGCCGGATGCGACAGAAATCCGACTTCGACGAGCGCGGTCGGCATCTTAAGCGTCTTGAGCAGGTAGACCGTATCGGCTTGCTTGGCTACCCGCTGCGTATTGCCGAGCATGCTCCTGAGCTCTGCCTGGATATCCGCGGCCAACCGCTTGCCCTCCGAATTGCCGGCCGAATAGAACGTCTGCGCGCCGGACCATCTCGGAGACGGCATGCTGTTCATATGGATGCTAAGGGCCAGGTCCGCCTGCCTTTGGCTGACCTGGTCGGCTCTGCGCAGCAAATCCTCCGTCTTGCGGCGCGAATACCCCTTCGTCTCGGGCAGAGCCAGATCGTAATCGCCCTCGCGCGTCAGCAGCACCAGCGCTCCGGCCTGCTGGAGATAATCCCGCAGGTAAAGCACGATGGCCAGGTTCAGATCCTTCTCGATCACTCCGTCCCGGCTCACCGCCCCTCCGTCCGCGCCTCCGTGGCCGGCGTCAAGGGCGATTACTTTGCCGGACAGGGGGAGCGTCCAGTGCGTCCAAGTGCGCGAGGACGGAATTTCGCTCAAAAACACCGTCGCGATCAGCGCAAATAAACAAAAGACGATGCCGATCCTGAGCAAAGCTTGCTTCGTTACCCAGACGACTACCCGTTGGCGGCTTTTCGGCAGGCGAAGCCGCGATTTGCGATGTCCTTTTAACAAAATAAATCCACCTCGTCCCGGGGAAACTCCCTACATCATATGGGACAAGGCGGATTTTTATGTTAGATCGAATAGCTTTTGCTCGCTTCGGCCATGCCTTCGATGAGAATCGAGGCCACTTCCGGGCGCGAAAACTCCGGCGGCGGGCAGATTCCGTCGCGCAGCAAGGCGCGAACCTTCGTGCCGGACAGCGTCAGATGATCTTCTTTGCCGTGAGGACACGTTTTGCTGGACGCCATATTGCCGCATTTCGTGCAGAAGAAGCTATGCTCGAAATAGAGCGGCGTAATACCGAGTTGCTCGGGCGGGAACGTCTTGAGCAGATCCTGCGCTTCGTAGGTGCCGTAGTAGTCTCCTACGCCCGCATGGTCCCGGCCGACGATAAAGTGGGTGCAGCCGTAGTTCTTGCGCACGAGCGCATGGAAGATCGCTTCGCGCGGGCCCGCGTATCGCATGGCCGCCGGGAAGACGCCCAGGAACACGCGATCATTGGGGTAATAATTCTCCAGCAGCGCGAGATAGCTCTTCATCCGCACGTTGGCGGGAACGTCGTCGGACTTCGTCTCCCCTACAAGGGGATTCAGGAACAAGCCGTCGACGATTTCCATTGCCGCTTTCTGGATATATTCATGCGCTCTGTGCACGGGATTGCGGGTCTGGAAGCCCACGACGGTCTTCCACCCTTTCTCCGCGAAGAGGCGCCGGGTTTCCGAGGGGTCGAAGTAAAACTCGTTGAACTTCTCGGGAACGGGACGGTTCAGCACTTGCACCGATCCGCCGACATAGGTGTCGGGGCGATCGAACAGCTTCACCACGCCCGGGTGCTCCATGTCGTCCGTCTTGAACACCTGCACGGCTTCGTACCGCTTATCCGCCTTGTAGATGCTCTCCACGTCGATGACGCCGTAGACGATGCCGTCATTTTCGCCCACTAAGGCCGCCTTCTGGCCGACGGACAGCTTCTTCGCGTAATCTTCGGATACCGCCAGCGTAATCGGGATGCTCCAGATCGCTCCGCTCGTGAGCTTCATATCGTTCACTACGGATAAATAATCGTTCTCGTTCATAAATCCGGTCAACGGACTGAATGCCCCGACGCCGATCAGATCCAGATCGGAGATCGTCCATGCATTGACGGGGATGGACACCCACTCGGCAGCCTGGGCCAGCAGAGCTTCGCGCTCCTCCCCTTTCGCAACTCGGTTAATCAAGGTTCCGCCATGCGGCAATATTGCGCTCATCTTCTGAAAGCTCCTTTGTTCAGCGGTGAATTTCGGTACCCTATTATTTATGCAAGCCGCACTCCGTTTTTTCATTGCCCGCCCAGCGTCCGGACCGCGGATCTTCGCCCGGCATGACCGGTTTCGTGCAATGCTCGCAGCCGATGCTCGGGAAGTTCCGATCGTGCAGCGGATTGTAAATCAAGTCGTTCGCCCGAATATAGGCCCATACGTCTTCCGAAGTCCAAGCGGCAATCGGGTTAAACTTCACGAGACCGAATTTCGTGTCGTACTCCACTTTCTTCGCATTGGCGCGGGTAGGCGCCTGGTCGCGGCGAATGCCGGTAATCCACGCTTCGTACTTGGAGAGCACGCGGGTAAGCGGCTCGACCTTGCGCAGGTTGCAGCAAGCGGTCGGGTCGCTCTTCCACAGCTCCGCTCCGTGCTCGGCTTCCTGCTGCTCCGGCGTCAGCTTGGATTTGACTTCGACGAACTTCAAGTTGTACCTCTCGGCGATGCGGTCGCGCGTCTCGTACGTCTCCTTGAAGTGAAAGTCCGTATCCAGATAGAAAATGTCCGTCGACGGGCTGATCTTCTGAACCATGTCCACCAGAACGACGTCCTCGGCGCCGAAGCTGCACGCGAACGTGATGTTCGGAAACGTCTCGATCGCCCAGGCGATGACGGTTTCCGCGGATGCGTTCTCGAACTCTTCCGCCTTGACGCGGATCAAGTTTTCCTTTTCAATCAAGTTCATTCTCTCGACCTCCACTTAAACCCTAGTATTTAAGTATGAATACACCCATTATACGCCTGCAACGGAAATACTTCAATCCAAAATAGATTAAACTTTTTCTGGGAAACCTATGACGGTACAGCGGCGAAAGAATGCAGAAAAGCCCTTGACCGGCATGGGCCAAGGGCTTTGTTGCGATTCGATAAATTAACGTTTGGAGAATTGAGGCGCGCGGCGAGCCGCTTTCAAGCCGTATTTCTTACGTTCCTTCATACGCGGATCGCGAGTCAGGAAACCGGCTTTCTTCAGCGGGGAGCGGAGCTCCGGATCCGCTTTGATCAGGGCGCGGGAAATTCCGTGACGGATTGCTCCGGCTTGACCGGAAGTACCGCCGCCGTGAGCGAGCACGAGAATGTCGTATTTGCTGCCCGTTTCGGTCAGGTTGAGCGGTTGTTTAACGATCAGCTTCAACGTCTCTACGTCGAAGTAGTCGTTGATTTCGCGTTTGTTGATCACGATGCGGCCTTCACCCGGCACGAGACGAACCCGCGCAACGGAGTGCTTGCGGCGACCCGTTCCTAAATATTGCACTTGAGCCATTCGAAAGTCCTCCTTTTATTATCCGCGAAGTTCGTAAACTTCAGGTTGTTGGGCTTGATGCGGATGTTCGCTGCCTGCGTACACTTTCAGCTTGCCTTGCAGCTGATGTCCGAGCTTGTTCTTAGGAAGCATGCCATACACCGCCGCTTCGATGATGCGGGCAGGCTTCTTGTTCAACATTTCCTGAGCGGTCGTCGTCTTCAATCCGCCCGGATAGTGAGAGTGCGAGTAGTATTTCTTTTGTTGCAGCTTCTTGCCTGTCAGGACGATTTTCTCCGCATTGATGACGATAACGAAATCTCCGGTATCGATGTGCGGAGTAAATTCCGGCTTGTGTTTGCCGCGGATCAAAGATGCCGCTTCGCTGGCCAGACGACCGAGGGTTTTGCCTTCGGCGTCGATGATGTGCCATTTGCGCTCGACTTCAAGCGGCTTAGCCATATAAGTAGTACGCATGAAACATCCTCCTTCGGGTATTTTCCCTGCTTTTATGGGGTACGTCGATTACATTCGAGTTGAGTACTGCAGTGGGCGATGCGTCTGACTTGGATGTGGAAACCGGAGCCCTCCGATTCCGTCAAACACACCAAAAGAGCGACATTTCCGCGCTGGGGCCGTGGGTAGCCACGCAGAAAGCACAAAGTTTATTGTACATGAAACCTGGCGTATATGCAAGCAAGGATTAGCAAAAAATTAAAGTTTACCTCACGTCCGCAAGTGCTCGTATACGACTTCCCATAGCGATAATCCGTGCGGAACCGCCGTCGGTCCGGCCAGCGCCCGATCGCGGGACGCGAGAATGGCCGCGATGTCTCCGGAAGCCTTCTTGCCTTCGCCCACTTGTATTAACGTCCCCGCGATAATCCGTACCATGTTGTACAGGAATCCCGTTCCGGTCACGTAGAGATGAACGATTCCTCTCGTCTTGCCGGGATAATGCCGTTCGTCCCAATCCCGGCCGTAGATCGGATTCGAGTAGAGACTGTCCGCCTCCGGCTTGCTTTCCAGTTCCAACTTAGCCCGAAGAATCGTGCGAACATGGCTGGGTTTGGTG
>JAEZZE010000101.1 GCA_023418755.1 Bacillota bacterium | reverse complement strand
TCGTAATGCCTTGCACGTAGTATTTTTGCAGGAACAGGAACACGATCAGGATCGGCACGGAGCTGATCGACGTCGCCGCCAGGATTTTGCCCCACGAGATGTTGCGCAGCGACTGGAACGAGGAGATCGCGACCTGGATCACCTGCTTCTTCTCTTCGTTAATGACGACCAGCGGCCAGAGGAACGAATCCCATTGGTTCAGGAACGTCATAAGCCCGAGCGTAATGAGCGCCGGAACGGCCGTCGGCAGTACGATCTTGGCGAATATCCGGGTCCATCCGGAGCCGTCGATTCTGGCCGCCTCGAGAATGTCCCTGGGAACGTCCGAGAAAAACTGGATGAGCATGAAGATGCCGAACACCCACACGATCTGGGGCACGATCAGCGCCGCATACGAATTGATCCAGCCGAAATCGCGCATCAGCAAATATTGCGGAACCATAATGACCTCGTACGGAATGACGAGAGAAGACAGGAAGATCGTCAGCAGCAGCTTCTTGAACGGAAATCTCAGCTTCGCGAAGGCGAAAGCCGACAGCGCGTTCACGATCAGCCCCAGCGTCGTGACGACGACGGCGATCAGCAGCGTGTTCAGCATGTACCGGCCGAACGGCTTGCTCGGGTCCATGAAAATGTCGCGGTAATTTTGCAGCGTCCATTTGACCGGGAGGAACAGCTCGGGGCTTAACGTCGCGTATTTGAAAATTTCCTCGTGGGTGCGGAAGGAGCTCATGACCATCCAGTATATCGGAAATAGGGAGACGAGCGCGATCGCGGCCATCGCCGTCAGTCTCGCGAAGACGAATGCGGTATTTCTCATACGGGTAACCTCCTTGCTTGTTGTGCTTATCGAATGGCCGGCGTCAATACTCGACGTCCGTGCGGAACAGCCGCAGCTGCACGAGGGAGACGATCAGGACGAGAAAGAAGAACAGGAACGCGGCCGCGGCGGCGTAGCCCATGTTCATCTGCTTGAACGCCGTCTCGTAGATGAAATGCACGACCGTGCTCGTCGATCCCGCCGGACCCCCGCTCGTCGTAATGTAGATCGGGATGAAAATTTTCAGCGCGTCCATCGTCGTAATGATGACGACGAACGCCATCGTTCTTTTCAGGAGGGGCAGCGTGATCCGGAAAAATCGCTGCGCCGCGCCCGCGCCGTCCACGTGCGCCGCTTCGTGCAGCGATTCGGGAATGTTGTTCAGTCCCGCCAGGAAAATGACCATGACGAAGCCCATCGCCCGCCAGACGCAGAGCGCGATGATGCCCAGCATCGAGATGTCCGGATTGGACAGAAAGTCGAGCGCAGGCAGACCGATCCCTTTCAGGATGACGTTCAGCATGCCGTAATCCTTGTTGTAGATGAGACGGAACACCGTGGAGGCGATGGCGAAGGAGACGACGACGGGCAGGAAATACACGGTGCGGAAAAAGCCGACTCCCCGGAACTTCTTCTGCACGAGCAGCGCGAGCCCCAGAGAGATCGCCGTCTGCACCGGCAACACGACCAAGGTGAAATAAAACGAATGCCACAGGCTCGCGCCGAACGCTCCGTCCTTCAGCAGCTTGCCGTAGTTGGCGAAGCCCGCGAACGACGCTTGCGCGGAAATCAGGTTAAAGTTCTGGAAGCTGATCAGCAGCGCGCGGAACATCGGATAGAAAATAAACGCGGCCAGCAGTACGAACGCGGGCGCGATAAAGAGCAGAGCGGCGCGGGATTCTTGCTTGTCGAACGCGGCGTATGCCGAGTTTCTCAACTTCGGTCCCTCCTTCGGTTGCGTTTCTTGACCGTTTTGCCGGGACGACAAAGGGGAGTAAGGATGTTGGCTACCCTGCTCCCCTGCGCCCTTGTTATAGAATTGGAGCCACGCCAGAGCGCTTCAACGCGCTTTCCAAGCCTCGGCTTCCTTGCCGAGTCTATTGATTGCCCTTGCCTACTGCTTATGCATCGCCAAGCCGTCCTCGACTTTCTTGACCGCTTTGGCCAGCGACTCGTCGACGTCTCCGTTGCCGAGTCCGACGTCCTCGAACAGCAGGCGGATCGCCTCGCTGATCGCCGGGTAAGCCGGAGTGACCGGACGCGGATGGCCGTATTTGGACAGCTGTTCGGCATAGATATTCATCGGATACTCCTTCAGCTCGGCGAACGCGTCGAATGTCGATTGGCGCGCCGGAAGATTTTTCGTCTCCTGATACCACACCTTGGCCCCTTCGACTCCCGTTACCCAGTTCACGAACGCCCAGGCGTCGTCCGGATGCTCGGATTTGGACGTAATCGCCATGCCCCAGCTTCCCGTCGTGCCGATCATGCGCTGGTCCTTCCACAGCGGAGCGACGTCGTAGTCCTCGCCCAGCTTGAAGTCCGGGAAATTCTGCTCCTGATAGGAGAAGGCGAACGGGCCGTCGACGTGGATCGCGACCTTGCCGGTCCAGAACGCGTCCTGCGGCAGCTCCTTCGGCGACACCTTCTCCTCGTTGAACAGCGATTTCCAGAATGTCATTGCCTTCTTCGCCTCGGGAGAATCGAGATAGCCCTTCGCCGTCGAACCGTCGGGAC
Source organism: Bacillota bacterium (assembly GCA_023418755.1). GTDB lineage: Bacteria > Bacillota > Bacilli > Paenibacillales > Paenibacillaceae > Cohnella. The sequence continues at coordinate 9,207 of JAEZZE010000101.1, read as the reverse complement.
TCAGGATTTCCGCGCCTGCCTGCCAGAGGAACGCCATCTCGGAATACGGAGCGCCCTCGTGGCCCGCGAAGCCCCAAGGCGTCGGGTTCCAGCCGTAGACCCCCTTCGCCGGGTCGTTCAGCTTGCGGGCGGCGTCCAGCACCTGATCCCACGTCCACGCCTCGTCGACGTTTTTGGAAGGGAGCGGAATGCCTTTCTCCTCGAACATCTTCTTGTTGTAGAACATGACGATCGTGCCTTCGTTATTGGGCGCCGCGTACATCTTGCCGTCGAAGGTCAGCCCTTCGATGACCGGCTTCAGCAGGTCGTCCTTGTTGCCGTCCTTGGCGAAATAATCCTCGAGCGGGATAATCGCGCCCGAATTGGCGTAGGAGGCCAGCGTCGGCGCATCGAGCGCCATAATGTCCGGCGGGTTGCCGCCTGCCAGAGCCGTGCGGATTTTCGTCTCGTACTGGTCGTTGGGAATCATCTGGAAGTCGACCTTGATGTTCGGATGCGCCTCCTCGAACGAAGCGATCAGCTTGTCGAACGCGGCCGCTTCCGGGGCGTAGTCGTGCCGCCAGAACGTAAGCGTGACCGTCTCTCCTTCCGGAACGTTCGAAGCCGCTTCCGAACCGGCGGGCTCGCTCGGGGAACCCGAGGAACCCGAATTCGAATTCGAGGAACAAGCGGCCAGCCCGAATGCCAGCATGACGGATAGAAGCAGGAGCGTACTCTTTCTCATTGGACCCTCACCCTTCGGTTAATTGTGCTGCATCTACAGGCTAGCATCCGGCGGGGCGGAGACGGAATTCGTCCGCTTCGGATGTTCGCGTATAAAATCATCGGTCCGCGGGGGAGGCGATATGCTGGCGGTATTCGTTCGGGCTGACGCCGTAATGCTTCTTGAACACGCTGCTCAGGTAACTCGCGTTGGCGAACCCGACCAGCTCCGCGATGTCGGCCAGACGCATCTGCGGATCGCCGAGCAGCTCGGCCGCCTTGCCGAGGCGCACCTGCGTCACGTAATCGCTGAACGTCGAGCCGGTCGTTTTCTTGAACAGCTCCGACAAGTAGGTCGGATTCAGATGAAACCGGTCGGCCAACTGCGTCAGGCCGATCTCGTTCATGTAGGAGCGATCGATATAGCCGCGCGCGGCTTCGACCGCCGACGCGCCGCCGGTCGCGCGCGAAGCTCGGATGCCTTCGATGACGCGGGCGGCGATCCCGTTCAAGTAAGGAATCGCCTCCGCTCCCGAGCCGTGCCGCCAGGCCGTATCCGGCAGCAGCCATTCCCTGGCTTCAGGGATGACGAGACGGTGGCGGCGGGCGACCTGATCGGCGAGCAGCACGACGCGCAGAACGAAGTACGCGACGTCCCGCATCGGCCGCCCGCCCGCTGCGATTATCGCTTCGACCGTACCCGCGAACGCTTCGGAATCGGCGTTGTCCAGCGCCGACACGAGCCTTTTCTCCGCCTCGGGAAGCCAGTCTCCGAGATCCTCACGCCCCTCTCCGGCAGTGACGATCTGGGAGAAGGCTCCGGGGCGGCTTTCGCTCCAAGCCAGCAGCGCCGACAGAAACCCTTGACGCAGCCCGGCCGTTCCCCGGAACGGCTCGCCCACGCCGATGACGGCTTCGACCTTCAAGTAACGGTTTACATTGGCCTGCAGCCGATTGACCAGCTCCTCCGTACGGCGGCCGGTCTCCTCCTCGTCAGGGGAGGAGACGATCGCATGCACCATCTGCGGATAGCCGCGATGACAGAACGCGAACGCCGAATCGGCCCCCTCGAACGCCTCCAGCGTCTCCCGGCAGAGCATGCGGAAGGCGAGACGGAACAGACCGCTCCCTTCGGCCTGCTCCCCGAGCCGGCCCGCGGGCAGACGATACTCCGCGGCGACGATCTGCAGGAAGGCCCCGTCGTTCAGCCAGCCGTCCATCGCCAGCCGCTTCGTCTCGTTCTTCAGCGCGGAGACTCGGCTCTCGTCCTCGTTGCCGATCCACTCCAGCAGCAGCTGCTCCCGCAGCACCGCTCGGCTTTCGGACAGCGCGAGCCGGGCCGAATCCTCGGAAGCGAACGCCGCCCGCTCGGTCTCCAGCTCCTCGCGCAGCTTGACGAGGAGCGCGGCCAGCTCGCTCCGCACGACCGGCTTGAGCAGATAGTCCTTCGCCCCGCACTGGAGCGCCGCTTTGACGAAGTGAAAATCGTCGTACCCCGACAGCACGATCACCTTCGTCCGCGGGTAGTTTTCCGCGCACTGCTTCAGCAGCTCCAGGCCGCTCATGACGGGCATGCGAATGTCGGTCAGAATCAAGTCGTAACGTTCCGCCTCCAGAAGCGCCAGCGCCTCGCGCCCGTCCTGCGCCTCCCCTTCTACGGCATAGCCGAGCGCCGGCCAATCGATCTTCAGCTTCAGCCCGGTGCGGATTTCCAATTCATCGTCGACGAGCAATACGCGATACATCCTTTATTCCTCCTTAGCCGGCAATCTCAGCACGACCCTCGTTCCCGAGCGGGACGAGGATTCGATGCGCGCGGAGAAGCCCTCTCCGTAATGCAAGTAACATCTCGCCAGCACGTTGCGCAGCCCGATTCGCCTTCCCCCCGCGTTCAGCACGTCCGTCATCCGCCCGCGGGCCATCTCTTCGCGCAGCTCCGCGATCAAATCCTCCGGCATGCCCGTCCCGTTGTCGGACACTTCGATCTCGATCGCGTCGCCGTCCCTTCTCGTCTTGACTTGGACGAAAGCGCCGCCGGGGTTTTCCTGGCTGAACTTGATCGCGTTCTCGACGAGCGGCTGTAAAATAAACTTGACGATCGGCGTGTTCCCAAACTCCGGAGAATGTCCGATATCGACGCGGATGCGGTCTCCGAAGCGCACCTTCATGATCGACACGTAATCCCGGATATACTGCATCTCGTCCTTCAGCTTCACGACGTCGCTATCCGCCCGCAGGGAATAGCGCAGCATTTGCCCCAGCCATTCCGTCACGTCGATGACTTCATCGCTTCGCTTCTGCGCTGACAGGCTGCCGATCGCCTCCAGCGTGTTATAGAGAAAATGCGGATTGATTTGCATGAGCAGCGCTTTGTACTCCGCGTCCTTGCGCCGCATGTCGGCCTGGAACTCCGTCTCGATCAGAAACCTCAGCCGCTGGACCATGTTGCGGAACACCTTCACGACGTAACCGACCTCGTTGCTCGGAATCGGCATGCGCGCCAGCTCCTCGTCCTCCACCCGGCCGAAGTCGCCCCGCTCCACGAGGCGCATCGAGCCGGCCAGCCGCGTAAGCGGCCGGGCGATGCCCGACGACAGCCAGAACGCGGCGACGATCGTCAAGAGCAGCAGCACCGCCCCGACGGCCAGCATCGTCTGCTGCACCCGTTTCATTTTCTCGAACAGCTCCGATTCCTTAACCTCTCCGACGAGCGCCCAGTTGGCGCTTTTGATTTTGCGGTACAGCACCAGATGGGTTTCTCCGTTCTGCTTGACGGTCAGCTTCCCTCCGGGATGCTTATCCCTGGCGATGACCGCCATCTCCTGCAGGAAGCCCGACATGCCCTCGTCGATGCGCTGCTCCAGCACCGGACGCCCGTCCATGTCGACCAGGTAGACGCGTCCCGTCTCGCCGAATTTGATTTTGTCCAGCGGCGTCTGGATTTTGGTCGTTTCCACGTTCAGCTTAAGCGCCCCGATATTGCGAAACGAGCTGAGCTGCACGAGGTTGTAGAGCAGGCTGTTCATGCTGACCTTCTCCAAATAGTTGGGCTGGTACGGATCGAGATGGGCGGGAACCCAGCGGACGCCGTCCCGCTTGAAGGTCGTATACCAATCGCCGTCCAGGAAGGACGGATCGTCGTTGAAAGCTTTGTCGCGAATGCCGACGGCCGTTCCGTTCTCGTTAAACAGGGTAATCGAGGAAATCGAGGAATGGTTCAAAGCGATGGAGGAGAGAAACTTGCGAAGCTCGGCGTCGGCCGTGATCCGTTTCTCCTGCGGGAGGCCCTTGTCGAGCTGGGCCGTAATCCACATTTGCGTCACTTCGTTGCTGAGCACCTGGTTGGCGACGTCCTCGACCTGCGTCGTCAGCGTATTGACGAACGAAGCGTACTGGTCCATCGTCTGGGAGGTCGATTCCTCGATGGACGTGCCGATCGCCGTATTGGACGCTTGCGCGAAAAAGGCGACCATCGTAATGAAAGGAACGATGAATACGAGGATAAACGTGGCGGATAAACGGGTTCTGAGCGAGTAGAACATAGGGCTCCCCTTCCGTATAAGAAAGCGCCCCCTCGCGGCATTGCCCGAAGGGGGAGCTGATCTGCGGCATGACAACGTTCGCGGCGCCGTTTCCTTCCACTTTAGCAGCAATCGGCGGAAGAGGGAATGCTTTTTGATCGGGTTAGAACATTCAAAATATTCGGGTTCATCCGACTTGCGTTTTTCCCACCCCAAACCTAGTATATTGACTTTTGGCAATTTCATATAATATCATACAGGTAAAATACTCATATAGTATATTTATATTAGTAACTTAGTATACTAAGTTAAAGCCTGGATTTCGACAAGCTTTCTTGAATTTCTTCCTGCTAACTTTGTTGATTTCTTGCTCCTTTCCAGCGAATTCGCAGCTTAGAGCCCCCCTCCAAGGACAAGTTTTCAAAATAATCAATTCGTGGGAGGTGGTTGAAGTCCGGTGAACGTAAGAAGAGAAGCTGATCCGAGAGGCGGTTTCATCGCACGTGTAATGCTCCAATAAATCCTAATAGAAGAAAGGTGATTCCCTTGTTACTAGGAAGAACGAGCAAGCGAACGTTGTTGCGAACGCTTTTCCTGCTAGTCTTTGTAACCGCTTTCGTTATGGCTGGCAGCAGCACCGCATCCGTGAATGCGGGAGCCATCGAATACAATCCGTTCAAAATCAAAGTCGTAGACGCCGATACGGGCAGAGGTCTCCCTCTCGTTGAGCTTAAGACCACGAATAAGATCACTTACGTTACGGATAGCGCGGGGTACGTCGCCTTTTTCGAGCCCGGACTGATGAATCAGGACGTTTGGTTCTCGATCGAGAGCCATGGCTACACGCATAACTATGAATCGTTCGGCGCCAAGGGACGTACGCTCTCCGTGACGCCCGGGGGCGAAGCTACCCTTGAAATGCATAGAGTCAATATCGCCGAACGCCTTTATAGAATCACGGGCCAAGGCATCTATAGGGACAGCGTAATGCTCGGATTGCCCGCTCCGATCACTCAGCCTCTCCTGGGCGCCGGGAAGGTGATGGGACAGGATACCGTGCAGACCGTCGAGTATAAAGGAAAGCTCTATTGGTTTTGGGGGGATACGGATAAACCCAGCCACGTGCTGGGCAACTTCAGAACGACGGGAGCCACCTCGGAGCTTCCCGCCAACGGCGGTCTGGATCCGGACGTAGGCGTTAACCTCAACTACTTCGTAGACGCGGAAGGAAACACGAAGAAAATGGTGCCTGCTATAGCTGGCGATCCTAACCTGTTCTGGGTTAGCGGCCTGATGACAACGCGCGATGCAGCCGGAGCGGAACGGATGTTGGTCACTTATTCCGCGCTTCACGGTCTCGGCGACGAAGCAGCCTCGGGAATTCTGATCTGGAACGACCAGGACGAGCAATTCAGTCAACGGGTGGAGTTCGATATGAATCGAAGGTGGAAGCATCCTGACGGCCAGTCCACCTTGTATACGGACAATGGCGTGGAATATTGGCTGTTCAACGAGCCTTGGCCGGTCAAGAGAGTGCGCAACAACTTCGAATCGATCACCAACATGAACAGCTACGAATCCTTCACTCCGTTAAAGCCCGGTACGCAATACAAAGGCGCGAACACGCAGTTGAACAGGGACGGCAACGGAAATCTCGTATGGAAATGGAGAAAGGATACCCCGGCTATTACCCAACAGCAGGAAGCCGAGTTGATCAGCTTAGGCAAGATGAACGCGAACGAAGCCCGCTTCCAATTGAAAGGCGTGGATACGGGCGAAGTCGTGCTCAACCACACGGGTTCGGTCAAATGGAACGAATATCGGCAAGTTTGGAATAACGTCATCGAACAAAGAGAGGGCACTTCGTTCATGGGAGAAATCTGGTATGCGGAAGCGCCGTCTCCTACGGGCCCCTGGAAATTGGCCAAAAAAATCGTCACCCATAACGAGACGGATTTCTACAATGTCGCGCGCCACTCCTACTTCGATAAAAATAACGGACGAGAAATCTATTTCGAGGGAACGTACGTAGCCATGTTCGGCAATGTCGGAAAACCGACGCCGCGTTACGACTATAACCAAATGATGTACAAGCTTGATCTTAGCGACGAGCGCCTCGATTCCGTAAAGATCGCGCCCGCTGTCCCATAAGCAGAGTCGTTCGAGACGATCGATAGACAAAAATAGGAGTATGCGCCTCCTGTAGACTGCCTCATACGCTCCTGCAATCACATTGTCACGGATTTACCCATTCAAATTTCAGGAGCGTATAGCATCGGAAGGAGGGGCATACCCCTTGCACTTTGTTCATCGACTATCTTTCAGAGCACTTGCTTAGCTAATGAGACGGCCTCCGTCTAATTTCTCCCGCCTCGGTCCGCGGTAATCCGTTTGATTTTCTCCATGTCGAGCTTCGGTTCCCGCTTGATCGTCAGCAGGCCGTTCACTTCCTGCTGAACGTCCGTTAGCTGCGTATAACAGAAGCCGCATACGTAATCCAAGTTCTTGATCGCTTGCGTAATGCTTTCATAGCGCTTAAGGAACTCTTCTTCGTTCTTTACCTGGTTGCCGTAGCCCCAACCGTCTTCGCTCTTGAACGCGATGCCGCCGTATTCGGTGACGATAACGGGCTGGCCTTTGTAGCCGTATCCTTCGGCGAACGGGAAGCGGTGCCTGTCGTGCGCGACGTCATTGCCGAGCAGCTTGTCCTTGTCCTTATATCGGGCTTCCAGCGCGGAACCGTGCTCCTCGTAGTCATGCAGCGTAACGATATCCGAAACCGTATGCTCCCAACCGTCGTTCACGAGGACAGGCCTCATCTGGTCATACGACTTGGTCCAATGATAGATCGATTCCGTAAAGGCTTGCGTCTTCCGGTCCCTGGCGACGTTCCCGATGCCCCACGATTCGTTGAACGCGACCCAGGTCACGATGCTGGGATGGTTGTAATGCTGCTGCACCACTTCCATCCACTCTTTCGTGAATCGCTGTACCGCATCGTCCCCGAATTCGTAAGTGGCCGCGATTTCCGACCAGACAAGCAATCCCTTGCGGTCCGCCCAATACAAGTATCTCGGATCCTCTACCTTCTGATGCTTGCGCACGCCGTTGAACCCGAGCGCCAGCGTCTTGTCGATATCCTCGATAATCGCTTCCTCGGAAGGCGGCGTCAAATGCGTCTCTTCCCAATATCCTTGGTCCAGCAGCAGGCGCTGATAAATCGGATGGTTGTTAAGCAGGATGTTGCTGCCCTTAATGGCAATGCGGCGCATTCCGAAATAGGTGTACGCCGTGTCGACCGGCTTGCCGTCTTTCTTCAGAACGACCTCCGCATCGTACAAATTCGGGCTGTTCGGATGCCAGGCGTGGACCTTCCATTCGCCGACGTCGTTCATCACGCTTAGCTCGACCTTGAGGAACGTCCGGTCTACATTCGTTTCCGTCGAGCGGATCAGATTGCCGTTAAAGCGAATAATCGTCTGCAAGGTCAAGCCTTCGAAGGAACGCACCGTGCCCCCCAGCTCGTAATCGAACGTAACCGCGGCATCCTCCAATCTGGGCGTAATCTTCGCCCGCTTCACGTGAAGCGCATCGACGTATTCCAGCCAGACGGACTGCCAGATGCCCGTCGTCTGCACGTACCAGCATCCGTAGTTGCGATCGACCCAGCGCTGCTTGCCGCGAGGCTGCATCGTGCTGTTGCTGTCTTCGACCCGGACCGTGATCCGATTATCGCCGCCAATTACCGCCGCATCCGTTATATCGAACGAGAACGCGGCGTATCCGCCTTCATGCGAACCGATATAAATGCCGTTCACCCATACTTTGGCCAAATAATCGACCGCTTGAAAATGAAGAATGACGCGCTTGTCTCCCGTTTGCGACGGAAGGGCTACATGACGTTCATACCAGACGCACGGATGAAACTTCTCCTCGCCGATGCCGCTTGCCTTCGTCTCGTAGGTGAACGGAACCTGAATCGACCGGTCCCCGTCGAGCTTGCCGTACCATTTGTTCCTCTCCCCTTCGAACGAATCGTCGAAACGAAAGCTCCATTCCCCGTTCAACGATTGCCAATCGTCGCGCACCCACTGCGGCCGCGGGTAATCCTTCACGTATTTGTGCGAGCCGGACATGAATGACAACTCCCCTTTCCAATAATGTAACTCCCTAATTAACTAATCAAGAAAAAACAACCCATACTTGCGAATAATTATGCTTTCGGCCCATGAATTTGTCAATATAAGTTAACTAATTAACTTGAAGGTTACTTAATCAGACAAAAATAAGCGTCGAGGCAAGAAAGCAGGGGTGCCCCTCAGCCGCTTATGGCCCTTGAGACGCCCCTGCGTTTACGCTTCGATCATGCCAAATTGATTTCCCTGATTTTCTCCAGCGGAACTTTCGGCTTGCGGTCCTCGGTCAGAAGTCCGTTGATTTCCTGCTGGACGTCGGCCAACTGCGTGTAGCAATAACCGCAGATGTATTCTTTGCTCTTGATCGCCCGCGTCAAACCTTCGAACCGCTTCAGGAATTCTTCATCCGTGGCCACTTGCCGCCCGTAGCCCCACCCCTTGTCCGATTGGTAGGCGATTCCGCCGAACTCGGTAATCATGATCGGTTGTCCTCGGTACCCGTAGCCTTCGGCGAACGCGAATTTCCATTGATTGCATCCGATCTCGTTGCTCACGATCGCCTCCTTGCTCTTATACCGACGCTCGAAGCCTTCGCCGGTTTCGACGTAATTGTGCAAGGTGACGAAATCCGATACGGTATGCTCCCAGCCGTCGTTCGCGATGACCGGACGGTAGGGATCGATCGATTTGGTCAGATGGTAGATGCCCTCGGCGAATTTCTGCTGCCTCTTGTCGCGAAGGATGTTGGGGATGCCCCACGATTCGTTGAACGGCACCCACGTGACGATGCTGGGATGGTTATATTGCTGCCGCACGATCTCGATCCATTCCTTCGAGAACGCTTCGAT
>JAEZZE010000099.1 GCA_023418755.1 Bacillota bacterium | reverse complement strand
GATTATCTGGAACCGAATATCGAAGAGAAGCTGGAGACGTTTGCCAAGCGAGGGTTCAATCTGATCCGGTTGGGCATCTTCTGGGACGGCGTAGAGCCGCAACCCGGCGTATACGACGATGCTTATCTGGACAAGGTGGCCAAGGTTGTCCACAAGGCCGAGCAGCATGGCATTTACGTTTTTCTGGACATGCATCAGGACTTGTTTTCGGTAAAATTTATTGACGGAGCGCCGGAATGGGCCACCTTGGACGAAGGCTTGGATCATCCTGCGGACAACGCCATCTGGTACGAAGCTTATCTCAAGAGCCCGGCCGTCATCAAAGCGGCGGATAACTTTTGGGCGAATCGCGAAGCCGCCGACGGCATCGGCTTATTGGATCATTACGAGTCGATGTGGGCGTACATTGCCCTGAAATTCCATGGATTTTCCAATATGATCGGCTTCGAGCCGATGAACGAGCCTTATATGGGAAGTATTGCGCCGCAAGCGTTCGGTGCGGCAATAGAAGCAATCAGACGTAACAACCCGGCATTCGACATTGCGAACGCCGCCGCTGCCGCTCCCGAAGAACGCGATCTCATGATGGCTACTCTAACGGAGCATTTCGATAAGTTCGACAAGGAGATATTAATGCCGTTCTATAACAGAATCTTAAGAGCGGTTCGCAGCGTATGCGATATTCCTTTGGTAACTGGCGCGAACATTTACGGCACAGCGGTGAAAACCGGCATCGGGAAATTGACAGATGCGCGTGGAAGTGTCGATACACAGCAAATTTTTGCGCCGCACGGCTACGATTCCGTAGTCGATACGGATAGATACGACGAATACAACAAGGAGAACGTTACGAATATTTTTGCACAGAAACGCGCATCGCAGCTCGAGCTGCAGCTGCCGGTTATCGTCGGAGAATGGGGGAACTTTCCGAGCGGAGATTATACGGACGGCCTGATCCGACAGATGACGGGAATATTAGAGGAGTATTTATGGAGCAGCACCTACCATCAATATGTTGACGGAATGGAAAACGATCCAAATTATCGAAGCCTGGAAAGAGGGTATCCCGTTCGAATCGAAGGCAACCTGCTATCCTATCATTACGATTACGACCGGATGAAGCTGACAGCGAAGTGGGAAGCGAAGAAGAATGGGAAAACGATTCTATACATGCCGGATTTGTCCGCCATCCGTAAACCGGACCTATCCGTTTCCATGAAATCGGAAGTAGTCATAGAACCGTTCAAGGATGCCCCAGGAGGCTTTGTCTCGATCGTTGCGCTTGAAGATGGGATGCTTGAAGCCGTAATTGGTTGAATTACAATACTTTAAAGGTAGGATGATCACCGATGAAAATTACCAGTATGAAAACAGACCGGATAAACAACCCATTGGGATTTCTAATGGCGAAGCCCCGTTTATCCTATGTCGTGACGGAGACCGATGCAAAAAAGCAGGTAGCTGCTCGTATTGAAGTGGCCTTGGATGAAGGCTTCACGATCATCGTCTACGACAGCGGCAAAAGGGAGGATATCGACAGCCTGGCCTTCGAGTTGCCAATTGAGTTGAAGCCGCGAACCCGCTATTTCTGGAAGGTAGAAGTTTGGGCGGACAATGGCGACCATGCCGTAAGCGACGCTGCTTGGTTCGAAACCGCCAAGATGGAGGAGCCCTGGATTGCCAAATGGATCGTGCCCGAGCTGGACAAGGACGTTCACCCCATTCTCGGCCGCTCGTTCGAGTTGACCGGGCCGGTCGCGTCGGCTCGCGCTTATATATGCGGTCTCGGACTGTACGTGCTGGAAATCAACGGCGTCAAGGCCGGGAACGAGTACCTGGCGCCTCATTTTAACGCTTATCAGAAATGGCTCCAGTATCAGACCTACGACGTGACAGAATTGGTGCTGCAAGGCGCAAACCGGGTCGATGTTAGCCTCGGAAACGGCTTGTACAAAGGGCGATTCGGGTTTGATGGAAATTCTTCAGAAATTTATGGCAAGGAATTCGCGCTGCTGTGCGAGATCGTCGTCACGTATGTGGACGGCTCGACCGTCACCATTCCTTCCGATCTGTCATGGACGGCGAAGAGAAGCCGAGTCATGGGCGGGAACCTGTACGATGGGGAAGTATATGACGCTACATTCGAATCTAAGGAGACTTTCGGAGTTCGCGAAGGTGATCTGGGTTACGATCGATTGACGGCGCGGCTCAGTTTGCCAGTCATCGTCAAGGAGGAGCGGAAGCCGATCGAGGTCATCCGGACGCCTGCGGGCGAAACGGTGTTGGACATGGGGCAGAACATGGTCGGTTGGCTCCGCTTCCGTACGAATGCTCCGAAAGGAACCGTCATTCGTCTCCTGCACGGCGAGGTGCTGCAGGACGGTAATTTTTATAACGAAAATTTGCGTACGGCGAAGGCGGAGTATGTTTACACAGCAGATGGCACGGAAGCGGTCGTGCATCCCTATTTTACTTTCTTCGGTTTCCGGTATGTCAAGGTGGAAGGGTGGCCGGGAGAGCTGAATCCGGACGACTTTACCGGCTGCGTGCTTTACTCCGACCTCGAGGAAATCGGCAGCTTCGAAACGAGCGATCCGCTCGTCAACCGTTTGTTCCTTAATGCGCAATGGGGACAAAAAGGCAACTTCGTCGATGTTCCGACGGATTGTCCGCAGCGCGACGAAAAGATGGGCTGGACAGGCGATACGCAGGTATTCTCGGGAACGGCGTGCTTCAACATGGATTCGTACGCATTCTTCCGTAAGTACGGCTACGACATGGGGCGCGAGCAGGAGGAACGCGGGGGCATGGTGCCGATGGTCGTCCCCGCGGCGAACGTACAGGGCGGCGGCTCAAGCGCCTGGGCGGATGCGGCGACGATTATTCCATGGAACGTGTATTTGCATTACGGAGACAAGGCGATCCTGGAGCAGCAATTCGAGAGCATGAAAATGTGGGTCGACTACATCATCCGTGCCGACGAGGAGTCCGGCGGCCGGCGGCTGTGGACGACTGGCTTCCACTTCGGCGACTGGCTGGCGCTGGACGGCGCCAATTCCGATTCCCCGATGGGCGGGACGGATACGGACTTCATCGCCTCCGCTTATTACCGCTATTCATCGCAGCTGTTGGCGAAGGCGGCCAAGGCGCTGGGCAAAGACGAGATTGCCGACTACTACGGGAGGATTTCGGACGAGGTGAAGGCGGCGATCGAGGACGAGTTCTTCAGCAAAAACGGCCGATTGGCGCTGGATACGCAAACGGCGTATGCGGTGGCGCTGTTTATGGATCTCGTTCCGGAAGCCCACCGTGCAAGGGCGGTGGAGTCGCTGCGCAAGCGGCTGAAAATCGACCGAAATCATCTGAAGACCGGATTCGTCGGTACACCGTATCTGAATCATGTCTTGTCGGACAACGGCTGCAACGATCTGGCCTACACGCTGCTGCTGAACGATGACTATCCGAGCTGGCTCTACGCCGTCAAGCTGGGCGCGACAACGATCTGGGAGCGTTGGAACTCGATTTTGCCGGACGGCAAAATCAGCAGCACGGGCATGAACTCCCTGAACCACTATGCCTACGGAGCGATTGCGGAATGGATGTACCGCACTGTCGCTGGGATCAATCCGACGGAGGACGCCCCGGGCTTCCGCCGCGCAGAGCTGGCGCCGCAGCCGGATTTCCGCTTGCAGTGGGCGAAGTCGAGCGTGCAGACCGCAGCGGGGGCGTACAAGAGCGAATGGTCGTTCGACGAAGAAGGAAATCTCACTTTTATATTTGAGGTTCCGTTCAACGCAACGGCTCGCGTTCGCTTGCCTCGCGCGGACGCGGCGGCGATTACCGTAAACGGGCAGCCGCTTCGCGAATCCGGGATCGAAGGTACGCAGCAAGGGGAAGAAGCGCATCTGGAATTGACCTCCGGAAGCTACGTCATTCGCTATACGCCTACGAAGAGCTACGTCAAACGGCTAAGCACGCATACGCCCCTCATTGAGCTATTATACAACGGGGAAGCAAAAGCATTGATCGCCGGTCTGCTTCCGCACGGCATGGAGCTGAATCCGGATACGCTCAGCGGCTCGATCGGCGAAGCCTCTTTGCGGGATCTCTCGTCTTATTACCCGATGGAAGCAGGCATGCTTGACGATCTGGATGCGAAGCTGGCGGCGATTATCGCGGTATAAAGCCTTGAAGCGATGAGGGGGAACCGATGAAAACAATCGTTTTGGAGTTGTCCAACGAAGACGTTACGTTATCCGCTTATTTGCTCGACGCGTCGAACGAAATGCCGAACGCGCGCGTTCGCCCGGCCGTACTGATTTTCCCGGGCGGCGCTTACCGGGTGTGCTCGGACCGGGAAGCGGAGCCGGTCGCCATGGCATTTTTGGCCGAAGGCTACCACGCACTCATTTTAAGATACTCGTTGAATCAAAACGCCGCCTTCCCCAAGCCCTTGCACGACGCGGAAGAGGCGCTGGAAACGATTCGCGCGCGCAGCGGGGAATGGGGAATCGATCCGGACAAGGTGGCCGTATGCGGCTTCTCGGCAGGAGGGCACTTGGCGGCGGCGCTGGGCACGATGGGGAGAGTCCGTCCGAACGCCATGATCTTGGGGTATCCATGCATCCTGGCTTCGATGGGCGGCATTCTTCCCGCGCGGATTCCTGGCGTGGACGAGGCTGTCGATGCGACCACGCCGCCAGCCTTTATTTTCCACACCTATACGGATTCGCTCGTCCCCGTCGGCAACGCTTTGGCAATGGCGTTCGCAATGGAAAAGGCGCAACGGCCGTTTGAAATGCATATTTTTCAAAACGGCGCTCACGGTTTGTCCTTGGCGAAGCCGCTGACATCGGGCGGATTAAAATCGATGTCGGAACCGGATGCGGCCGAATGGTTCGGGTTGTGCACGGCTTGGCTTCGTAACCGGTTCGGAGACTTTGCAGCCGATCAAGACGTTATTCTGGATGAAGAGATTGTCGAATATTCCATAGATGTACAGCTGGGAGTGCTATGGAAGAACCCGGCATGCAAGCGGCTTCTCCTCGACAAGCTGCCGATCCTCGGAGAGAGCCCGCAGCTGCAGGAAGCGATGGGAGTTCCGCTGCGCACGATTCTGGATTTTGGCGGAGGGCTTCTGTCCGAAGAAGCGATGAAGGGATTGGATGATAGCTTGAGAGCGATTCAGGTCGCTTCATAAAACCGTATCGAAAGGAGAAGAACATGGAAATGAACATCAACGCTTTAATTGAAGCCATGACGCTTGAGGAAAAAGCGGGCCTCTGCTCGGGAGAGAGCTTCTGGAGGACCAAAGCGATCGACCGTCTGGGAATTCCGTCCATCATGATGACAGACGGACCTCACGGCTTGCGCAAGCAAGCGGGGGAAGCGGACCATCTGGGACTGAACGAGAGCATTCCGGCAACGTGCTTTCCGACCGCCGCCGGGCTTGCGAGCTCCTGGGACCGCGAAATGGTGCGCAAGGTAGGGGAAGCGCTGGGAAAGGAAAGCCAGGCAGAGAACGTCTCCATCCTGCTGGGACCTGGCGCGAATATTAAACGTTCGCCACTGTGCGGGCGGAACTTCGAGTATTTCTCGGAAGATCCGTATCTGACAGGCGAGCTGGCCGCGGCGCATATTGCCGGCGTTCAAAGCCAGGGCGTCGGCACGTCTCTGAAGCATTTCGCCGTCAACAACCAGGAGCATCGCCGGATGACAACGGATGCTGTTGTGGACGAACGCACGCTGCGCGAAATTTATTTGACCGGCTTCGAGATTGCCGTGAAGAAATCGCAGCCATGGACGGTCATGTCGGCGTACAATCGGTTGAACGGAACCTACTGTTCCGAAAACGAAACGCTGCTGACCCGCATTCTGAAGGAGGAATGGGGACACGAGGGTATTGTCATATCGGACTGGGGCGCCGTCAACGAGGCGGCTGCCAGCGTAGCGGCCGGCATGGAGTTGGAGATGCCGTCCAGCCATGGCATCGGCCAGCGGAAAATCGTGGCGGCGGTGGAAAGCGGAGAACTGTCCGTCGAGGCGCTGGACCGGGCAGTGACGCGGCTCTTGACCATGATTTTCAAAGCCATCGACAGCCGGAAGGCGGACGCTGCGTACGACAAGGAAGCGCATCACCTACTTGCCCGCGAAATCGCCCGCGAATCGATGGTACTGCTCAAAAACGAAGACAGCCTGCTCCCGCTGGCGAAGACGGGCAAGTTGGCAATCATCGGCGCCATGGCGGAACAGGTTCGATACCAGGGTGGCGGAAGCTCCCACATCAAGCCGACGAAGCTGGACAGCATTCGGGAAGAAATCGAAAAATCGGCCGGGGGCGCAGAAATCCGTTATTCGAAAGGGTATCTCCTAGAAAGCGACGAGAGCGACGAGACTTTGCTGAACGAAGCAAAGCTAGCCGCAGCTGACTCTGATGTCGCGGTGCTGTTCGTCGGGCTGCCGGACCGTTACGAATCGGAAGGCTATGACCGGACGCATCTGAATTTGCCGGCTAACCACATCGAACTGATCAAGCGGATCGCATCCGTTCAACCCAACGTCGTCGTGGTCCTGAGCAACGGTTCTCCCGTCGTTATGCCGTGGCTGGGTCATGCCAAGGCCGTGCTCGAAGCTTACCTAGGCGGTCAGGCTGCGGGCGGAGCGATCGCCGATCTACTGTTCGGCGACGCCAATCCGAGCGGAAAGCTGGCGGAGACGTTCCCGCAAAGCCTGAAGCACAATCCGTCCCATCCTTTTTATCCTGGCGAGGGTGATAAGACGGAATATCGGGAAGGCATTTTTGTCGGTTATCGCTATTTCGACGCGAAGGATATCGAGCCGCTGTTTCCGTTCGGACACGGCTTAAGCTATACGACATTCGCCTATTCCGGATTGAAGCTGGACAAAAGCGAGATGACAGACCGGGACATCGTGCAAGTCCGCGTCAACGTGAAGAACACGGGGGGACGGTTCGGCAAGGAGATTGTTCAGCTTTACGTCCACAGTCGGAATTCCAGCGTCATTCGTCCGGAAAAAGAGCTGAAGGGCTTTGCGAAGGTATCGTTAAACCCGGAGGAAGAACAGACGGTTACGTTCGCGCTTGATAAACGAAGCTTTGCCTATTACAACGCGGAATTGAAAGAGTGGCATGCTGAAACGGGCGAATATGAAATATTGATCGGCAGCTCTTCGCGCGATATCGCGCTTCGGACGGCATTGACGGTCCAGTCCACGACCGAAATCGTCCCAACATTTCATCGGAATACGACACTCGGAGAGCTGATGGAACATCCGGCAACGCTCCCGATTCTTGCGCACTTGCAGAGCATGGCGCCGCAACAACAGGCGCAATCGGACTCGGTGTCCCCAGACATGATGATGGCGATGATGCGATACATGCCGCTGCGCGCGCTGCTTCCCTTTACCGGCGGCGCGATGACGGAAGAGACGCTTGGCATGCTGCTGGAGCAGTTCAATCAGGCCGTTCGCGGCGAAAAGAATCAACCTCATGAAAGCGAGGGAAGTCCTGTGGCTTATAACGAATACTCGACGCTGGGCGACCTCTTAGCTCACAAAGCGGCCGTTGCCATACTGGAAAAGCATCTCCCCGGCATATCGACGAATCCGATGATCAGCATGGGGAAAGGATTCACCCTCAAGCAATTGGCCAACATCCCGCAAGCGAATATTCCCGAGCAGTTAATCTCCGCCATTGTGACCGACTTGAGTGCAATCAGAGGGTAATTGCCCGATCGTACAGGAGGGCTTGCCCTTTTGTACGATTTTTTTCAAGGCTGCGGTTGTTAGAATAAACGTATACCCACCAGAAAATCGCGGGGCTGCAGAAAGAAAAAAAACGATAAACGGAGGAATAAACAAATGGCATTCAACGAAAACTCGACATTAGGCGACCTTTTGGCGAACGAAGCGGCCGTTGCCGTACTGGAAAAGCATCTTCCCGGCATATCGACGAATCCGATGGCCAGCATGGGGAGTAGATTATCGCTTAAGCAACTGGCTGCCATTCCGCAAGCGAATATACCGCAGGAGTTGATCAATGCTGTCGTTGCCGACCTGGCCGGAATCGAAGAGCAAGCCGTCCAGTCGACTTCCGGGGAGAGCCTTTCGGCATCTGTGGCCAGCGCCGCCATCAGCCGGGAAGAATCGGTGCCAGAAGGCGCTGTCGCTATCGTAACGGGGGCAGGCAGCGGCATCGGACGAGCCGCTTCGCTCAAGCTTTCTCAAGCCGGCTTTAATGTCGTCGCCGTCGACTTCAATTCTGCGACAGGCGAAGAGACGCTCCGACTCATCCGCGGGCAAGGCGGCGAGGGCATCTTCGTTCAAGCGGACGTATCGAAGAACGAAGATGTCGAGCGGTACGTGAAGACGACAGTCGATACGTACGGACGGATCGACGCCTTCTTCAACAACGCAGGCGTGCTTCAGAAGTTCTCACTGCTGGAAAACATTGAGCTGGCCGAGTTCGAGCGGATCATCGGCGTCAACGTTCGTGGCGTGTTTCTCGGTTTAAAACATGTGTTGCAGGTCATGCATAAACAAGGTTTCGGTTCGGTGATCAATACGGCTTCGACCGCGGGGATCCGCGCCGAGCACAGCATGGCGGCCTATACGGCGAGCAAGCACGCCGTCATCGGTCTGACGAAGGCGGCGGCGATCGAGTACGTTCGCAAAGGCGTGCGCGTCAATGCGATCTGTCCCGGCGGCGTCGATACGGCGCTGACGCAAGCCGTTCCTG
Source organism: Bacillota bacterium (assembly GCA_023418755.1). GTDB lineage: Bacteria > Bacillota > Bacilli > Paenibacillales > Paenibacillaceae > Cohnella. The sequence continues at coordinate 10,799 of JAEZZE010000099.1, read as the reverse complement.
GGATGATGCAGGAAAGCGGCTATATGCCGGAGGAGTTCCCGAACATGCGGATCGGGCGCTTTGCCGAACCGGTGGAGCTTGCGGAGATGGTCGTGTTCCTTGCCTCCGGCAAGTCCAGTTACATGACCGGTTCGATCATCGCGGTAGACGGCGGGTTGACGCTGTAAGTGCGAACAGAACGCTTGCAATGGGCGAAAAGCAAGAGGCAGGATCTCTCGGGAGAGCCTGCCTCTTGCTTTCCATAATACGCTTGGCTTCATTCGGTCATAGTGTTATGATTTACCGATCGCTAAGCGGAGGTTCCCCGTCGAGCCAGTTCCATTCATTGTTTTCCATAAAGATAGCGGTTGAAAGCTGAGGATCGAAGCCGGGATCCCGGAAGCCGAGTAACATGCCGGCAAAGTTTTTGCATTTCTTGTCCGTAGGGTTTCTCAGCAGGTCGTTTGCCATTTCGATAAAGCCGTCCGGCTTTTCCGGTGCGTTCTCGACGGCCATCATCAAGGACTTGTGACAAGGGAACAGAATACGATTGTGGGCCAGAATAAGGCGGCCGCCGAAAAGCGCTAGCTGGCTTGCGGAATGGGCAAGTAAGTAAGGGTTGTTTTTCTTGGTCGCTTCTGCCGCGAAGAAAAAGCCGTGCAAAACGATCTGCGCGAAAAAATCCCGTATGTTGCGGTCGCGATTGGCTTCGGGATATACCGGAATTCGCGCGAGAAGCGCATCCAGATCCGGAATTCGCGAAAACCACGCCCTGGATCCGACGAAGGAATATCGCGTCGGCTCGCTGCCTCGCTTGGCCGCCTGCTCCAGAAATCGGAGATCGATAATCTTGCCGTCGATATACCCGCCCTCGTAATCGCAAATTTCTTTGTCGTGATTTATATACGCTAGGTTGTACGATTTTTTGCGTTCGGCGTACGATTTGTCGTCGACAACCAGATAGACGTCGACGTCCGACGACTCTCTCGCTTTCCCTTGTGCGACTGAACCCGCTGTAATGACGGCCAGAATGGAAGGATCCGTCCGCAGCGTCTCCGTCAATTTGTCTAATGCCTGCTTATGATGTTCGTACATCGCTATTTCTCCTTGATCTTGTTAGGATGATCCAATAATAGCAATAGGGAGTGGGCCAAACTATGGGCAATTCCGCCAAATGTCCTGTAGAGAATCGGCAGGAACCCGATATGCGAAGGCACTGCTCTCCTCCGCTTGGAAAAATATCGGACAAGCCATACAGGATACGGCCGGAAGATTTTTGAAAAGCCGCATCCAAACTGTAGGCCTTCAACGTTTGGGGCATAAAAAATTCGCCCTCCCTTTGCCAACAGAACCGGAGCCTCAGGGCTTGGTTACTGGTATCGTGATTAACCTTCACCTAGTTATTGCGTATGGTAGCATCATTCGCGTGTTTGCGCTGCTCAGAGGCACAAGGTTCTCGAAGCGGTACTGGCGATATCCGGTATTCCATTATACACCGTGAATATTTTGATAGAGAAACTGACCATCCTCGAAACCTGACTTATGTTGCATTTGCTCGAATGGGATATAATGAGGATGAACAGGAGTGATGCTGCGCATGAGACCTGAAGAACAGCCAGACCCGCTACAGCCTGTTGATGAAAACAGAAACATTTCAGATTCTCGGATTCCAATCCTGATTTGGGTCGTTCTGATTTACGGAGCCTCTCTGACTTTGCAACTGATCGGTGGTGCTTTTAACGGGATCGACTTGTTGTTTTTCACAGGATTTATCATTTTGCACGCTTCGTTGTTCTGGCATTCTCCGTCCCTAGTTATCAAGCGAGCGTGGTTCTATTTTCTCGTTCAGGGATTGCTTGTCTACGCGGCGTCTTATTTTATTCCGAATGGCTCTCCGGTAGTGCTGATCGGCTTGTATCCCGTGCTGATCGGCCAAAGTATCGGCGTCTTTAATGAAAAAAGTAAAATCGTTTTCATTTCGATTGGTTGTTATTCCCTGATGTTGATAGCACTTGCCGTCATGGACTGGTCCCACGATTTTGCTTTGATCGTTCCCATCTTTATTCTGTTAAATGTCATCGTGGTTTCGTACGGCTTGCTATTTTTCCGCCAAGTTCGCGCTCGTCTTCGTACGCAGAGCTTTCTTTACGAGTTAGAGAGGACCCACCGGAAAGTGGAGGAACTGACACTCGCAAACGAGCGGCAGCGGATGGCACGAGATTTGCACGATACGTTGGCGCAGGGACTCGCGGGCTTGCTGATGCAATTGGAGGCTGCGGATGCGTATCTGGACAAAGCCAATCCGGATCGCGCGCAGGATATTATCAAAAAAGCGATGCAACGTGCAAGAACGACGCTTTCGGACGCTAGGCTGGTCATCGACGATTTGCGACAGAACAGGGGGACCGAAGATGCCGACTTCGTCCAGCTTGTCCGCGAAACGGCGGACAAGCTTACGGCCGATACGCCCGTTTCCGTAACCATGGAGGCTACTCGGTCATTGCCGTTGTCCGGCTTCGTCACGGAGCATTGCATTCACATTGTTGGCGAGTGCATTGCAAATGCCGTCAAACATGCAGAGGCGAAGTACATCCGTTTATCTATCGAACAAGATCCTCGAACCGAAATCCTGCGTCTTGTCGTCCAGGATGACGGAATCGGCTTCAATACCGGTACGATCGGCCACCGTTCAGGGCATTACGGTCTTGTAGGCATCCGAGAACGAGTCAGGTTGCTGGGCGGAGAAGTGGACATCCGCAGCGGGCCTGGAGAAGGAACGACGATCGAGGTCAAGGTTCCAGGTAAACAAGGAGGGAACGAATGACGAAACAAATTCTGATCGTTGACGATCACCTGTTGGTGAGGGAAGGCCTGAAGCTCATCATCGAAACGAACGAAGAGTACCGGGTCGCGGGCGAAGCGGAAAACGGGGAAATCGCGCTCCGTCTCGCGGAGCAATTGCAGCCGGATATCATTTTGCTCGATTTGAACATGCCGGTCATGAACGGGCTCGAAACGATGAAGCGGCTGCGGGAGAAAGCGATCGACATTCCCGTTATTATTCTGACCACCTACAATGAAGACGATTATATGGTGCAGGGTTTGGCCTTCGGAGCGAAAGGTTACCTACTCAAGGATGCCAGCCGCGAAAAACTGTTTCATACGCTGGCGTCCGCGCTGCGGGGGGAGACGCTGTTGCAGCCGGAAGTGGCTTCGAAGGTGTTTGGCTTCCGGCAGGAGCCGGCGTCTCCGGCGCCCGCCTCAAAGCGCGAACTCCCTGCTTTGTCGGATAAGGAGCAGCTCGTGTTGCAGGCGGCGGCGCGCGGATACCGGAGCAAGGAGATCGCCTTCGATCTGGGCATTTCCGAGCGCACCGTAAAGGCCCATTTGACCAACATTTACAACAAATTCGGCGTCGATTCCCGGTCCCAGGCGGTTGCGATGGCAATCGAACACGGCGTAATTCACCTCTGAATACGGCAATCACCCGATCGTATAAGAAGGGCACACTCTATTGTACGATTTTTCTTGTGGTCGCCAGCCGATAGAATAAAGGGTCTTGTTCTTGTTCGCCGGCCTATGACCGAATTTAACGCCCTCATAACAAAAGACTCTTCCTTCGTTGACATCAATGGATTAGATTGGCTATTAGTAATAGCTGAAGGTGGTGCGTAACATGTCCCTGCTTCATCACATTGGAAGGAATCCGATCATAGCGGCCGTTCGGAAAATGGAGGATTTGGATGCCGCGCTTGCCAGCACCGTCGATCATCTGTTCTTCATGGGAGGGACGGTGAAGGAAATCGTTCGCTGCGTTAATGCGGCCAAGGAAGCCGGCAAAGGCGCCTTCGTCCATATCGATCTCATACGGGGTTTATCGAGCACGGATCGTGAAAGCGTCGAGTGGATCGCGGAGTACGCCGGGGCGGACGGCATCGTCACTCCGAGAGGCCATCTCATTAAAGAGGCGAAGCGGATCGGCCTGTATGGCATCTTACATCTTTTTCTGATCGATTCGGGAGCGATAGAGAATGGCTTGAAGCTTTGCCGTCAGGTGGAGCCCGATGGGGTCGAACTGATGCCGGGCGTCGTCGATAAAATAATCCGAGCGTTCGCGAGCGAGCTGGAGCATACACCGATCGTCGCGAGCGGCTTGATACAGACGCCGGTCGAAGCAGCAGCGGCTCTTGCAGCTGGAGCCACCTCTTTGTCGGTCAGCAGCCAATCGCTGTGGAACCTGACCTTTGACGATTTACTGACAGAAGATTAATGAAATTCTACGTTTCATTTGATAATTCGATAACAATCATGCTCTATCATTACAGATATAGCGTGACAATCAACTTCATATGAAGCATCGATTTTTGTTTAGAGTGATGACAAAGTGTAAGCTCTGAATAACAATCATACGGCCTTAGGGTTCGTATGCATTGTTGTTCAGAGCTTTTATTATGGCTTGGAGGAGCAAACGATGAGAAGGCTCACAATTGGTAGACGCAAAAAATTGTTGTTCGTCCCATTATTGTTCTTGACACCGGCGCTGATTCTCTACGCCATATTTTTCGCCTATCCGTTCTTGTTCACTTTTGTCCTGAGCTTTCAGCAGTGGGACATGATCAATCCGGACAAGCAGTTCGTCGGATTGGACAATTTCGTCCGCTTGTTTCAGGACGAGGTGTTCTGGCAGTCGCTTAAGAACACGTTCTACTACATGCTCATGACGATGCCCGCATCGATGGCGATTGGCCTCGCGCTTGCCTTGGTGCTGGAAAGTCTGCTTCGCGGCAGAGCCTTCTATCGCTTCATCCTTTATCTCCCGGTTGTCTCTTCGATTGCTGTCATCGCCATCATCTGGAGCTTTATGTACCATCCGGATTACGGCCTGGTGAACGAGTTGTTGAGGAGTGTTGGCATCAGTGGGCCGAATTGGCTTAACCAATCCGGTTCGGCTCTGTGGGCGGTAGCGATTGTCGGCGTCTGGAAAAGCTTCGGTTATGAAATGCTGCTGTTCATTTCCGGGCTCAAAGCGATCGACCGGGGACTCTATGAAGCGGCATCGATCGACGGGGCGAGCCGCGTCCGTAAGTTGCTCAGCATAACGCTGCCCTTATTGTCGCCAGTCACTATGTTTATTTTCATCATGGGCATCATTGGCTCGTTCCAGTCGTTCGCGCTCATCTCGATCATGACGAAAGGAGGGCCGAACAATTCAACCAACATATTGGTTTATGAGGTATACCAGGAAGCGTTCCAGTATTTCGATATCGGCAAGGCTGCCGCGATTTCGATGGTGCTGTTCGTTCTGGTGATCTCCATTACCGTCGTACAATTGCGAATATCGCGCAGTGCGGTTCATTACCAATAAAGGAAACTGGGGAGGCGAAGAAGCAATGACACCCGCTTGGCGACACGCAGAGGAAGCCGTTAAACACGTGTTGCTAGCTGTTTTTACGATGATTGTGCTCATCCCTGTCATTTGGATGATCTCCATTTCACTTCGCGGGCCGGATGATGCGCTCTCGGGACATTGGTTCTCGTTCGGACAGTTGGACTGGTACGGATATCGGCAGGCGATAACGACGATTCCGTTCTTTCGTTGGTTGTCCAACAGCTTGCAGATCGGAATCTTGCAGTCGTTAGGACAAATGCTGGTCGGAATCGGCGCAGCGTTCGCGTTCGCTTACTATCGGTTCCCGGGAAGAGACATTCTGTTTCTGTTCGTATTGATGACGATGATGATTCCGGTACAGGTAACGATGGTTCCGACCTATTTGATCGTAAGCGAAATGAACATGCTTAATACGTTTGCCGGCGTCATCGTCCCGCATTTGGCGAACGGCTTTACGATCTTCCTGCTGCGGCAATCGTTCTTGACGTTGCCCAAAGAGCTAGGGGAGGCGGCTGAGATCGACGGCTGCGGACCGGTTCGGCTCCTGTGGCACGTGTATGTCCGTCTATCGGGAACGATCCTCTGGACACTGGCCGTCATTTTGTTCCTGCAGAACTTTAACGAATTCAATTGGCCGCTGCTTGTCCTGACGGACCCGGAGCGGATGCCGCTGCCGCTCGCCTTCCAGTATTTCCAGGGTGAGACAAACAAAGATTGGAGCGCAACAATGGCTGTTGCCGCTTTGTCGATGCTACCCGTCATGTTGCTGTATCTTGCGGCGCAAAAGTACATTATCGAAGGTTTTGCCCAGAGTGGATTGAAAGGCTAAGTCAAGGATGGGCCCAACCGAGCAAACACTTATTAAGCAAAGGAGATAGAACGATGGTTGCCAGAATGATAGTCAATGACAAGCTTCCGCACAGCAGTAAAATTCCGTTGACCGGCGGGCTTCCGACCGGAACGGACAAGGATTTCACATTCGCGATCATCGGGGACCGAACGGGAATCGCCACACCCGGCGTTTTCGAGAAAGCGATGGATGTGCTGCAGGCGCTGCGGCCCGACTTCGTCGTATCCGTTGGGGATTTGATCGAAGGATGCTGCGAGAACGCGGAGGAAGCGCACGAGGAATGGGATGAAGTCGACGCGCTGGTTGAACGGTTATCGCTGCCTCTTTATCAGACAGTTGGTAACCACGACTACGGCGGGTTCGAACTGATGCGCGACGTGTGGCGGGAGCGCAAAGGCTGCGAGTATTACGCCTTTCGCTATCATGACAGCTTGTTTCTCGTCGTGAACACGGAAGCCTCGGACACGTTCCCGGCCGAAGATTACGGCGATTGGAGGCGATTCGTCCGATCCATCCGGTTGGAACCGGAACGATTCGAAGAACTGACGCGACATTTTATGGAGCAGTGGCTTAAGCTTGAGCACATCAGCGATTGGCCGTATCGAGAGACGGCTGGCGCCCCGGACATCGACGACGAACAGATCGAGTTTTTCCGGGAAGTGCTCGAGCAGAACGAAGATGTCCGATGGTCTTATGTTTTCATGCATCAGCCGGGCTGGAAAACGAACGTTCCGTCGTACGTACGATTGATGAGCTTGCTGCAGGGCAGAAAATACACGGCGGTTGCAGGACACCTCCATTACATGGAGGTGATGGAAATCGAAGGCATTCAGCATATCCAGATGGGCAGCACAGGCGCCCATAATCCGCACGCGGAGCGACAATACGCCGCCAAACCCTCCACAGAGGAGGGAAATTTCGAAGGAAAGGGCAGCCCCTTCTCTATCGTATGGGTGAGCGTAAAGGATGGTACGCCGATCTTCACTGTGATCCCTCTGCAAGGCATAGAAGGTGTGGAAGGTTTTAAAAGACGTACGGACTGAACGACAAATAATCCAATAGAGGTGTTCATGAACATGAATAAGCAAATTAAAGGCATGCAAGCGATCGTCCTGATTCTCTCGTGCGCTCTGATCTTTGCCGGCTGCGGGAACGCGAAGAATGTCGCCAACCAAAGGGAGTTGGCGGCTGAAACGGCGCCGGCGAGTAGCGCTGCGGCTGAGCCTGTCGAAATCGAGTTCTGGTACGGAGGCAACCAATTGACGAGCGAGCAGATTGAAGAATACAACGGTTCGCAGACTAAAGTGAAAGTGAAAGCGGTCGTCGTGCAGAACTACTACGACGGCATCGTCGAGAAGCTGCAGGTGCAGGCCGCAGCCAAGAAGCTGCCGGACGTCGTTCAGATGGGACTGCTCTATACGAAGTTTGCCGACGAGAAGGTGCACGCCGTGCCGCTCGAACCGCTTATGGAGAAAGATAAGTTCGACACCGACGATTTTTTTCCTAATATGCTCAATCTGGGCAAGACGAGCGAAGGCAAGCAGATCGGCATTCCCGGCGGCATCAGCTCCCCGGTCCTGTTCTACAATGCGGATCAATTCCGCGAAGCCGGTCTGGACCCCGACGTGCCACCGAAAACGTGGGACGAGGTGCGCGAATACGCCAAAAAGCTGACGAAGGAAAACCGCTACGGCTTCTTTGTCGCTGCCGATGATTCCTGGCAGTATCAAGCGTTGATGCAGACGTTCGGCGGATCGATGATGGCGGCGGACGGCAAGTCAGTCGGATTGGATTCGCCGGAGAGCGTCAAAGCGGTTCAGTTTGTTTCCGATCTGATCAACGTGGACAAATCGATGCCCATGCTGGAGCAGATGCAATCGTTCGAATCGATGGGCAAAGGCAATGTTTCCATGCTTGTCAGTTCCGGTGCGACATTGGAACTTATACGTTCATACGGCGGCGGGTTCGATTTGCGCGCTGCGCCTTATCCGACCCAGGACGGCAAACGTTCCGTAGCCGCGGGGGGATATAACCTGATGATTTTCTCCACGGACGAAGCCAAGCAGGAAGCGTCCTGGGATTTTATCAAGTTTATGACCGATACCAAACGATCCGTTCAGGTGGCCAAGTCGACCGGCTATATGGTGGCGCGCAAGAGCGCTCTAAACGACCCCGAAATGGCGCAATTTTTGAAGGACAATCCCGCGGCCAATGCGACATACGAACAGATCGAACAGCTTGTGCCCTGGTTCAATTTCCCAGGCGGTACTAAATTGCAGAAAATCATTTCGGATCAGGTTCAAGCGGTACTGCAGAAGCAGAAGAATGCCCCTCAAGCGATGAAGGACGCGGCGGAGCTGGCCAATGCGCTTAACAAATCATGATACGGAGGAAATGAAAAATGGACAATTCCGCAAACCGACTCCCGATCGTCAAAACATACATCGACCAGAAAAAGTTCCAAACGGACAAAACACCGTGGCTCAACGGACTTCCGGCGCCGCAGGAAGAAGATTTCAGCTTCGTTATTTTCGGCGACCGCACGGGCGGGTCCGTGGACGGTATCTTTGAGCGGGCGCTGGCAATCACGAAGCAATTGCAGCCCGAGTTCGTCGTCTCCGTCGGAGATTTGGTCGAAGGAAGCTGGACGGACGAAGCGGAAGCCCATGAGGAATGGGATGAAGTCGACGCGCTGATCGAAGATCTGGGCATTCCCTTCTTTCAGGCGCTCGGCAATCACGATTATAATACGAGAGCGATGGCCCAAGTCTGGCGGGAACGCAAAGGGTTCGAATATTATGCCGTGCGGATTCGAGGCATATTGTTTCTCTTCGTCAACACAGAGACGCGGGAAGATGAGTACGGTCCCCAAGAAGTACTGCGCGAGCTGCAGGAGATGAATCGCTTGCATCGCAAGAATCCTCGGTGTTACGCAGAAATCAGAAACGATCCGGAACGGATGAAAGCTTATTACGACAAAATCGGCTGGACGTTCCCGACGACCGACGATTCTCCGATCAACGCCAGAATCGATGAAGCTCAAATCGATTTCTTTGCGGATGTGCTCCGGGAGAATGAAGACGCGTTATGGACATTCGTCGTCATGCACCAGCCGGCGTGGAAAAAAACGTATGCGGATTTCGAACGTCTGGAATCGCTGCTTGTCGGTCGGAAGTATACGTTCGTCGCCGGACATTTGCACCATTTAGACGTAAGGGAGAAGAACGGCCGCGAATATATTCAAATGGGCAAAACCGGCGGAAGCACCATCCGCTCCGGGCTCGGCGATATTAATCACATTTTGTGGGTCCGTATTCATGAAGGCGCGCCTCATTTTCAGGTGATCAAACTGGATGACGTCGTAGGCTTGTGGAAATATACAAGAGGCGGAGCGGACGGATAAAGATAGAATGAATGGAGCTTGCCGATGAACCGGTTATTCGGAAATGATACCCGCGTTTTGTTTTTCGACTTGGATGGCTGCATCTACTTCGGCCGAACGTTGGCCGATCGGGCCAACGACCTGCTCCGCTTGTTGCGGGAGTCCGGCCTTCGTTTCGGCTTCATCACGAACAATTCGCGGGAGAGCGCAGCCGAAATTCGTGGAAAGCTAACCGATATGGGTCTGGAGCTCGGCGAAGAGCTGATCGTGAGCGCGACGGAAGCAATCGCCGTCTATCTGGCGGAGCGGTACGGTTCCGTATCCGTGAAGGTCGCGGGCAGCGAGAGCCTGAGCTTCGCTCTGGCGGAGCATGACCATCGCGTGCTGGCCTGGGAGGAAGCGACGCTGGCGGATACGGTCGTCATCGGAAGGGATACCGAATTTGATTACGAACGGCTGCAGCAGATCGTCAACGAGGTTCTGAAGGGAGCCCGGATTGTCAGCACCAATCCTGACACCTCTCATCCCGGCGAGGGAGGAAAGCTCATCCCGGAGACGGGGGCGCTGCTCGCGGCCGTCGAAGCGGTCGTGGGAACTGCGGCGGTTGAGATCATTTGCATCGGCAAACCGCACGGTTGGCTGTACGAGCTGGCAATGAAATGGAGCGGCGTCTCCCCAGCCGAGTGCATCATGGTTGGAGACAACCTGATCACCGACATCGCAGGCGCCGATAAGGCGGGCATAAAGTCGGTATGGATCCGGCATTCGGATTACGCGATGCCGGTCAGCCCGCCTATCGTTCCGACCATTACGGTGAACAAGCTGTCGGAGCTCTATGACCTGATCGTGGCCGAGCAATGTCTCAAAAGGGGGTAATCCCGCTTTGGGGGATACAGAATTTCAGGGTGCACGGGTACGAATATAAAGTCTCATATTTCCTCCAAACTCAAAGGACCGTCAGGGCTTATCCCTGACGGTTTTTCTTAACGACAGCGCGCCTAGCCAAGCTAGGCACAACTAGCCGGTGGAAGTCCGGTCGAGGTAAGAGCCAAGTCGCCTCGTAGCTGACGGGTAACTGGTGGAGAGATCCTAAGGTTGAAGCCCCGTGACAAAGTGCCTCAAAGGGTGCGAGCAAATCGATAGGCCGTAACATGAAGTGAATCCTGCCGCATCGTTAAAAAGAACCTGAAAAGGACAAG
>JAEZZE010000097.1 GCA_023418755.1 Bacillota bacterium | reverse complement strand
AACCAAATTTTTCCATAACCTTCATGCCCATGAAGGTTATTTGTCTTACCTAGATAAGAGTATATCAGGAGTATCTGCTCAAACCAAGTCAAAAAGCTTGACAAACATTAGCTGGTTTCAGGAGCGTATAGCATCGGAAGGAGGTTCATACCCCTTGCACCTTGTTCATCGATTATCTTTCAGAGCAGCTTGGTTGGCTTATGGAACAGCCTCTCCTCCGGAATTGTTGCCGCAGCGGTCGATCCCGGAACGATACAGCCTAATCCGGCGTCGATTAGCGTTTCACGACCTCGTTCACGACCGCGCTCTTGTGAATATCCAGCCCGCTCCGGTATTCGACCCGTCCGATCCGGCATCCCGGACCGATCTCGACGCGATTGCCGCTGACGACCTCCGCCTCCGTATGCTCCAGCTCCACATAATCGCCTTCGATCTGCTCCGCGGTCAGAACGCAGCTTCCGTCTTCCTTGAGCAAACCGAGAAGCTTCTTCGTCCGGCTTCTTCTCGCGATTATTTTCGAGCCTCCGATTTCTTTCGCCGAGCACGGACCGAACATCCGGATGTCGACCGTATCGGCGCTCAGGAGCCCGGCCACGGCGAAAGCGCCCTCTACTGCGAAAGTGCCTGCCTCGCAGTCTCCCGCGGTCTCGATATTGCCGGTGAACTTGACCCTTTCGGCGCGCAAGCCCGCTTGAGCCGTCAACTCGCCCCTGCCGCTCACCGCTCCCGCGTCGAGCCGGCCCCGAACGTCGCACTCCCCGGTGATTTTCACCTCTCCCGCTCTTAGGCCGCCTCCGATCTCCAGTTCGCCGATTTGCGTCAGCTTCGCGCAATCGACGTCGCCCGAGAACGTTCCTTCTCCGGTAAGCCTGACATGACGATAAAAGCCGCCCGCGGAGCTTACCTCTCCGACCATGCGAATATCTCTCCTGACCTGTTCAGCCACCGACCTTCGCCTCCTTTCCGATCTTCGCGCCGGGGTGCACCTTCAGCTCCGTACGATACTCCACCAGATCGATCGCGCAGCCTTTGCCGATGACGACCCGGTTGCCCCTCACGACGTCAGCCTCGGTATATTCCAGATCGATGTCGTCTCCTTCGATCGATTCCGTTTTCAGCTCGGGGGCGAACTTCGGGATAAACCAAGTCAGCAGCTTGTTAAGCGGACCTCTTGCTTTCCTCTTGACCTCGATCGTTTCTCCTCCGATTTCCTTCGCTTTGCCCCGCCCGTGCAGCAGAACGTTCAGGCTTCCCGCGTTGATCATACCGTTTACGTCGAACGCCCCTTCCATGCGCATCCGTTCGATCTCGCAATCCCCGCTTACCCGGAGCAGCCCGTTGATCGCGAAGCTGTCCGCCTTTAACGAGCCCTTCACCCTCATATGCCCGTCAACGATCGAGCTTCCGGCCGACATGGATCCGTCAACCTTAAACATTCCGTCCGCATCCACCGAATCGGCGATTAACGATCCCCGAATTTTGGTCATCCCGTTGCAATCGAAATCGCCGCAGGCCAGATCGCCCTCTACCGTTCCGACGCCGTCGATTTTCACCCTGCCGTACCGCCCCCCGCTTGCCGTGCTCACTCCGTTAATGACTAAATCCGCGTGAATAGCCTGATTCATACGCTTTCCTCCTATATCCATTTTCCTTTTAACCGCTCGATGCATTCCGTCATGGAAACCCGCGCGACGACCTTCACGCCGCTCTCGAAATACAATTCGGACGGGGCGGACAGCAGCGCGAACGACGATACGCCCATCTTGCGCGTAAACACCAGATCGCAGGCTTTGCCGGAAAACTTCGGAAAATGCTCCCTCAGCGTCTCCAGCAGCCGCTCCCCCTCCTCCATGCTCATCTCCCCCGCTTGAAGCAGCTTGTCGACGATGTAAAAATACAGCAGCTTGTCGAACGTATAGACAAGAGCGTCATCGTCCTCAGCAGCGAAGCGCTGCAGCACAATCGATGAAACAATGTTCCGTTTGATCAAATCGGCTTTGCGCAGCTCGTAATCCGGCAACGCCGGAGACAGCTTGTCGGCCAGCTCATCCAGGGACAAGTCCTCTTTCATGTTCATGATTTTATCGATGCGCGCTAGAATAAGATCACGCGGAAAAAACGTCTCTTGCCCCGTAAAGGTGGACTTTCGAATAAACCATTCTTCCGGAATGAGCTGTTTTCTCTTCCAGCGATACAATTGTCCATAGGAGATGCCCTTCTCGTCGAGCAGCTCTTTCTTGGAAATGAGTTCACGCTCCATCTTGATCCCTCCGCAGTTATCGTAACATAACACTGTTACGTTAAACAACAAAAAAATGAACCCGACGTAAAAATCGGGCTCATCTTCCTTTAATGCTGGATTTGCCAGCTCTCGGCCCGGATGCGCTCCTCCCAGAACGTACGGTAAAGCCCGTTCTCGGCGAGCAGCTCCTCGTGCTTGCCGGTCTGCACCACTTGCCCGTCCTGCATCACCGCGATCAGATCGGCCTGCCGAATCGTATGCAAGCGGTGGGCGACCATCACGACAGTCTTGTCGGCGGCCAACGCCTGCAGCGCCTCGCGAATGTGACGCTCGTTCTCCGGATCGACGCTGGCCGTCGCTTCGTCCAGAAGAACGATCGGAGCGTCCTTCAGAATCGCCCTGGCGATGCTGATTCGCTGCCTCTGACCGCCAGACAGCGTGCCGCCCCCTTCGCTGATGAGCGTATCGTAGCCGTCCGGCAGCTCCATAATGAAGTCGTGGCAGCGCGCCGCCTTGGCCGCGGCGACGACCTGCTCCGTCGTCGCCTCGGGATTGCCGTATTTGATGTTGGCGAGAATGCTGTCGGGAAACAGGTACACATCCTGGAAAACGAACGACACCCGCGACATCAGCGTATCGTGCCTCATCTCCCGCACGTCGGTTCCGCCGATCGATATGCTTCCTTCCTCCGCGTCCCAGAACCTGGCGATCAGATTCAGCGTTGTCGTTTTGCCGCCTCCGGAAGGGCCGACGAGCGCCGTCACGCCTTTGGCCGGGATGGTCAGATCGACGCCCTTCAGCACCGGCCTGCCGCTGTCGTAGCCGAAGCTTACGCCGCGCAGCTCGATCTCGTGCCCTTGCGGCAGCCGTTCCTCCCCCGCCTTCGGCTGGGACAGATCCTCCTCGAGGACGATTTCGTTCAAGTTGCGCACGGTCGCATGCATCGTGCGTCTGCCGGCCATATAATCGATCATCGGCAGCGGCTCGTACAGAACGGCCGCCAGCATCATAAAGCAAATGAAGCTCAGGCCGTCGAGCGAGCCGCTCGTATAGCGGTAGCCGCCTACGACGACGACGGCGACGAATCCAAGCTCGAACACGATGCCGTTCAGCGCGGAGAAAGGCGACAGGCTGTTGTTGATCGCGACGCTGCTGCGCCGGTATTCGTCCATCGTGTCCTTATATCCGATCAGCGAGCTGCGAGCCAGCCCAAAGGCGCGAACGACCGAAATGCCGCGAATGAAATCGACGATGCGGCCGTTGGCGTTGTCGCGCGCCACCCGCAGCCGGTTCATAACTCTATGAAGCCGGCGGTCGGCCAGCAAGGTGACGAGCAGGCTGAGCGGAATCCCCGTCGCAGCGACCAGCGCAAGCGGCCAATCGATCCATAGCAGCGCCGCCAGCGTCACTAGCGGAGCGATCGTCCCCTTGACGAGAATCGTAACCAATGTCGGGAGAAAACCCGCCATCATCGCGTCCTGCTTGATCCGCATCTCCAAAGTCGCGGTTTCGCGTCCGACGAAGAAGCCTAGCGGCAAGTCTTTCAGCCGTTTGCCCAAATAGAGTCGAACGTTGGAGGCCAGCTTCGAATAAAACGGAAACATCACCTTGTTCGAGCGGTAATACAGAATGCCCTGAATCAGGAAGCCAAGGCCCATCGCTCCCGCGTACAGCCAGGCATTGCCGATATCGTCCGCCGACATGCCGGCGACCGCCAGCGCGACCAGGATCGGCGCAAGGCCGATAAACGGGCTTTCCAGCAGCGTGCGCCAATACGCTTTGCGGAGCCGCTTGCGGTCCCGTTCGTCTTCGGCGAGAACGAACGACTTTTGCAGTAGCGGCAGGTTGCCGAGCTGCGGATACAAATCCTCGTCCTTCCGGTCGGATTCCTCTACACCCGCAGCGGGGCGGTTGTCCGCGCCGGTCGACGGCGCGGCACCCGTCTCGCCGGAAGCCGCCAGCCCCGAGGCGAACAGGGCGTCGTCCTCGGGAAGCTGCGTATAAGCCTCCCACTGCTTGCGATAGCCCTCATTGGAAGCGAGAAGCTGCTCGTGCGTGCCGCTGGCGGCCGCGCGTCCGTCCTCGACGACGACGATCTGATCGGCATGAACGACCGTATGCAGACGATGAGCGATCATCAGCACCGTTTTCGGCTTGCCGTTGGCCGGGTTTACCAGCTCGTTGATCGCATCCTGGATACGCGCCTCGTTCTCCGGATCGATGAGAGCCGTCGCTTCGTCCAGCACCAGAATCGGCGCCTGTTTAAGAAACGCCCTGACGATGCTGATGCGCTGCCGCTGTCCGCCGCTCAGCTTGCCGCCGCCTTCGCCTACCACGGTGTCGTAGCCATCGGGAAGCGCGGCGATAAAATCGTGGCACCTCGCCCGCCGCGCCGCCTCGATCACTTCCTCGTCGGTCGCGTCCGGCCTTCCCATGCGAATGTTGTCCATAATGGTGCCTTGGAACAAATACACGTCTTGAAACACGTACGAGATCATTTGCATCAACGCCTCGGCGTCCATCTCGCGGATGTCGACGCCGCCGATGGAGACGGAGCCTTCCGCCACGTCCCAGAAACGGGGCAACAGCCGGGCGATCGTCGTTTTGCCGGCTCCCGACGGGCCGACCAGCGCGGTGAAGGTCCCTTCCCGCACCGTGAAGGAAACGTCCTTCAGCGCTTCCCTCTTGTCGTCATAGGTGAAGCTCACGCGATCGAAGACGATGTCCGTTCCTTGCGGCCGCTTCGGCCGCTCGGGGCGCGACAGCTCCGGCTGCTCCAGCAGCGCGGTCACCCTGCGGGTGACGCCGGCCAGACGGAAGGAAATCTGTCCGCTCGTCCGGAACGTCTTCAGCAGCGTATTGCCGATTCCGATCGTCAGCAGAACGAACAAAATAAACAGCGGCAGCGCAATCTGCCCGGCCGCGTACAACGCGATGCCGACCGGCACGACGACCAGCAGCGGCATCTGCGACAGGCCGGCCGCCAGCGACTTCCCGGCGACGCTCTGCTCGTCGGCGCGTTCGCCCAGCTCGGCCGATTGACGAATGACGCGGCTGAATTCGGCATAGGCCGATTCCGACCGGGAGAACGCGCGGATCACCTTCATTCCGTACACATACCGCAGCAGAGCCGAGCTGACCAAGGCGTTAAACTCCGCGAACAGCGGAGCGAGCGGCTTGATCTTGCTGTTCGCATAGGAGAACGCGGCGCTCAAAATCGGAATGAAAGCAAAGGAGGCCAGCGCCAATCTCCAGTCCAGCGCCAGCATGAGAATAAAGGTCAGCACAGGAATGGCGATCGCGGACGTCATGTCGGGAATAAGATGAGCGACGCCCTCTTCGAGCTGCTCGGCATCCTCGTTCATCGTTTGCTTGACGCTGCCGATATCGTGGCGGTCGAAATACCCGAGCGGAAGCTTCGTCAGCTTATCCGCCAGATCGAGTCTAACTTCGTAAATGATATCGTAGGCGGCTCTATGGGCGAGATTGGTCGACAGCAGCATGCACAGCCCCTTCGCGACGACCGCGCCCAACGCAGCTAGAGCCAATTGCGAGTAAACGGCCGAATCCCCCGTCCCATCCAAAATGCGAACGCATAGCAGATACACGACGACATAGGGAATAAGCCCCAGCAACGACGCCAGCACGGACAGCAGCATCGATCCGATCATCGGCGCTTTTTTGCGCCGCAGATAAGGCATCAGTTTCGTAACGGGAGATGAACGCTTGCTTTTAGCCTTCTTCTGAAACATGAATTTTCCTCCGCAAATGAATGATAATAGCGGCTTTCCCGGTGACAAGCGCTTTTATGCTTAGTATATAGATATTGATAATCATTATCAATTAAAAAAGTGGCGACAGTCTTGATCGGATTGGAGACCATCCTACTAAAGACTGCTCCCACTTCAATCAACATTTGCCTCACAACGAAAGTTGTTATAACGGAATGGTCGGTCGTAGAAAAAAACGGGGCCTCCATAAGCCAGTTTCCACTGACTTTCCGGACAGCCCCGCCGCCAAAACGGCATTATCACGATTTAATAGTAAACTACCTTGCTTTCGGTAAAAAACTCCCGGTTGCTGCTCCCGATCGAGTAGGCGCCGAACCCGGACATTTTGACGCCGCCAAACGGAATATGCGCCTCGCTGGCCGTACCCGTATTGATATGCACCATACCGCTTTCCAGTTCGGCGGCAAAACGCCGCGCAGTTGCAATCCGTTCGGTAAACACGCATGAAGCCAACCCATACACGGTTCCATTGGCAATCTGCAGCGCCTCGTCTTCGTTGGCGGCCAACAGCACCGAAAGCACAGGCCCGAATATTTCTTCCTGCGCCGCCTTCATTCCCGGCAGAACGCCGACAAGCAAGGCGGGACGCATATAAGCTCCGGACGCATACGCGCCCTCCGTCAGCACTTCTCCGCCATACAGCAGTTCGGCTCCTTCCTCCAGCGCGGCACGCAATTGCCTTTGTACGGAATCCAGATGAGCCTGATTGACCAGCGGACCGACCGCAACCGATTTGTCCCATGCCGGACCGATGGCAAGCTGCTCCATTTGGCGCTTGAGCGCCGTCGTCAATTCTTCAACATGCTCTTGCAGTACGACCACTCTGCTGATCGCCGTACAACGCTGGCCGCTGCAAGCAAACGCCGCAGCCGAAATCTGCTTGGCAACATAATGGACATTGCTGTAATCAAGCACGACAGCAGCGTTTTTTCCGCCCAGCTCAAGTTGCGTGCGCGCCAGGCGCTCGGCGGCTTTCAACTGAATGCCGATGCCAAGACCCGTGGAACCCGTAAAGGTAATGCCTTTCACAAGCGGATGACCCACAAGCGCATTGCCCACGGCGCCGCCCGCCCCGCTTACCATGTTGACCGCTCCGTCCGGAACGCCCGCCTCCCGGAACAGATCCATCAACTTCGCCGATGTCCAAGGCGTAGCCGATGCCGGCTTGTACACAACCGTACAGCCATAAGCAAGCGCAGGCGCAATCTTGCGAACGGGCGTAACAACCGGAAAATTCCAGGGCGCAATCGCCGCCACAACGCCAATCGGCTGCCGTTCAATAGTGTGGTACCCGATACCGCTGTCGGCCGGAAGCGCCTCGCCGCCCATCCGCAAACCTTCCCCCGCCGCAAAGCGGGCTTCTTTGGCTGCTCGTCCTACCTCGCCGAGCGACTCGGCCAGCACCTTGCCTTGCTCCGCCGACAACCGATACGCCAATTCCTCGCGGTTGGCTTCCAGCAGATCGGCAAAACGAAGCAGCACGGCGGAGCGCTCAGAAGGCGAGGTTGTCGACCAAATCGCAAACGTGCGATGCGCGGCTTCTATAGCCGCCCATACGTCCTCCGCCTTCGATTGCTGGAAATATCCAAGCAGTTGCCCCCGATCGGCAGCATTGTAAATGGCCGACACCTCGCCCGAGACGCTCGTCTTCCATTCGCCGTCGATGAAATTGCCGTACGTTTGGCCCGTGTTGCGGGCCAACCAATCGTTCATATCTGCAATGGTCATAAGTTCATCCCCTTCTGCCATGATTTGCGTCCGGACGCTCCGGCTTCCGGATTAAGCGCCGTGCGGGGGATTTCGCCTTGCAGCGCGGCAATTACCGCATCGACGCACAAGCCCGCCATTTCGCCGCGCGTCTCCCGGGTAGCGCTGCCCGTATGCGGCGCCAGAACCGCATTGCCGCATTGCACCAATAACGGCTCTACCAGCGGCTCCCGCTCAAATACGTCCAGTCCCGCTCCGGCTATTGTACGCTGCTTAAGCGCGTCGGCCAGCGCCCGCTCGTCAACCAGCGGTCCTCTGGCCGTATTGATCAGAATGGCGTCCGACTTCATGATCCGGAGTTGCTCGGCTCCGATCAGGTGGCGATTGGCCTCGGAGAACGGAGCGTGGAGGCTGACGTAATCGGACTCGCGCAGCAAGCGCTCGAGCTTTACATACTCCGCCCTCAGTTCATTCGCGAGAACGGGATCCAGCGGACGGCGTCCGCTATACAGCACCCTCATGCCGAAACCGGCGGCACGCCGAGCCGCAGCCTGACCGATGCGTCCCATCCCGATAATGCCGAGCGTTTTGCCGTAAACTTGATGCCCCAGCAGCAAATCCGGTTTCCAACCGTCGAATTTCCCCTCGCGAACCAGGCGATCGCCTTCCGCAATACGGCGCGAGACGGCCAACAGCAGCGCCCAGGCCATATCCGCCGTAGCTTCCGTCAACACATCGGGCGTATGGGCCACCCATATGCCAAGCTCGGTGGCGGCCGCCACATCGATATTGTCGTAGCCTACCGCATAGTTGGCGACAATTTTCAGCTTCTTCCCTTTGCTCAGCATATCCCGTCCCATCGGATTGACCAGCATCGTGATCACGCCGTCCGCTTCCGCAATGCCCCGCTCCAGTTCGGCCGGAGACGGGTCGCCGCCTTCATGCACGTTCACGTCCGCGATTTGAGCAAGTCGTTCCAAATGATTACCCGGCAGCGGGCGGGTCACAAATATATTCGGCTTCATATTCTCGCTCCTCCCGTGCGATTGCTCCTATTGACGCATCGCCCGACGGCAGATGTCCATCAGATCGACCGCGCGCGCCAGCCGAGGATTAACCGCCACATTGCCGGACAGAAGCGATTCCTCGGCAATAACGGGCAGCTCTTCTTCCGTAACGCCGAAATCGGTCAACGTTTGGGTAATTCCAATATCGCGCATAAGTTGGCGGATCGCCTCGACGCCGGCTTCGGCAATCTCGCGGTCGCTTCTGCCTCCGGCCTCCACTCCGAAGATTAGGGCAATCTCCTTGAACTTGCCGATATGGGCCGGCAAATTGTAATCCATCACTTCCGGCAGCAAGATCGCATTAACCAGTCCGTGAGGAATATGGAATCTCGCTCCGAGCGGAAGCGCCAAAGCATGGGCAAGCCCGAGTCTGGTCGCGTTGAACGCCATGGCGGCAAGCAAGCTGCCAAGCAGCATATCGTACCTGGCGCCCAGATCGTTGCCGCGCAGCACGGCATTGCGCAGACTGCGCGCGATCAGCCGCATCGCCTGCAGCGACATTCCCTCCGAGATCGGTTGCGTCGCTTTATTGACATAGGACTCCAGCGCATGCACCAGCGCATCCATTCCCGTTGCAGCCGTCACCGAAGGCGGCAGCGACAAAGTCAGCTCCGGATCGCACAAAGCAAGATCGGGGCAATTGTAAGGACTGCCCACGCTAAGCTTGACATTGTTAACCTTGTCCGACAATACCGACCAAATGGTAATTTCGCTGCCCGTTCCGGCGGTTGTCGGAATCGCAATGACGGGCGCGCCTTTGCGCGGCACCTGATGGATGCCGACATAATCCTTGATCGAGCCTTCGTTGCCAAGCATCAGCGCTACCGCCTTTGCCGTATCCAGCGCGCTGCCGCCCCCGATGCCGACAACAATATCGCATCCTCCCTCTTCGGCCCGTCGTACGCCTTCCGCTACCGATTGAATGTCGGGGTCGGACTCCACATCCGAGAACAGCTCGTATTCAAGCCCCCCGCGCACCAGCTCAGCCGTTACCTTGTCGGCAACGCCGGCCTTCAGAACGCCGGGATCGGTCACAATCAGCGCTTTGCCGCCGCCCAGTCTGTCGATATGTCCGGGCAAGCCCCGCACGGCGCCGTTGCCGAATTCGATGGCCGTAGGCAATTCATATTGAAAAAGGCTCGTACTTTCGTTCATATCCGTCTCCTCCGTCCCCATGGCGTCGTTTTCAGGCGGACGCATGTCCGTCCAATTCAACGCCGTATTTCTTTCCCCAACCGCGAAGCGCGGCAGCGACGCTGGCGGGCAATACGATCCCGTCGCGCTTGCGGCGCTCAAACGTCCGATGCTCAAGCTCGCCCGGAACGAAGATTTCCGCAACGCCCGGCGCCTTCGGCTCCGCTTTCAGCGCATCGATATATTGATCCATTCGGTTCCGAAACTCCGCCCGCGGCATAAACCGTTCCACATCGAGCGCAATAAACAGATGGCCGACATTTTGCGGATTCACCCAGTCCTCATACATGTTATGCACCTTGTCGCCATAACCGGCTCCGGTCAGCACGCCGCATAAAATATCGATAAACATGGCGATGGCGTATCCCTTCGGACCGCCTAACGGCAGCACCGAGCCTGCGAGCGCAGCCTGCGCGTCCGTAGTCGGCCGGCCCTCCTTGTCAATCGCCCATCCGGCCGGAATCGGCTCCTTCTTCTCGGCGGCGACAATGATTTTGCCGCGCGCCACCACGCTGGTCGCCATGTCCAGCACAAAGGGCAGACGCTTGCCCGCAGGAATGCCGACGCACAGCGGGTTTGTGCCAAGGAACGGCCTCAAGCCGCCCGAAGGCGGCATCGTCTGCGAAGCGTTGGATAGCGCAATCAGAATCAAGCCTTCATCGATCGCTTTCCGGGCATAATAAGCGCATGTGCCAAAATGATTGGAATGACGAATGCCCGCAATTCCGCAGCCATGCCGCCTGGCGGAATCCAGGACTTGCTCTAGCGCAAAATGGCCGGCCACCGCGCCAAAATTGTTATTTCCGTCTATAAGCAGCACCGGCGCATGATCCCGAAGGACTGCCGGCGCCGCTGCGGCATCGATCATGCCGCCTTCGAGCCGCTTCAAATAAATATCGAGCCGTACGACGCCGTGAGAGTCGACGCCGTGCAAATCCGCATCGACCAGCGTTTCGGCTACAATCCTCGCGCCGGCCTCCGGCACGCCGGCGCGCACCAGCACCTCGCTGCCGAACCGGCGCAATTGTTCATCGCGAAAAGTCATATTTGCCGTCAATGACTTCACATCCTTTTAGCCGCAGCGTTTCATCGACCCACGATCTATCGGCCTCTCCGCTCGCCGCTTCCCGCAGCATTTTTTCTTCGCGAATTTGCTGCGCTTCAATCAATTGCAGCAGCGCCTCCGCATCTTCCAGCGGCACGACGGCCAGCCCGTCCTCGTCGCCGACGACAATGTCGCCCGGCTTGATCAGCATGCCCCCTGCCGAGATGGGGACGTTGATCTCTCCCGGACCGTCCTTATAGGGACCGCGATGCGTGACGCCGCGCGCATATACCGGAAAATCTCCGGCGGAGAACGCAGCCGTGTCGCGGATTGCGCCGTCGATAATAAAACCGGCAATCCCTTTGCTTTCGGCAAGCCGAAGCATAATCTCGCCGACAATCGAATTGGTGACGTCGCCGCCCGCGTCTACAACGATAACATCGCCCGGCAGAGCCATATCGATCGCTTTGTGTACAAGCAAGTTGTCTCCCGGCCTCGTCTTGACCGTCAACGCGGCCCCCAGCAAACGCCCCTCCCGGTGAAAGGGGCGCAAGCCGGCGGCAACGGCGTGCAGTCTGCTCATATTATCGCTAATATGAGGGGTGACAACCTTACGGAATCGTTCAATCAATTCGGCCGAAGGCATAGCCCGCTTCGTATAAACACGAAATCCCTGTTGCGGCATTCCAGCCCCTCCCGTTCTGCAGCCTTTACGCGTGTTTGGATTTGACGCCGATGTGCTTGCTGATCGCGGCAAAGTCAAGCTCCCCGTCCTGGGCAAGCGCGGACTCGAACAGTTGCCCTGCAGCCGATGCCAGCGGCAGTTGCAGCTTTCCGGCGGCGTCAAGCGCGATGTCCACATCCTTCTTCATCAACCGCAGCTTAAAGCCCGGCTCGAACGCACGGTCGTAAACCGCATCGCTTTTATTCGCAAAAATCCAGGAATTGCCCGAGCTCCCGCTGACGACCTGCTGTAAAACGGCACGGTCGATTCCCAGCTTGTCCGCAAGCGCGATCGCCTCGGACGCCGCCGTCATATGAACGGCCGCAAGCATTTGATTAATCGCCTTAACCGCTTTGCCGGAACCGATCTCGCCCGTAAAAATGACTTTCGCCGCGATTTGGCGCAGCACCGGTTTCAAGAAACCGAGCAAGGCATGCTCGCCGCCCGCCATAACCGTCAGAGTGCCGTTGGTCGCGCCGATCGTCCCTCCGCTGACCGGAGCGTCCAGCACTCTGCCGCCTCTGGCCGCAAATGTTTCGGCTACTTTCCGGATCGCTTTCGGCGAACCGGACGTCATTTCCAGCAATACCGTTTTTTCATGCACATGGCGAAGCACGTCTTCGGACAGTACGACTTCCTCAAGCTGTTCGTCCGCGGGCAAAATGGTAACGACCCAAGCGCAATTGGCAAACACGTCGGCCGCCGTCGGATGAATAACCGCGCCTTTGGCCGCAAGCGCCTCCGCCGGAGCGCCGTTGCTGTGTACCGTCGTATGAATGCGAAACCCGTTTTCCGACAAGCGTTCCGCCATAGGCAATCCCATAGCGCCTAAACCGATAAACCCAAGCACTTGTTTCGTAGTCATTGTTGTGCTTCTCCTCTCCCCTATCGACTCTCTGTTACTCTTGAAGTATCCAACGCCGGCCCAGCGCTAGTTCCGGCCGTCTTCTGCCGCCAGCCATTCCAGAGCGGCCGTTTTCTCGAGCTGGCGCAGTTTTTCCACCCTTCGGCGAAAATGGGTCTCCGTACTGAATTCCGCCGTCAAAAACGCAGCTACGTACGCCGCTGCAACGGTAGGCCCGATCACCTGGGCTCCGATGCACAATACGTTGACATCGTCATGCTCGACGCACTGCGCCGCACTGTAGATATCGTGGCCGACCGCCGCCCTTATGCCCGGAATTTTATTGGCGGCGATCGCCGCGCCCACCCCGGTTCCGCATATCATAATGCCCCGATCCGCCTTGCCGCTTCTTACGGCGTCGCATACCAGTCTGGCGATATCGGGAAAATCAACCGGCTCGGGA
The DNA here is from genome assembly GCA_023418755.1 of Bacillota bacterium. Taxonomy (GTDB): domain Bacteria; phylum Bacillota; class Bacilli; order Paenibacillales; family Paenibacillaceae; genus Cohnella. The sequence goes on along the minus strand of JAEZZE010000097.1, from coordinate 21,855 downwards.
GAGTAACTGCCCAAGTCATTCACCTCGACCCCCGATTCCGCAAGCGCCTCAAGCACATGCGTTTTTAGCGGAAAACCGGCATGATCGCTTCCAACGGCTACAAGCATGATCCCTCGCTCCCTCCTTGCCGCAACTGAAAAACGGCTGCCGCCGTCCGTCTTGCGGCATGGCATGGCGGCAGCCGTCGAACTATTCCCGGACGCAAACGGCCTAAACGATCAGCGAAGCAACTTCCTTCGCGTGCGCAATCGTTTTTTGACGTTCGTTTAACACGCCTTGATAAATGACTTCGGACATTTCGGCCAGCGAACGGCGGGAAACCGTATACGGATTGGTCGTCATCGCATCGTCAACGGTCTCGATCCATTCTTTGCGCAAGGTCGAAGCTCCGCGCAGAGCGCCGCCAAGACCGGAGGACACGGCCGCAAGACAGTCTGTATCCCGGCCGAAGTTGACCGCTCCGATAATTAATTGTTCGGGGTCGCCTTTGGCCACATAGAACAGGCAAAGCGCCTTCGTAACAATTTCGTTGCCCATGCTGAAGCAGTACGGCGTACCTACTCCGTTGTAGTGCTCGTAGAACCAAGGCATCAATTCCTCGATGCTGGTTTTGTTTTGCGAAGCCTCCAACGCTCTCTCCAGCTCGTCGCGCACCGGTTGGGATACGTAACGCAGCGCGGCGTCGACAACCGAGTCTACCGTTGCCGTCGGGCGCATCGCTTCGGCAATGCCTGCCGACGTTACCGTCGCCCAGTCCAGACCGTAAGCATGAAGCGGTTGATACAGACGGCCGACCTCCCACGTATCCGTAAACGCCTGGTACGGATTGCACGCATTGATCAGGCCGATCGGATGACACGATCTCGCGAACGATACGATGCCCATATAATCGGAATAATTGCCGATGTATCCGGCCGGAAGTCCCGCCGCGGCCAATTTATATAAAATTTCATCGCAAGGCTCCATCTGTACATTAAAATTGTTCGGATTAATATCGCGCAGCCAGATTTGCTTCAAATCTTCCGCCGTGATCCGGCCGTTCTTCTCATGAATGGCCGATACCATCAAGCGTTGACGTTCAATGCCGTCTTCCGTTGTGCCCGGTTTGCGCTGATAGGCCTTGTAATGACTGTAGCTTTCCAATTTATCCAGTACCCCGTATTTCTCTTTGATTTTTTCGGGGCTCCACGTTTCCACCATCGCTCCCATCGACGATCCGATGTTGGAAGCCGCGATGCATCCAAAAATTTTGTCGTAAAGCTGAGTGTCTTTCATTTCTACCGTTGTCATGATTAGTTCCCTCCAGAGGTTTGTGTATAAAGCAGTATGAATCCATACTCGCCGAGCTTCACTTCAAGACTCCCGTTCGCCGCCGTTAACGATTCGCCGCTTGCGATATTGACGAATATTGCGCCTTCCGGCGCCCGGACGCGAACCGCAGCCTCACCGGCAGCATTGTGGAAAAAGGCCCATACCGCCTCTCCTTCCCATTCCCGGGCAAATCCGTACACCGCATCCGTCTCGTCCGCATACAGCTTGCGGAACTCCCCCTGCACGAGCGGCCGATATTGCTTCCTCCAGCGCGTGCAGCTCCGATACAACTCCAGCAATTCAAGGTTTTGCCGTTCCTTCTCCCATACCATGCAGCGCCTTGCCTGTACAAAATCACCTCCCTTCATGCCCACCTCGTCCCCGTAATAAATCATCGGAATGCCGGGATAAGCAAACATAAACGCCGTCGCCAGCTTGACCCGCTGCACGGAACCGCCGCAAATTTCCAGAATGCGCGGCACGTCATGGCTGCCAATCAGATTAAACATGACGCGGTTGGTCTGATCCTGATAGCGAATGCGAGCGGAAAACAATTGCTCGTCCAGTTGTTCCACGCCGATCTTCCCGTAGGCAAAAAAGTCGAGCACAGCCTCCCGGAACATATAGTTGGTAATGGAATCAAACTGGTCGCCCTGCAGCCAGGTTGTTCCGTCGAGCCAAACTTCGCCGAGAATAAACGCCTCGGGATTAATATCGCGCACCACTTGCCGGAACTGCCGCCAAAACGCATGGTCGATTTCGTTAGCCACGTCGAGGCGCCAGCCGTCGATTCCTTTTCGGGTCCAGTAGGCCGCAACATCCAGCAAATATTTGCGCACCTCGGGATTGTCATGGCGCAGCTTCGGCATGCGCGCCGTATGGGAAAAGGTATGATAGCTCTGATTCGGTTCTTCCAGCACCAGCGGCCACCGGCGAATCTGGAACCAGTCGTAATAGGCGGACTTGGGACCGTGCTCAATCACATTGCGGAAGGGCGCAAACAGAAGCCCCGCATGATTGAACACCGCGTCGAGCACGACCCGTATTCCTCTGCCATGGCAGGCGGCGAGGAGCCGGTCAAACGCTGCATTGCCGCCAAAATGAGGATCGATCTGATAATAATCCGCCGTATCGTATTTGAACGTCGACGGAGCCTGGAAGATCGGATTCAGGTACAGGGCATTGATGCCGAGTTCGGTCAAATAATCGAGCTTCTCCACAATGCCGTCCAAATCCCCGCCGAAGAAGGTGGTCATCGTTGGCGGTTCTCCCCACGGCAGCACGCCGGACGGGTCGTTTTCCTTATCTCCGTTCCAAAAACGATCTACGCCGATCTGATAAAAAATCGCTTGTTCAAACCATTCGGGATGGCGAATCGTATCCGCCGCCGCAATATACGGGAACTCGAACCATTTGTTATCCGGTTTGCCGTCCGTCAACCCGCATTCGCTGTACCACCTCTCGCCGCTGCCCGACCGCAAATGAAACACATATTTGGGACGTCGCACCTCAAGCCGCAAGTCCGCATACCAGTAGTCGTACATCCGGTCATTGCCGGCAAACCTCAAGGGGACAACCGATTCCGGCGCAGGCACCGGTTTTTGTTCATGGGAATACCGATCCTGGAATACGACTTCCCCGCCGTCAATGTCCCGGCGTTTTACTCGGATCGTGACACGAATCGTTTCCGAGTCCAGCGAATAGCAATACTGGTCTTTCGGAACATGGTAGATCGCTTCTTGCAGCATATCGATATCATCCTTTCACGCCTGTAAACACGATGCCTTGGATAAAATACTTCTGAGCAATGATGAACAATACGATAATCGGAATCATAGACGTGGCACTGGCTGCCATCAGCAAGTTCCAGTCCACATTGAACTCTTGCTGGAAGGCTCTGAGGCCGAGCGTAATTGTCCACAGCTTGGTGTCGTTCAAATAAATCAGCGGGTGCAAAAAGTCGTTCCAGCTATAACGGAAGGTGTTGATGGCGACGATGCCGATCACCGGCTTGGACTGCGGCAAGATAATCCGCCAGTAGATGCCGAACAGAGACGCCCCGTCCACCGTTGCCGATTCGTCCAAATCCTTGGGCAGGTTGCGAAAAAACTGACGGAACAAAAACACATTAAACGCCCCTGCAAAAAAGTGAGGCAGGATGAGCGGAATAAACGTGTTGACCCACCCGATTTTACTGAAGATAACGAAGGTGGGAATCATTCTGACGATTTCCGGAAGCATCAGCGTGCTCATAATGAGCGCGAATACGACATTGCTCCCGCGCCAGCGCAGACGCGCCAGCGAATAGCCGACGATGGAGGATGAGAACACTTGCCCCACTACGGCCAGACCGGTGATTAAGAACGTATTGTAGTAGTACAAGCCGAACGGACGCATCGACATGGCTTCGGCATAGTTGCTGAATTTGATCGGATTGGGGATCCATTCGATCGGCCATGCAAATACCTGGCTTGGAATTTTCAACGAGGTGCTCAGCATCCAGACGAACGGAATCATGATCACCAGTCCGCCGGCCGTGAGCAGCGCGTACAATAGAGCGTTGATGACGAAATTGTTTTTTTTCATGCTTGTCGCTTTGCCAGCATGTGTCCGCAATCGGTTCACCCCTTCCTAGCCGTAAAATACTTTCTTTTCTCCAAATCGGAATACGATAAAGGTCAGCAGGCCGATGTACAAGAACAAAAGCCAGGACAACGCGCTGGCATAGGCCATGCGGTATTCTTGGAACGACGTATAGAAGATGTGGAGCATAAAAAAGTAGGTGGATCTGGCCGGTCCGCCGCTGGTCATAATGTACGCTTGATTAAAAACTTGCAAAGCCCCGATAATGCCCATAACCAGGTTGAAGAATATGACCGGGGACAGCATCGGCAGCGTAATTTTGAAAAAGGTCGTCATGCGGTTCGAGCCATCCACCTTGGCCGCCTCATAAAGCTCGGTAGGAATCCCTTGCAAGCCCGCCAAGTAAATCAGCATGCCGCCGCCAACGCCCCACAGGCTCATGATGACAAAGGACGGAAGCGCCCATTCCATGCTGCCAAGCCAGTTCGGCCCCGAAATGCTGAACCATTTCAGGATCGAGTTGAATAAGCCGAAGCTGGGATCGAACACCAGAATCCATAAGAAGATCGTTGCAATCTCCGGCAGAACCGACGGAAAGTAGTAGACGGTCCGGAACACGGATATGCCTTTCAGCTTCTGATTGAGCAGCACGGCAAGCATCAGGCCGAGCACCAGCGTAAGCGGTACGCTGAATAACGCGTAAAGCGTCGTAATTTTAATGGAATGCCATACCAATCTGTCTTCGAACAGCATTTGCTTGTAATGCTCCAGACCGACAAAGCTGGGCTTGTTGAAAAAGTCGTAATCGGTAAAGCTCATGCCAAGGGAGAAAGACATCGCTCCCAATGTCAAAAACAGAAAGCCGATAATCCACGGCGACGCCATAAGCCAGCCGGTAAGCTCTTCGCGCCGGGAGCGTTGTGAACGTTTCATCGCTTGTCGCCCCTTTGGGCAGGCGGATGGAAGAGGAGCGTAACCTGTTCCTGTTTATCCGCCTGCATCATTCATGTATTTGGGTCAGGCTCGCTTGCGGCGTGCTGCGCCGGCTTTACTTGCCGGCCTCGATATCCTTGATCAACTGATTCAGTTCGTCGTTTGCTTTCTCCATAATGGCGTTAACGTCGGAGTTTTTGCTCGACAACACTTCCTCCATTCTGGAGCCGAACACGGTTTCACTGCGCGGCATAGCCGGGAATTGCGTTGGACGGGAGACGCCCAGTTCGGCCGTCTTGAAGACGATGTCGCGCATTTCCTCGTCCAGATGCGTAAACGCGTATTCCTGCGCAATGCTTTTTTTGCTGGGGAATTCTCCGTTTTCGGCCAATACCATCTGACCGTCGTCGCTCATCCACCAGTCGATGAACTCCCATGCGGCATCTTTATTTTTGGAGCCGGAGTAGATGCCCCACGCGTTGGAGATGACGATCGGATAGGAACCGTTTTCACCTTTTGGCGGCATGACTACGCCCCAGTTGAACGCCCATTTGGAAGGCGTTTTCTCGGTGCCGGCAATATCCCATGAACCGGACCAGTTCATCGCCAGGTTGCCGGACTCGAACGCTACGCCGCCGGCTTGCGAAGCGGACTGCGCCGTCGGGGCCGGAGCCGATTTGTCTTCGTATACGAGGTCTTTCAGGAATTGCATCGCCGCAACGGTACCCGGGCTCGTGACAAGCGCTTTGGAACCGTCTTCGGAAAAGTATTCCCCGCCCATCGCATACGCCCAGGCCAGAAAGTGGGTTCCTACCCAAGGGCGCAGGTTGTAGCCATACTGGTTTTTGTCCCGATCGGTTAGCTTCAGCGCGATTTCGCGGAACTCTTCAATGGTCCAATCGTTGGTCGGATAAGGCACATTCGCCGCGTCGAACAAATCTTTATTAAAGAAAACGAAATAAGACATATTCAAAATGGGAAGTCCATGCAATTTTCCTTTGTACATATGATCGGACAAGCTTTTTATATAGTAATCGCTCTCAAGCTGGATATCTGATTTTTCCAAATAAGGCCCCAAATCTTCGAGTAATCCTTTGGAGGAAAACGACAGATTGCGGGTCGAGTCCGTAAACACGACGTCGAGAGGTTGATGTCCGGCTACCATCGACGTTATTTTCTGGTCGATCTCGGATGTAGGGGCATTTACGGCATGAACCGTAATATTGGGATGTTTTTCATTGAAGGCGCTCACAATCTTTTTCCACAGTTCGCTTTCCGGATCGAATTTCCAGGAAAGAATAGTGATTTCGGTTTTTTCTGTGCCCGAATCGCCCGGCTGCCCGCCGCTTGCGGAATTCGTATTCGTACCTGCCGGGGGTGTTGCCGTTTTGGAGCAGCCTGCCAAGATCAAAAATACGCAAAGCATTGTCGCCATCCATTTCATACCTGTTTTCATGCAATCCCCTCCATAATTTTGTGAATTATAGTCCGTCTTTGACTTCGAGGCTATTCATTTCTCCATCCTACTCCCCCTCTCAATTAAACCGGTTGTATATCAATAAATTTCGCATAAACCTTTATATAAATGGTTTTATTCATGAATTGACAATATTTTGTAAGCGTTTTAATGGGAACGGTGCCAATTTTCCGCTTAAAAAAATGCGTATTAGTCGCATTTTTTTGTGCTGCCTCTTAATATAATTTCCGGCTTCCTGATAATTTTGCTCGGGAGCCATACTTCACCCGTGACCCGCTTTAACAGCATCTCCATCGCCGTTCTCCCCAGCCATTCGACGCTTTGACTGACTGTCGTCAAGCTGGGTCGCGTATTCCGGAAAAACTGGGAATCGCCAAAGGAAATGAGCGACAGTTCTTCCGGCACAGAAATCCCTTCATCCATTAGCAAATTGAGGCAGGACATCGAGGTCACTTCGTTCGACAGGATCAGACCGCTGGGTTTCTCTTTATCCAGGTAGCTTTTCATGAAATAGTAGCTGCTATCCATGTCTGTCGGCATTTTCGCTACAAATCGTTCTTCGAACGGAATGCCGGAATCCCGGAACGCCCTTTTGAAGCCTGCAATTCGCTCAATGTTATGCGCCAGCACCGTTCCCTTGACTTCTCCGACCAGCAGGCGAATCTCGCGGTGCCCCAAATCGATGAGATGCTTGCCCGCCAAGTAGCCGCCTTCCTCGTTGTCGGTGCTTACAAAGCTGTGCTCCGCCTCCGGATCGTGCTTGCCCAGAAAAACGTAAGGGACTTTCATCTTGTCCAAATCGCGGCCAAGGTTCACATCAAGCGGACCGCCCAATATCAGAAAACCATCCACAGTATGACGCTGAACGACTTCCGTGTACGACCTGGCATCCTGTCCGCTCAGACTGAGCAGCAGAATATTGTAGCCTTCCCGATTGGCAACCGTTGTAATCCCTTTCAAGACGGTTGGAAAAAAAGGATTGAGCACAACGTCGCTAATTTGTTGTTCGGATACGACCATGCCAATGACGTGATTTTTACCCAACGCCAGCGAACGAGCCGTACGGTTTGGCGTATAGCCCAGCTCTTTAATCGCCTTCCATACCCGTTGTTTCGTCTTCTCGTTGACAAGAGGGGAATCGTTAATGACCCGGGACACCGTTGATTTGGTTACATTCGAAGCTTGGGCTACGTCCAATATCGTAACCTTTCTGGGCATCTCGCCGCCACCTCCTATACACCCGACATCCCCCATTATAGTACGGAGCGAAATTGAATGCAACCGTTCCCATTAATTTATTTCGCAAAAGTGCCAAGTAATGCAAGCTCCCCCCTTCCGTCCTTTTCTGAAAGTACGTCTTATCCTTTTCTAATGGTATTTCTTCTTTCCATAAACATAGCAGCAATAATGAGCGCGACTCCTGAAATATAATATAGCATTGCTACCCTCACTCGTCTTTGGAAGGACGCCCCCAGGCGGTTTCGTGCCTCTATCCGGCGGCGGCGTGCCTTCGCCCGGTGTTGTTGGCGGTAAATAGATCGTTTACAGCTTGACCCAATGCAAATTCGAGGCCGATTTCGATAACCGAAGCTTGATTGTCAAAATCGCCATTAGCAATGGTTATCTTAAGTGTCGTACTATCAGGACTTGGATTGTATGTAGCCTCCGTTACGGACGCATTTGGATATTTACTTTTTGACTGCTGATTAAATATGTAAACGTTCGCCCATGCCGGGCGCACTTCAAAGAAAAAAGCTGATCGCTAACGGACAAAGTCATTAAGTTAAGGCGTCAGGGCCAAATAACAAGAAAAGAGCAGGTTATCGAAAATGATAACCCGCTCTTTTTTTCTACGACGGCACTATTAACGAACAAATGAAATGAACCGAACCGGTCGGCGTCACATGTTAAAGCTCGGTGATACCTTTTGCAGAAAATTTCCGCTTTTGCCGATATCCCATTGGCTCAGAGGATGTGCCGGAACTCCCTGCCGGCTCCTTCTTGTTTTCACTGTTGTGTCAGGATCATGTGTCACGTTCATCCATCTTCCCGCTTTTTCATGCTCAAGCTTACCATCGGCTAACTGAGCAGATGGGATATCGACAAAAGGGTTGAGTGAAAGAGGGGCATAGCGCCCGTAATAGCGCCCGGATTCCGAGCAGCTTTTTCTGAACAAGACCCCATATAGCAGATTATCCTTTAATCGCCGATCAAGAGCGCGCGGGCCGGTGCCGCTTCGATGCCCGTCATTTTCAGAGGCGCGACGACGAGCGTGTAGTTGCCCGCCGGCACGTCCTTCAGGCGCAGGCCCTCGACGATGATGACGTCGCTCCGCATCAGCGTGCGATGCGTCGGATATTCCGCTTGATCGCGCTCGATGCCGAGCCCGTCGGTCGCTACCAGGCCGACGCCGATGTCGGCCAAATAGCGGGCTCCGTCTTCACGCAGGAACACGAAGTCCTTCAGAAACTCTTCGCTGTAGGAGCTGGACGTCTTCAACAGCAGCCGTTCGCCCTTCAGGATCGCGAACGGCTCCAAATCTTCCTTCGTAATGCAATCCTTCGCATGCGTGAGATCGAGCACGCGCGCCGGACCGACCAGCCGCTCGAGCGAAATCGTCTCGATCGTCTCGCCGCCCGCCAGCATGTGCAGGGGCGCGTCCACGTGCGTTCCCGTATGCACGTTCAACGACAACAGGCTTTCATGGGGCTGGCCCTGATCGTGATTTTGCACGTTCTCGATACGGGGCTTTTTCGCCTCGTAACTATTCCATACTTGCATGCTCTCTTCGATCGTCATGCTGATATCGTATATTCGGGGCATGGTTTTCCCCTCCCCGCCGTTTATTTATCCGTGTTGGACACCCATACGACATTGTCTTCGTCCTGTCCGTTAACGGGCCACCAGTGGCAGCCGTCCTCGCTCAGCAGACGCTCCGCCCTCTCCGGTCCCCAAGAGCCGGCCGGATACAGGTCGGGCGCAATTTCGTAATCTTTCCAAGCCGCGGCGATCGGATCGACGATCTTCCAGGCGGCCGCCAATTCGTCCCAACGGGTGAAGTACGTGCCTTCGCCGCGAGCCGCGTCGAACAGCAGGCGCTCGTAGGCTTCCGGCGTATTGATGCCGACCTGGCAGCTCTGGCAGAACTCCATCGCAACCGGCTGGATTTTCAATCCGTTGCCCGGCGTCTTGGCGTTGACCCGGAAGTAGATGCCTTCCATCGGATTCACGCGAATGACGAGCAGGTTCGGCTGAAGCTCCTGCTTTCTGGCGAACAGGACGTTGCCCGGCACGTTCTTGAACTCGACGACGATCTCCGTCGATTTGACCGGAAGCCGCTTGCCCGTACGCACGTAGAAAGGAACGCCCGCCCAACGGAAGTTCTCTACGAACAGCTTGGCCGCGAAGAACGTCTCCGTTACCGATTCCGGATCGACGTTATCCTCTTCGCGGTAGCCTTTCAGCTCTTTGCCCTTGAGAGAACCGCTCGAATATTGCCCGCGCACGATGTTGTCGCGCACTTCTTCTTCGGAGGCGTACCTTCTGACGGAGCGGAGCACCTTCACCTTCTCGTCGCGAATGCTCTCCGGATCCAGGCGGGCCGGCGGCTCCATCGCGATCATCGTCAGCATCTGAAGCATATGGTTCTGCACCATGTCCCGAAGGGCGCCCGATTTGTTGTAATAGGCCCCGCGGTCCTCGACGCCGACGGTCTCCGACAGCGTGATCTGCACGTTGGCGATATGGTTTTTGTTCCACAAAGGCTCGAAAAAGGCGTTCGCGAATCGGATGACCTCGATGTTCTGAACCATTTCCTTGCCCAGATAATGATCGATCCGAAAGACTTCGTCCTCGCGGAACACCTGACGGATTTCCTCGTTAAGCTTCTCCGCGGACGGATAGTCGTAGCCGAACGGCTTCTCGATGACGAGCCTGTGCCAGCCAGCGCTATCCAGCATGCCGCCGTCCCGCAAATTGCGCGAGACGCTGCCGAACAGTTCCGGCGCGAGCGCCAAATAGAACAGACGGTTGCCGGCGATGCCGTAATCGGCTTCCAGCCGCTCCGTGTGCTCCTTCAATTGTTGAAACGCGGCGACGTTCCCCGTATCCAGGGACAAGTATGTAAAGTGATCGGAAAACGCGCTCCAAACCTCGTTCTCCCCGGGCTTGTACCGGCAAAACTCTCCGATGGACGAATAGACGTCGTCGCGGAATTGCTCGTTCGTGCGCGGCCTGCGCGCCAGTCCGACGACGGCGAACCGCTCTCCGAGCTTGCCTTCGCGGTATAAGCTGTATAACGCCGGGAACAGCTTGCGGCGGGCAAGATCGCCCGTGGCTCCGAAAATGAAATAGACCGCTGCGGGAGCGGAAACCGTATCGAGTTTGTTGTCCGTCATGATCCTCATCTTTCTTAGGCAGGATTGGATGAGCCGATTTCGTCAAATCTCATGAATTGTAGTGTAGCACAATTAGGGGGACAACGCTACGTTTTTAACGGTCTTTTCCACCTGCATAGGTAATCGCCCGTACACGTCTGTCACGTAAGGAATACTATGCATCAAACGATCACCCAGGAGGTTGGCGTACCATGTTCGAAGACGATCATGAGGTAGACGAATACTCGCTCAGGCCGCTGTTCGGCCGCCCCGTTTGCGTCATCACTTACGACGACGCCCGGCATACGGGAATCTTGACCTCGTGCGGAGCTTCGACGCTCGTGCTCAACGGGGAGAGAACGGCCCGGCCCGTTAGAAAGGGTCGCAAATCCAGGATTCAGGCCGAAATCAGCGCTTCGGAGCTGGAGGAACCGGAAGCTACGGAGCCGGTCTATTGGGGAAGAATGGGGCTGGAACCGCCGATGGAGATCAGCTCTTCCAAATCGGTCATCTCCTTGGGACGCGTGAAAGCGGTCTGGCCGATTTAGTCCGCCAGCCCGTTCCGGTGCGCATAGATAGCCGCCTGCGTGCGATCCTCGACGCCGAGCTTGCCGAACAGATTCGTCAGATGGTATTTGACCGTCTTGATTCCGATGAACAGATCGTCGGCGATTTCCTGGTTCGACTTGCCCAGCGCGATCAGCTTCAGAACTTCCATCTCGCGCTCCGTCAAATCCTCGTGAGGCTGGGCGGCCGTCTGCTGCGGCCGGCGGAAGCGATTCATCATTTTGGAAGCCACCTGGGATTCGAGCACCGATTGGCCGCGCGCCGCCGCGCGGATCGCATCCGCGATCTCGGAGGCGCGCGAAGTTTTAAGCAGATAGCTGAACGCGCCCGCCTCGATAACCGGGTACATCTTCTCGTCGTCCAGGAAGCTGGTCAGCACGATCACCCGGCATTCCGGCATTTCTTCCATAATCCGCCGGGTCGTCTCGATCCCGTCCATTCCTTCCATGACGAGATCCATCAGCACGACGTCGGGAGAATATTCCCGCGCCAGACGAAGCCCGTCCATTCCGTTGCCGGCCTCTCCGACGACTTCGATGCCTTCCTCCGTGCCGAGCACGGCGGCGAGGCCGATCCTGACCATCTCATGATCGTCCACCAACAACACGCGCACCAACGACTGTTCCTCCATTCGCTCAACCGCCTTCCGCCATCAACGGCACTCTGATTTCGATTCTCGTTCCTTTGCCCGGCGCGCTCGCGACATTCAAAGAGCCTCCCAGCTCGTTTACGCGCTCCTCCATATTCGTCATCCCGTACGAAGCCTGCTTTTTCACCTGGGTGTCGAAACCGACTCCGTTATCGCGAATGCCCAGCCGCACCGCTTCGCCGCGCCGCTGAAGCACAATGTCCATCTTCGTCGCTTTCGAGTGCCTAAGCGTGTTGGACAGCGCCTCCTGAACGATGCGGAACAGATGATTTTCCACGCCTTTGTTCAACGGCAAATCCTGTTCGATGTCGATGGCGATCTCGACGGGAACCTTCGCCCTCATCTCTTCCACCAGCTCGGGAATCGCTTGGGCCAAGCGTTTGCCTTCCAGATGAACGGGTCGCAAGTGCAGCAGCAGCGCCCTCATCTCCGATTGCGCCGCGGAAGCCATCTCTTCGATCAGCTCCACCTGCCGGCGGGCCCGTTCGAAATCGTGATCCATCGTCCGCCCTACCGCGGTCGCCGTCATCGAGATCGCGAACAGCTGCTGGCTGACCGCGTCGTGCAGCTCCCGCGCCAACCTCTGGCGTTCTTCGACGACGGCGCTCATACGGGCCTGCGCTGCAAGCTCCGCATTATTGGTGGACAGGCGCTGAAGTGACGATACCTGCTCGTCCCACTTCCGTCCCAGCTTGCCGAGCTGCTCCCCGAGCCGCCCGATTTCGTCTTTGCCCAGATCGGGCAGCGGAAGCGACGGGGTTCCTTTCTCCAACGTCACCATCGACTCCCTGAGCATCTCCAGCCGACTGCGTACCGGATAGCTCCTCCAGAAGCCAAAAGCCGCCCCGGCGACGGTCAGCACTCCGATCGCGGTAAGCGAAAAAGAAATCGCTTTGTTCAGCGACTGGAAAGAGCCGTCCACTCCGTAGCGGATCAGCAAATACACGACAAGAGCGCCAACGCCCAAGGAGTACAGCACGGCCTCGCCCATGTGGCGCCATACCATATTGGTGACCTTACGAGACTCCATGCGCCCCCTCCTTACAACGTCATGATATAGGGGTTGCGGTCTCTCTGAAACCTTCCCCATCTTAAGACCGGACTTCGCGAACGCATTATACCGTCCGTATTTTGATATCTCCTATGAGATAAAATAACTGAAGCTTCAACTTCTGCTCGCATTGCTCGTAATTAGGAGATTTCCACGACAGGCGCTGCATGACGCCGCCCTCCTGAATTTGGCGGAATGCCGCTTGGCCCATCAGCACCGACGCGTCCACCTGCAAGCCGTAGTCCTCGGGAACGATCAAATCCACGTTGCCGACGACGCCCTGAAGGACGATCGTCGTCTCCTTTTCTTCCGGGACGGCGAGCGACATATCCATATGAATTTCTCCAAGCGCGTGCCAGTAGCTCATCGAGTTCAGCACCCACGATTGTTCGTCCAGCCTCATGTTCACGAACAGCCTGTGCTTGCTGACGTTCGTTCCGAATTCCGGAGGCCGGGCGCGGAAATAATAAATGCCGAGCGAGACGAGCACCACGACGGCGAAAAGCGCGAACTGCGTCACGATCAACACAAGCGTGCTGACCGCAATGACGACAACCGATACTCTGGAACGGTCGGATTGGTATCGATGGATGCCGAGCAGCAGAAGCAGGACCGCGTTAATCGTCGTGTAACCCGCCAAAGCGCCAAGCGCGAGGTAAATTCCGGCTGCTATGAATAGGGTCGCGTTGCTGGTTCTTTTCATGTCGGGTCACACCTCCTGCCGTATTGCATCTCCATGTCGCAGGGAAAGCCATAACGGCGCTCGGACCGTTATGGCTTGCCATATGGGCGCGACATCACTATCCGACATCATAGCACATCTTGCGCCGCGGGAGAATGCTTGTCGCTTACTCTTTGTCCAACTTCGGCTGAATGCGGCTTCTGATCGCTTCAAGCTCTTGCTCGACCCGGAACTCCTTCTCGGGATCGATGCGGCTTGGCGTACCGCCGTAGGAAATGCCCGGCATTCTGGCCACCTCGGCCTCCGCTTCCATCTGCAGAATCTTCTCTTCCATCCGGTGGAAGCCGCGGGAAGCCGCGCCGCTCTCGATCGTATGAAGCGTGCTGACCTGCGCCATCTGCTTGCGGGCCTTGGCCATCTGGGAACGGGCCGCCAGCTCGTTGCGCTTGTTGCGAAGCTTGTAGTATTCTTCCTTCATCTCGTGAAGCTGGGCCGTCAGTTCGGACACTTGGCCGCTGGCTTGATCATGAAGCTCGGCCAAGCTGGAAGCCTGCTGGCTGTATTGCACCTTCTCTTCGAGCAGCTTGCGGGCAAGCGTCTCGTTGCCTGAGCGAAGAGCGTGCTCCGCTTGGCCTTCGCGATCGACGCCGAGTCTGACCAGTTCGTCCAGGCGCTGCTTCATCCGGCGCTCGGAAGCCATTTGCTTGGCTACCGTTACCTCGGCGTCGTGAATTTCGATTTCCATGTCGCGCAAATATTGGTTCAGCATGACGATCGGATCTTCGAGCTTGTCGAGCAAATCGTGTACAGACGCTTTCGTCAGGTCTTTAATTCTTTGAAATACTCCCATTGTGTTATTCCCCTTTCGATTCCTTCTCGAATTTTGATATTCTGGCTTTCAGTTCTTCGATTTCTCTTTGCAAAGACTTCTTCTCGATATCTTCCATCATCGCGTCCAGCCCTTGAGACGATCGGCTCGATGTCTGGGATGCCGAAGCGGCCGGTCCCGGGCGGGCAGCGTTTGAAGAGGAGTAGCCGGCATGACCGGATGAACCCGGGTTCCAGCTAGGGCCGTGACCGTGGCTGGGGCCGTGGCTAGGACCATGGCTTGGGCCTTGGCCGGGATTATAGCCGTAATACGGATCGTGTCCCCGGTAGCCCGGATCGTAGGGACCCGGTCCGAAACCGCCGTAGTAAGGCTCTCTCGGAATGACGAATCCTGCGATAATGTAGACGAGGACGACGGAACCCGCGGAGAATACGGCTACGACGATCAGCAGAATCCGCAGCAGCGTCGCATCGACGCCGAGAAAGTCCGCCAATCCTCCGCACACCCCGAATAGCTTGCGGTCCCGGGTGGAACGGTAAAGTTTGCGCATTCGGTTAACCTCCTTGTTGCAGTTTGCGTTTCAGTTCCTCAAGCTCCCGCTCGATCGTATTTTTCACGACCTCGCCCGCATGCAGCAGCGTTTCCTGCCCCATCCGGCGCAGATCACGCAAGCTGCGGGTTTCGAGCTCGATGTCGGTCAGGCGGTCGTCGATTTTGCGAAACATCTGCGACGTATCCGCGTTGCCGGGAGCGAATCTCGCGTTAAGCCTTTGTTGAAGGCGAAGGGATTCCATTCTGGCTACGTAAAACTGGCGGCGATCGTATACCGAGCGGTATTCGCTGCGAAGCTCCTGCAGCAGCAGCTCCAAATCGTTCAGCTCGCTGCGGCTTTGCTCGTAGAGCTGGCGGTAGCGCTGGGCGCTTTCCTCATGAATGACTTTATCTTGAAGCGCCAGCTTCGCGACGTTCTCCTCGCCCGCCTTCAAGGCGGTGACGGCTTGCTGTTCGCGTTTGTCCGCCCATTGCTCGGCGTCTTTCCATTGCCTGTACAAGCTGTCCGTATGCGCGGCATACTGACGCTGAAGCCCCTCGCTTTGGGTAATCTCTTGATGCGTCGACCACAGGAATTGATCGATGACCTTTACCGGATCCTCCGCTTTTTCCAGCCGATCGTTCAACGTGGCCACCGTAATGTCGCGCACCCTTTTCATGACGGTCATTCCCTTGTCCCTCCTTGTTCCTGATCGCGGCAGTCGCTGCGTCGATTGGGTAGATTAAAATCTCGTTGCCCGATTGTTGCGGCCCAGCATCGATACTCCGAATACGATCGCCGCGATCGCCGCGATCCATACGAACAGGAAGCTCATCTTGCCTAGCAGCACGAATCCCCCGATGACGGCGATAATGCCTCCGAGCAGCTTGTTGCCGTTATTCCAGACGGCCACCCCGAGCAAAATCAGCAGAATCGGAACCAGAAGTCCGAACAGCCATCCCAAGCCGAAGCCCAATTTACCGAGAATGATCAAACCGCCGAAAGCGATCAACAGAAGCGCCAATCCATTTCCTCTTCTCACTTGCTTCACCTCTTTTCTGCATCTCGTTTACC
Source organism: Bacillota bacterium (assembly GCA_023418755.1). Taxonomy (GTDB): domain Bacteria; phylum Bacillota; class Bacilli; order Paenibacillales; family Paenibacillaceae; genus Cohnella. The sequence continues at coordinate 5,791 of JAEZZE010000097.1, read as the reverse complement.
TCATGACCTTATTGTAAACCTCTCCGCATTTATACATAACGGACCCGCGTATGTTTTTGACCCTAGACTGTGGTCGAGGCTCGCTACGGTCCCGCGTCCTTGCCCTATCGGACCTGCGGTCGCGCCGATGGCAACAATTGTGGGTTTCCCGTCCCCTTCTTCCTATGATAGCGTTTTATTATCAGCTTATGGAGGAGATAACAGGATGATAAAGCAGGTATCGGCAATGTGCGCGGCAGCGCTGCTGGCGGGCGGCATCGCATCCGTTCCGGGAACGTCCATGGCGGCGGCTCCGAGCATGGCGGCGCTGGCGAAAAAAGCGACTCTGTCTAATGAAGATTCGAATTCGGGGAGACGTCCGGTCGGGGGCAACGGCGGCGGTCTCGCGGGAGGATATACAGGGACCGCGGTCGATAGCGGCCAGACCGGAAACGGCGGCAATGGCGGAAGCAAATACGGAGGCGGAAACGGCGGCAATGACGAGTCGAGCAACGGCGCTGGAGAAGGCGGAAATCCGAATTCCGCTATAATCGATAGGGTCATCGCGGAAGGAATGAAGTATATCGGAACGCCGTACTTGTTCGGGTCCAACCGGAGCACGACGGAAACGTTCGACTGCTCCGACTTCGTACGCTGGATCTATAAGGAGAAGGCGGATCTCTTGCTTCCTGCCGATTCCCGGCATCAAGGCGCATTCGTGAAGAAGCACGGCACCGCCAGGTCGGACTGGCACAGACTGAAACGCGGCGATCTGATGTTCTTCATGACTTACAAGGGATCGACGGCCGCCGATTACAGAGGAATCGACAAAACGACCGAGAGGATTACGCATGTGGCGCTCTATCTCGGCAACGGAAAAATTTTGCATACTTACTCCAATGCAAGCGGGGGCGTACACGTTCAATCGGTCGCGGGCTCGCAGTGGGAGCACCGCTTTCTGTTCGGCGGCAGCGTCCTGACGTAGAAAGCGGAGAAGCAATAGGGCTTTTGGGCAGGAATTGTCCTGTACGCCGGGCAAGAGCAATCCGCAAGGCAAATTCGGCTCATGAAAAATAGGGGGTTGTCCCGTCCACTATGGATACGGACATGCCCCCTATTTTGGGAAAAGGAATCTGTGCTGCCGGAACGTTCCAGCTCTTTCGAACCAGTTAACGGTCTGACAGACCGTTATTCGGAACGTTCCGGCGCTTTTGAACCAGTTAACGGTCTGACAGACCGTTATTCGGAACGTTCCGGCGCTTTCGAACCAGTTAACGGTCTGGCAGACCGTTATTCGGAACGTTCCGGCGCTTTCGAACCAGTTAGCGGTCTGGCAGACCGTTATTCAGAACGTTCCGGCGCTTTTGAACCAGTTAACGGTCTGGCAGACCGTTAATATCAAGCCACATGACCCGAACCGGACGGTCGCCCGAAGCCATCAGAACGAGGCGACAAACGCCGGGGGCAACCTGAATCGGCTCAACCTGTACGGTCTCCCAGTCCGTCCCCGCTTCCGCCCAACCGACCGGAGCGCCTTCCGCCTCGACCTCGACGCGGCCGCGCGCGCCTTCTTCACCGATCGCGCACATGCGCAGCTTCAAGGAATACTCTCCACCGTTCCAGTCGGCCGGCATTCCCTGTTCATCCGTTGGCTCCCCTTCGGGATCGGTATGCGAACTCCCTGCATCTGACGCTAAAGCTGCCTCGCCGCGATCCGCCTGCAAACTCCCATCACCGAACGCCAAACAAGCCCCATCACGTTCCGACTGCAGACTCCCATCACCCGACGCCAACTCTGCCCCGTCACGTTCCGCCCGCCGATTTCTCGAACCGGATGAAACCGCAGCGAAGTCGTAAGCAAGCCAATCCCCCGGCATCAGTTGAACGCACAGCCATTCGTCCGGCTGCCAGTCCTCGCCTCGTCCGTGTTGGAAGTTCGGCGCGGTAAGCCCGCCGTTCTCGACGAACCGGATGTCCGTGCCGTCGCCGGAGCGAAAGCCGAGCGCCCCGCTTCGCTTCTCAGCCATGCCGTATCCGACGCCCTCGCCCCCGAAGCCGTAGAAAATCGCCGGTATTCGTACGGGCGGCCTGCGCAGCAGCGCATCCACGACATCGCGATGGTAGACGCAGCGGTCGAGCGGCAAGTTGTCCAAATACGTCCACAGCGTCTTCTCGGCATCCCCGGAAGACGGCTTCTCCCCGCCCTCCAAATACGCAACGAGACGATCCCAGCCCTCCGGCCGCTTTACCGCGCAAGGGGAATTGTCCCGCTCCAGCTTCTTCCACGTCCAGAAGTTCCACGAGATGCCATGGTCCTCGAACAAGCGAAACGCCCCGGCGTACCACAGCTTGTTGTTCTCGCCGCCCTCCCCCATGAAGATCGGAGCGTTCCACCTGTCCCGGTACTCCAAATACGTGCGAATGCTCTCCGTGTCCGGGTTGTTCCAATACTTATGAAACTGGAGCATGACGTTGTCGTCGATCCTCTCGTCGAAAATGGACCAGTCGGTTGCCCAATGAGCGCCTTCGAGGATAATCATATGACGTTGATCCACCTCGCGGATCGCGCGAACGATCCGCTTGTACAGCGGCATGATCCGGTCGTTGTACTGCGCGAACCAATCCGGCAGCGGCTCGTTCAGCAGATCGTAGCCCGCCACGATCCATTCGTCCTTGTACCGCGCCGCCAGCATCGCCCAAAGCTCCACGGTCAGCTCGGCGTTCCGCTCCTCCAGAAACAGGTCGGGACGGTCGAACTCCGAATCGTCGATGTTCGTCCCGGTCTGCCCGCCCGGCGCTCCGTGCAAGTCGAGGATGACGTACAGCCGGTGCTCTCGGCACCAGCCGATCACCCGGTCGATCAGCGCCAACCGATCCTCCCTCCAGAGCGGGCCATCCCCGTCCATCAGAAACCGGGCGTTGATCGGCACGCGAACGGAGTTGAACCCCTCCTCCGCGATCCGGCGAATGTCGTCCTCTCCGATATAACGGTCGTAGTACAGCCTCCAGAACTCCGCCGCCTTCTCTTCGCCGACCAGCTCGACAATCATCCGCTCGATGCGCCTCGGCCGGTCCCCTCGATCCGGAAACGACCACATATAGCCTTCCGGCAGCAGCCAACTGCCGAAGCCTACGCCCCGCAGCAGCACTTCCCGCCCGTCTCCGTTCACCAACCTTCGTCCGTCGGCCAGCAGAAAACCGCTGACCTCGGCTGCTCCGTCAGGCCTGCCCGGCCTGCCAGGCCTGCCCGCCCCTGTCTCGCGGATGGCCGGCACCAGCTTTTCCAACATCGATGCCTCTCCCCCTTCTCCTTCCCTTACAGTCCACCCGAGATCAGCCCTCGCGCCTCTTCGTCTTGCATCTTTCCTTACACCCCCCCGCCGAGATCCGTCGATTTCAGCCTTCTCTATTCGCGCCCCTTCGTCTAGCTGCCTTCTTTCCCTGCCGCCCCTTGCCCGAAGCCAATTAGCGTTAACTCTTAATCGCCCCGTCCGCAATACCGTTCAAAATATACTTCTGAAGCAGCAGATACAACGCGATGACCGGCAGCATCGCCAGCACGAGGGAAGCGAGAATCGCGGCCCAATCGTTGTTGTACTCGCCGAACAGCATATTGGTCGAGAGCAGCAGCGTGTAGTCCTTCGAGTCGGTCAGCATGAGCAGGGGAAGCAGGAAGTCGTTCCACATCCACAGCAGATTCAAAATCGCGATCGTCGCCGTCACCGGCAGCAGCAGCGGAAAAACGACGACGAAAAACAGCCGTAGCTCCCCGCACCCGTCCACGACGGCCGCCTCGTCCAGCTCGCGGGGAATCGACTTCACGAACCCGTGATACAGGAAAATCGCCATCGACACGCCCAGTCCGATATAGATAAAGCCGAGCCCGACCGTCGAGCCCTGCACCGCCAAATCCTTGGAAATCCGCACAAGCGTGATCATAATCGAATGAAAAGGAATGAGCATCGACAGCACGAACAGTCCGAACAGAAATCCGCTCAGCCTGCCCGGCGTCCGGGACATTTTGTAGCCGGCCATCGCGGCGAACAGGATGATGCCCGTCAGCCCGACGGCGGCGACGACGACCGTATTGCCCAGACTGCGCAAATAGTCGGTTTTCTCGAACGCGTCGGCGAAGTTGCCGAACTGCAGCTTAGCCGGAAAAGCCAAAATGTCGGTTAGCATCTCGCCTTCCGTCTTAAGCGCGTTCAACACGCCCATATAGATCGGAAACAAAGTGAACAAGGCGGCGACGACCAGCGACGCGAAGATTAGCGCCGAGCCGGCGCGGCCGGCCAGCCCGTAACGGCGGCTCATGCCTCCACCTCCCTCGTCTTCATGAGCCGAAGCTGCACGATCGTGATGACGAAGACGATCAGGAACAGAATCATCGCCTTGGCGCTGGCATAGCCGTACCGGTTCGTAAAGCCGAACGCCTCCTCGAAAATATTCAGCGCGACGACCTGAGTCGCCCGCCCCGGACCGCCGCCCGTCAACGCGTACACGGCGTCGAACGCCTTGAACGACGAGTTCAGCGTCAGGAACACCCCGATCGTCAGCGCGGGATAGATCATCGGCAGCGTAATCCGGCGGAACGTCTGCCAAGCTCCCGCCCCGTCGATCGCGGCCGCTTCCTTAAGCGGCCGAGGTACGCCCTGCAAAGCCGCGATGTAGATGACCATCAAATACCCGACGCCGCCCCACAGAGACACGATGACGATCGCGTAGAACGAATAGCTCGGATCGCCGATCCAGGAGCGGTCCAGGAAGGCCATCCCGGTCTTTTCGACCAAATAAGACGACACCTTCGTGAAAATAAACAGCCACATAAACCCGCCGATGATCATGCTCAGCATGTTCGGCATGAAAAAGATCGTGCGAAACCACGCCTTGCTCCGCCCCATCGCTTCCACGAATACGGCGAGCACGATCGCGATCGCGTTTTGCAGCACGACCATGAACGCCACGAACTTCGCCGTAAACGCGAGCGACCGGATGAAGGCCGGATCGTCCGTCAGCGCCTCCGCGTAGTTGGCGAATCCCACCCAGCCGTAGGCGGGATTCAGCCCGTTCCAATTCGTCAGGCTATAGGCTGCGCCCCCGAAAGCGGGGGCCAGCATGAACGCCGCGTAGAAAGCCAGCGCGGGAAATACGAAGCCCAGCAGCGCGGCCGTCCGTTTGCCTTTTTTCGTCAAGCGCATAGTCCCGTCGCTCCCGGCTACTGCTGCGCCTGGACGCCTTTGGCCCATGCTTTATCCAACGTCGCGATAATCTCGTCCTTGGTGACGTCCTTCGCGTAGTAGCTTTGCAGCAGCTTCGCGGTTTCGTCCGTCACGCCGCCCGGCAGCGACAGGTCGAGATACGCTTTGCCTTGCGCCACGTAGGAGCTCGCTTCGGTAATCCAGGGGAACGTCTCGTACGTATGCATCGTCGCGACCGGGTTGAACTTGAGCTCCTCGAACAGCGGAGCGGAGGCCTGGTCGTCGAGAATATAGTTGAGCAAGTCGAGCGCGACTTCCTTGTTTTTGCTCGTCGGGGATACCGCCAGCGACGTCGAGGTCGCCAGGTTGATCATCGCCCCGGCCGGGTCGTTGCTGACCGGCAGCGGCGCGACGCCGAACTCCATGTCCGGGTTGACCTTAAGAATCGTCTCCGCCTGCCACGGCCCCTGCACCCACATCGCGCCCTTGCCGCTGGCGAAATCCGCGGAGCCGGCCTCGCCGCCGACCTCGAACGGCTTGCCCGTTCCGTTGGCCATAATAAGATCGATAATGTCGAATACGCTGGCAACATCCTTATAAGAGGCCTCGCCCTT
>JAEZZE010000480.1 GCA_023418755.1 Bacillota bacterium | reverse complement strand
GGCGACAACCTATCTAAATGAATAGGCTGCGGAGCCTGCTTCACAAGGATGGGATGCAAGCGGTCTGGTTGCTGGCGCCGAGCGCGATCGGCTTCGCGATCTTCTATCTCATCCCTTTTGTCCTGGGCATCGGTGAATCGTTCACGGACGGCGCGGGCGCGGGCAGGGGCGCATTCGTCGGCTTGGATAACTACAATGAGCTGTTGCACAGCAGCTCATTCCGCAAGGCGGCGGCCAATACGCTGCTCTTCGCCGGCATCGGCGTTCCGCTGCTCATTGTCCTGTCCTTGGGCCTGGCCTTGCTGCTAAGTCGGCCGTTGTTCCTGCGCAACGGGCTCCGCACGTCGATTGTACTTCCCCTCGTCGTCCCGGTCGCTTCTACCGTCACGATCTGGCAAATTTTCTTCGACTGGAACGGTACGCTAAACGAGTGGCTGCATCGTTTGCAAATTGGGCGAATCGATTGGATGCAGTCGGACTGGTCGCTCGGCATCGTCGCGGTGATGTATATCTGGAAGAACATCGGCTACAACATGATTCTATTCCTGGCTGGCCTGCAATCGATCCCGCGCGAGTACTATGAGACGGCCAGCATCGAAGGAGCGGGACCGATGCGTCGGCTGTTCCACATTACGCTCGTCTATTTGACGCCGACGATGTTCTTCGTCGTGCTGATCTCGATTGTCAATTCGTTCAAAGTGTTCCGGGAAACCTACCTCCTGGCTGGAGATTACCCGTACGATCGGCTCTATATGATGCAGCATTATATGAACAACATGTTCGCTTCGCTCGATGTCCAGAAGCTGACCGCCGCATCGACGCTGATGGTTGGCTGCATCTCCCTGCTGGTCGTCGGACTTCTCCGCATGGAGCGCCGGTTCCGGGAGAACATGGAATGAACGGGAGGGGCGCGGATGAATAAGCTCGGCATCATTCCCAAGCTCGTCGGTACGTTGACGGCCGGCGCGGTCGCTCTGGCCATGCTCGTGCCGATCGTGCTGACGTTGACGGGCTCCCTGATGACGGAGCAGGAGATCGGACGGAATTACGGCCTTCTCGGTGCCGTCATCGATGCTTCAAAAGGCGGCGCGGACGCTTTCGTCAATTTGAAGGTGCTTCCCGATTGGCTGTCCTTCGGCCAGTACTCGCAAATATTGATCCAGTCCCCGCGATATCTTCGCATGTTCTGGAACTCCGCCCTGCTGGTAGCGCCGATCGTAATCGGACAGACCGCCTGCTCCACGCTGGCGGCTTACGCCTTCGCCAAGCTAAGATTCTTCGGCAGGGACCCGCTGTTCTTCGTCTATCTGATCACGATGCTGATGCCGTTCCAGGTGACGCTCGTACCGAACTATATCGTTATCGACAAGCTGGGGCTGATGAATCACGAATCGGCGATTATCCTGCCCGGTATCTTCGGAGCGTTCGGCGTCTTCATGATGCGTCAGTTCATGGCGCATATTCCGAACGCATACACCGAAGCGGCCAAGATGGACGGGGCGGGGTTTTTCACGATTTTCCTGCGCGTCGTTGCTCCTCTGATCAAGCCTGGCTTAGCCGCGCTGACGGTTCTCCTATTCGTCGACTACTGGAATATGATCGAGCAGCCGCTGATCTTCCTGCAGGATGACGTAAAGCAGCCGTTGTCTCTCTATCTGGCGCAGATCAACCGGGACGCGCGGGGGATCGGCTTCGCTGCCTCTGCTCTCTATATGGCCCCGGTAGTGCTGATGTTCTTGTATGCGGAGTCTTACTTCGTCGAAGGAATTCAACTATCGGGAATCAAAGGATAGATCGGATGTGATGGTGCATGGGAGAAATGGCAACCCGGTCGAGACAACGTAACATAAGCCTGCTAGCCGGACTGTTCGTGGCTCTGCTCGTCGCGCTGACGCTGGGCGGCAATACGATCCGGTCATTGTCGATGCCGAAGGTGATTACGTCCGTGCCGACCGCCGGATCGCTGGACTACGCTTACGAAGGAAGCGCAACGGTGCGTCCGGCAGCGGAACGGGAACTGTCGAATCCGGCGGGCTGGACGGTGCTCGAAGTGCTCGTCAAGGCCGGGGATACGGTGCAGAAGGGAGAGCCGCTCGTCCGGTACGACGACAGCGACGCACAGGACCAGCTTGCCGAACTGCAGTCCTCCCTGAAGAAGCTTCAGATGTCGCTGGATCTGCTGCAATACAATTTGAAGCAGGCGCTCAGGGGTGAAGACGAAACCGCCAAGCTCAGCTCCGCTTCGGCACTGGAGTCGACCAAGCTCGATATCGACGACCAGAAGCGGCGCATCGAGAAGCTGCAGACGGAGATGGAGGCGAGCCGCGAGCTGAAGGCTCCGGTAGATGGCGTCGTCACGGCGGTAGGCGCCGCAACGGGATCCGCTTCGACCGGCATGCCCGACGTTCGTCTGGCCGACGCGGCCAAGGGCTATCAGATCCGGTTGACGGTGCCGGGCGAGCTCGCGGCCAGGCTTAACCTGGGCGATGAGCTGAAATCGATCGTCCTTGCAGACGACGACACCCGGCAGCTTGCGGGAACCGTCTCCGCCATCGAGGAGGCGTCTGGCGGAGGTGCGGATTTGACCGGCGGCGACAGCTCCGGTGCGGGTGCCGACGTCCAGATTTCTGCGCCGACCGGCCTGCTGACCGTGACGCTCCGGGACGACGGGCTTGGCCTGCAAGGGGGAGAGCGCGTCAAGGTGAGTATCCGGAGATCGGAGAGCGGCAACCTGCTGCTCGTCCCGAACGAAGCCGTCCATCATGACAGCAAGGGCGCATTCGTCTACACGATCTCAGCCAAGCAAGGACCGCTTGGCAACGCGTATTATGCGACCGAGACCCGGGTCGTGACCGCGGGTTCGAACGATTACGCGACGGCCGTCAGCGGCGGGCTGTTCGAGCAGTCCGAGGTCATTGTAGGCAACTCGGGACTGATCACTTCGGGAACCCGTGTCCGATACTAATCAGGGGGAGTACCCCGTCATAAGCTTCCCCTTCTTGTATGCTAAGGGCAGCTCCTGATTTGGGGTTGCTCTTCTTCTTTTGAACCCTGTCTTCCCCGCCATCAGGTCCCCACGTTTGCGCTGCAAAAAGGCCTAAAGGAACCGTCGCGGTCTTCGGCGGGTCGCTTAAGCCTATAGTGGGGGCGGGGTTTCGGAGCCTTCTTGAAAGTATTCGATATAAAGCATTATCGATATCTTGTTTTAGTGGGAGAAAGTGCGAAAAATTCAGCAATCGTTTTAAATATTCGTTATAATCAAATAATGACAATGCTCAAACCCTTTCTTGATTCTATATCCAAAGACTATAAAAGATATCCGCGTGATTATTACGGCAGTGACGGATAGAAAGATGGGAAGAAAAGGGTTTCCCGCGTTTTTAAAAGACGATATTAATAAAAGGAAAGCCAAAAGCTAGTATGCAAGGATCATGCTTAAGCGGTATCCATTAATTCCGCCGTCTCAGATTGGCTATAGTACCTAAGAGGATTTCTCTCGTTCAAGGAGGAACAAACGATGGCCCAAGCAAAGATGAGCACGATACGGATTCAAGGCGTGGATAAGCCCGTTACCCGGCTGATTATGGGGTCCATGATGCTGCATGTCGACCGAATGGAACACGCCTCCGAGCTGCTGGATGCCTATGTCGCCGCGGGAGGGAATGCGTTCGATACGGCCCACTGTTACGGCCCGGCCGGCATGAAGGCGATCGGCCGCTGGATGCGGGAGCGGAATAACCGCGAATCGCTGGCGATCATCGGAAAGGGCGCCCATCCGTACGGCGACGGGCCGCGAATGACCAGATCGTTCATGGAACAGGATCTTGACGAATCGCTGGCGTGTCTTCAGACCGACCATGTCGACGTCTACATGCTTCACCGCGACGATCCGGACACACCGGTCGGTTATATTCTCGAATCGCTTAACGAGCTGCTGGCATCGGGACGTTGCCGCGCTCTTGGCGTGTCCAATTGGACGACGGCGCGCTTGGAAGAAGCGAACGCGTTCGCGGCTTCGCGCGGGCTGATCGGGTTTGCCTGCAACAGTCCCAATCTGAGTCTGGCCAAGCCGAACGAGCCGCGTTGGCACGGATGCGTCTCGGCGGACGCGGATTACATAGCCTGGCACCGCCAATCTCGGCTTCCGCTCCTGTCTTGGTCTTCCCAGGCGGGCGGATTTTTCACCGGACGGTTCTCTCCGGACAAACTGGACGACCCCGAAGCCGTCCGCGTCTATTACAGCGAGGCCAATTGGGAACGCCTTCGTCGGGCGAGGCAATTGGCGGAAAGCAAAGGCTGCGACGCGAACCAAGTCGCGCTGGCTTACGTGCTGGGGCAGTCTTTTCCGACCTGCGCGATCATTGGTCCGAACAGCCCCGAGGAGCTTCGCTCCAGTCTGCAAGGATTGGGAATCGCATTGTCGGCGGAGGAAGCGGCTTGGGTGGACTTGGCCGCTCCCCAAGACGCAGCGCTGCAATGATCCAGTTCCTAGGCTGCAATCCAAGCGCGCTTGCTTGATCGACTTGGCAGGAGTCTGCCGATAGCTGGTATGCGGAACCGACCGATCGGCGATAAAAAAGCGGCACCCCTTCCGGAGGGTGCCGCTTTTTTGATGCGCGTGGAATCGTTCGGCCAAGCAACCCGGTCCGACCGTTCACTCCACATATCGTTTGCGCCCGGACGCAATGGCGAAGATCGTCATGACGGAACCGACGGCCGCCATGACAGCGATCGGCCACGTCCAAGCTCCCGTCGCGTCGTGCAGCAGGCCAAGCCCGATCGGGCCGAGGGCAGCCAGCGCATAGCCCATCGATTGAGCCATTCCGGACAATGCGGCCGCATCCGTGGCATGTCTGGTCCGCAGCGCGAAGAACATAAGCGCCAGGCTGATCGAAGCCCCTTGTCCGATGCCCATCAGGATGACGGCTGCAGTCAGCGGCAGCGCGTCGTTGGCGAACAGACCGAGATAACCGGCAAGGGAGACAAGCCCTGCCGCCGCGGCGGCCAACCGCTGGTCTTTCATTCGCTCGGCGATCGTCGGAATCAACAGGTTGAACGGAATTCCCGTAATTTGCATCAGAGACAGCATATAGCCGGCGTGTTCGGGAGTTAATCCTTTGCTGATCAGCATATCGGGAAGCCAGGCGACGGCCACGTAGAAATTAAAGGATTGCAAGCCCATGAACAGCGTGATTTTCCAAGCGAGGCCGGAGGCCCAAACGTTCGAGCGACGTTGGCGAAGCTCGGCTGAGCCGGCGCTGATGCGCGCTTTCGCGGAACGGGCCTGGTGAAGCCATGCGAAGAAGCCGAGCATGGACACCGCGGCCCAGACGAGCAGCGCGTAACGCCAACCGAGTCCGGCGCCCTGGGCGAGCGGGACGCTTACGGCCGCCGCGATCGAGGCTACGAGCCCCATCGTCATGCTGTACAAGCCCGTCATCAGTCCGATGGAATTCGGAAAATTCTTCTTCACGATGCTGGGGAGCAGCACGTTGCATATCGCGATGGAAACGCCGACGCCCGCGGTTCCGAGGAACAGCATCGGGGTCGAATCGACGGTACGAATGACGATGCCGGCAGTCATAATAAGCAAAGTGACGACAAGCGTGCGTTCTATGCCGAATTTACGGGCAAAGGCGGGGGCAATCGGGGAAAACAACGCGAATCCGATGAGCGGAATCGTCGTCAGCCAGCCCATCGCGCCGGTAGACAATCCGGTGCTCTCGCGTATCGCCCCCGTCAAGGGGCCGATGGAAGTAATGGCCGCCCGCATGTTGGCCGCGGCCAGCAGGACGGATGCGATCAGTAGAATAAGTGCCGTTCGGGACGACGCAGCCGCGCCGCGATGCGTTAGGTCTTCTGCGTTCATAGTCAAAGTAGGTTTCTCCATTCGCATGCGCAAGAATGCTCTGTCCTTGCTTTATAATCATGTGAAGAATCATACTCATACAGGCGAAAAATTGTCAAACGTCGCGAAGCCAAGAAGTGATAAGGATAATGGGGCAAATAGGGGGGGGATATGACCGATGACGAGGGTGGCCAATGGCCGTTACGGCAAAAGCAGCGGGACTCTCCCTCCCTATTGCGTTCAGATGCCCGACCTGTTTACGGCGTTTGACGAATTTACACGATCCTGCGGCGATGATATGATGTTTGGATACTTCCAGCGGAACCGAAGGACGTGGCAACGATGAGCAACCGAACGAAGATGGCGGCCTGGCTGAACCGTTTGACGTTGAAGAAAAGAATCGTGCTGCTGTTCGCGGCAAGCGCGCTTATTCCGTTCGTCTCCACGGTGCTGCTGTCTTACAACGCCATGTCCCAGATTTTGCTCGGCAAGCTGGAATCCGGCGTTCGCGGCAATTTGACGCAGGTTCAGCTTTCGCTCGAGAACGCTTATAACAATTTGAACACGGTGTCGCAGCAGTTGTCCACCCCCAGCAACATCGCATACAAGCTGCAGCAATACACGTTCTCCGAGGATGCCCTGGAGAAGAACCGCCTCGCCGACGAGATTCGCACGGAGCTTAGCCTGCTCGCTTTTACGAACCCCTCGATCGGTCTCGCCCTGTACTATTATCGCGACGAAGAACGCTATATTTTCGAGAACTCCTCGGTCAAGGACGGCTTTTCTTTGGACAACCTCCCGCGCGGCGTCTCGAACCGGTACCGGATCGTCGACTTCGCCCCCCACGTCAGCAATGAACGATACAATAACGAATACGTCATCTCCGCTCTGCAGAAAATCGATATCCCCGGCCGGGACGACGTATACGTCTACGTGGAATCCAGCTACGCGCTGACGCGCAATCTGCTGCGGAACGGAGTTGCGCCGCAGTCGTTTTACGTCCTGCTGGATAGCGACGGCTATGTCGCGTACAGCGAGGCCGAGGGCGAATTCCATCCCGGCGACCTGTTCCCCGAGCGCTCCGTCAGAGGCCAAGCCGGATTGCTGAACGATTATTATTGGTACAAATCCACCAGCAGCCAAGGCTGGAGCCTGGTGTCGCTCGTCTCGAAGGCGGACTACAATTACGAGCGGGACCGCTGGGTCAATCAGATCGTTCTGCTGTTTCTCTTCTTTATCGTCGTAACGTTTCTGATCGCTTGGCTGCTCTGGACGATGATCTATAAACCGCTGCGCCATTTCAACAGCGAGATTCGCTGGATGTCGAGCGGCCAATTCCAGCCGGGCTCCGGAGATACCCATATTCCGGAGTTCGATTCGCTGCTCTCGCAATTTCGCAGAATGAAGACGCAGATCGCCGATTTATTCGCCGAAGTCGAAACGAAGGAGAAGAAACGGGCCGATCTGGAAATCGAAAAGCTGCTGTATCAGATCAACCCGCACTTTCTGATGAATACGTTGGATACGGTGCATTGGCTGGCCGTCATGAACGGACAGGATGAAATCGACCGTCTCGTCTCTTCGTTGAACAAGCTTCTCTATTACAATCTGGGCAAGCTCGGGCAGGATTCGACCATTCGCGAGGAGCTCGAGTCGCTGGAGCAGTATTTGCTCCTGCAGCAGATCCGCTACAACTTCAAGTTCGATCTGCAAATCCGCGCCGACGAGCAGGTGCTGCACGTGGCCGTGCCGCGCTTCGTTTTGCAGCCGATCGTCGAGAACGCGTTGTATCACGGTTTGAACGACAAGGGAAGCATTCGGGTCCAGGTGAGCCTCGACGGCAGCGATGTCGTCATCTCCGTCGCCGACAACGGCAGCGGGATTTCGGAGGAGGAAATCGCGAAGCTGCTCCGGGACGAGCAGCAGGACCGCAAGAAGGTCGGCATGGGGATCGGGATGAACTATGTGAAGCGGATGATCGAATCGTATTTCGGCGGGCGGGCCAGATTGGATATCGAGAGCGAGCCCGGCTTCGGAACGACCGTGTATTTGACTTTGCCGTTACGGACGAAGGAGGAGAGCTAATGAGGATCAGAGTGCTCGTCGTGGACGACGATAATCTTGTTCGCAGAGGATTGATTTCCGCGATGCCCTGGAACCGCTACGATATGGAAGTCGTAGGCGAGGCCAGCAACGGGGAAGCGGCGCTGGCCTTCATGGCTTCGAACCCGGTCGACCTGCTGATGACGGATCTGGCGATGCCGGTCATGTCCGGAATCGAGCTCATGAGAGAGACGCGCGAGCGATTCCCTCGCGTGCATATGATCGTGTTGACGCTGCATCAGGATTTCGAGTATGTACAGGACGCTCTTCGACTCGGCGCGATTGACTATATTGCGAAAATTCAACTCGAGCGAGAACGCTTCGACGACGTGCTCGGGCGGATCCATAATCGGATTATGCGCGAACGCGGGAAAGCGGCCGGCGCCTCCGCGGAAGCTTCGGGGACGGAAGTCGCGACGGAATACGCCTATATGCTGTTATGTTCGTCCGAATATGCCGATTCGGGCTGGATGCGCGATCTCGATCCGAACGGAGAGTGGACGGAGCTGGACGGCTCTTCCTGGCTATGGCTGCCTTCGGAGCGCCCGGAGCTTGAGCAAGACGAGTGGGCTCGGATCGTCGGCTCGCATCCGGGCTGGATGATTGCTCGGATACAAGGCATAGGCGGAAAGGAGCGTTCGGAAGTTCATCGCGTGCTGCGGCGGAACGGCTTTAAGCATTTCTTCTACGCGGAGCAAAGAGACGGCCGGATGATGGCGGAACGATTGGATGCGATCCGGGAAGCTCCGCCCGTCGCCAGCGACGAGGCCTCGGCCGCTCTGCGCTCGGAATGGCTGACGTTCGCTTGGATGCGGGACGATGTTCTGCTGGGGGAACTGCTCGGCAAGCTCAAGGCGCTGCGGCTGTCCGTTCCCAGGCTAAGCCGGTTGATGCTGGAGATCGTCTCCGAATGGAACAAGGTTTACGGTTCGGCCGTAACGAGGGAGGCGTCCGTTCCGGAAACGATCGTTCATTGGCGTCAATGCGCGGACTGGTTTGCCCAGCTGAAGGAAACGGCGGCACCGCTCGTAGGCTCTCCGTATTCCAAGGAGGTCGCGCATTGCATCATGGCTGCCGTTCGCATCGTGCAGGAGGAGCTTAGTCAATCCGTCTACGCCGTGGACGTGGCCAAACGCGTCAACATGAGCAGGAGTTATTTCAATCAATGCTTCAAGGACATCGTGGGTCGGCCGTTTAACGAGTTCGTCCAGCACGTCAGAATCGAGAAAGCCAAAGAATACTTGCTTCGCACGAACCGTCCGGTTCAATGGATCGCGGAGCAAATCGGCTATGCGGACGAGAAGTACTTCAGCCGGCTGTTTCGGGAGCAGACGGGCTGCACGCCGAGCGAGTTCAGGCGTCAAGGCGGAACTTAGCGGTTGTATTTCCCTGCATGCCTCCCTGCAGCCTGTTCCTGCGGTCGGGTCCGCGCGGCAACGCGCGCGACCGGCCGATTTTTTTTGCACCCGACCCCGATCTGCTCTTCTTTTAATTGCCGGCTCCGCAGACGAGCATTGACCGGAGATCGGGGGGAGTCATGGCCGACCGCTCCGCAATCACGGCCAAAGCTCCTCCATAGCCGACGCCATGCCTCCGATATCCGCCTCGGCAAACCATGCTATCTTTAACGTATAGCGTCAAGCCACTCCACATATGAGGCAGGTGAACATCATGAGCCCAACCTTCCGTAGACGGTTTTTCAAAAATCGAACGCTGCTGCTGATGCTCCTGCCGGCCGCCCTGCACGTCATTCTTTTCTCCTATCTGCCGATGGGCGGAGTCGTGCTTGCCTTCAAGCAATTTCAATACACGCTCGGCATATGGGGGAGCCCGTGGGTAGGCTTCGAAAACTTCAGGTATTTCTTCCAGTCGGGAGAAGCGTTCCAGGTTACCCGCAACACGGTATTGTACAATTTGGCTTTTATCGGGATCGTTACGGCGGCGCAAATTACGGCGGCGGTGTTTCTCAGCGAAATCGGCTCCAAGTTTTTCAAGAAACTCGCGCAGTCCGTCATGTTTTTGCCGTTCTTCATCTCCTGGGTCATCGTAGGCTCGATCGTGTACAATATTTTCAATTTCGAGCACGGGCTGCTGAACGGTATGCTGGCGTGGTTCGGAGCGGCTCCGGTCAACGTGTACGGCGAACCGGGCGTCTGGAAGTACTTGATCGTGTTTTTCAAGCTTTGGAAGGAGCTTGGTTACGGGACGGTCATTTATTTGGCCGCGATTATCAGCATCGACGGCGAAATGTACGACGCGGGCAAAATCGACGGAGCGAATATGTTCCAGAGAATTCGTTACATTATGCTCCCTACGATCATGCCCGTCATCGTCATCCTGTTCCTCTTGTCCGTCGGGCAAATTTTCAGAGGGGATTTCGGCCTGTTCTACCAGTTGATCGGAGACAACGGCGCGCTGTTCGCGCAGACCGACGTGATCGATACGTTCGTGTTCCGGTCGCTGCTGCGTTCCTCCGAGATCGGCATGGCCGCCGCCGCCGGATTTTATCAGTCGGTGATGTGCTTCGCCACCATTCTGCTCGTTAACTTTACGGTCAAACGGGTCAAAGACGATTATGCGTTGTTCTGACGCAGAGAGGAGCTGCCATGAAAATAAAAAGCGCGGACGAACGGCTTTTCGGCGCAATCGGCTACACTTTCATCACCGTGATGGCTCTGCTGTGCCTGCTGCCGTTTCTGCTCATCCTGGGATCGTCCTTCTCCAGCGAGCAATCGATTATTCGGCATGGCTACAGTCTGTTCCCGCGGGAATTCAGCTTGGCCGGCTACGAGATCGCTTTTCGAAATCCCGACGTGCTGCTGCAATCCTATGCCGTCACGCTGTTCGTCACCGCGGTCGGTACCGTTCTCGGCGTTACGATGAGCATGATGACCGGATACGTGCTGCAGCGCCCCGATTTCGAATGGCGCAACAAGTTTTCGTTTTTCTTCTTCTTTACGACGCTGTTTAACGGGGGGCTTGTGCCCTGGTACATCATTTGCGTCAAATATTTCGGGCTTAAAAACTCGATCTGGGCGCTTGTGCTTCCTACGATGGTGTCCGTCTGGAACATCTTGCTGGCGAAAGGCTTTATGCGCAGCATTCCGTTCGCCATAACCGAGTCCGCCAAAATCGACGGCGCCGGCGACCTGCGGATTTTCTGCACGCTGATCTTCCCGCTGTCCAAGCCCGTCATGGCGACGGTTGGCCTGTTCACGGCGCTGATGTATTGGAACGATTGGTTCCACAGCATGGTGTTTATCTCCAACGAGAAGCTGTATCCGCTGCAATACTTCTTGTACAAGCTGCTAGGCGACATTCAGGCCGTTCGTTCTATCATGGAGCAATCGGGCATGTATATCGAATCGTTCCCCGTCGAATCGATGAAAATGGCGCTTACCGTTATCGTTACGGGACCGATCGTGCTGCTGTATCCGTTCGTTCAGAAGTATTTTGTCAAGGGTCTGACGATCGGCGCGGTTAAAGGGTAACCCCGGGTTGCCGGATCACATAATGCTTATCCACATACTAGGAGGGTTCTATATGCAAAAAGCGATTAAAAAACTCGGCTTGTCGGCGATGGCGTTCACCATGCTGTCGGCGGTGCTGGCGGGCTGCAGCGGCAACAAGGACGGCGGCTCCGCAAGCGCTCCCGCCGCTTCGGGGTCCTCTCCGGCGGCATCCTCGTCCGCATCGGCCGCAACGGGCGGTCCCGACCTGTCCAAGCACGTCGATCTGAAAATGTTTCTGCTAGGCGATAAGCCTGCCGAGTTCGATCTCGTCTACGACGAGTTGAATAAGCTGATCGAAGAGGATCTTAACGCTTCGCTGCGGGTGGAGTTTCTGCCCTTCAGCGACTGGACGCAGCGCTATCCGCTTCTGTTCGCATCCGGCGACAAAGTGGATCTGATCTATACGTCGGACTGGGGCTTGTACGATCAAGAAGCGCCCAAAGGCGCATTCGCGGAAGTAACGGACGAAATCGTGCAGAACTATATGCCGATGACGTGGGAGAAGCAGGATAAAGTGTCCTTCGAGCAGGCGAAAATCGGAGGCAAGGCCTACTTCGTGCCGAACAATATGGCTGCGCTCGCCACCTCCAATGCGATCGTGATCCGCGGAGATCTGCGAGAGAAGTACGGTCTGCCGCCGATCCAAAATATCGACGATCTGGAAGCCTACTATTCGGCCGTAGCGAAGAACGAGCAAGGCATATTCCCGTATGCGGCGGCGCAGCACAACAACGAGCTGCGGATTCTGATGTTCACTCAACTGAACGAGCTATCCATCATTAACGGGTATACCGATTACTTCCACTCCTATCAGGAGGGCGATTTTACGGTCGACCAGGTGCAATGGATCTATGGCTCGGAGCCGTACAAGATTTGGGTAACGAAAATGAAGTCGTGGGCCGATCAAGGCTTCTGGTCCAAAAACGCGATCTCCAACAAGACGCAGCCGAGAGACGCTTTCGAGAACGGCACGTCCGCATCGCTCGTATGGAACCTGGGAACGGTGGCGATGTCGGCGCAGAAGCTCGAGAAGGAGCATCCGGAATGGAAGCCCGAGGTGTATGACATTACGGCGGGCGGCCTCAAGTACCGCGGCCGGTATACGGGAGACGGAATGGCAGTGGCGGCGTCTTCGGAGAATCAGGACAGAGCGTTCATGCTGATCGACAAAATGAAGTTCGATCGCCGCTACAACGAGCTGATCCGCCTCGGAATTCAAGGGAAGCACTGGGAGCCCGAGGGCGACAAGCAGTGGAAGCCGGGTCCGAATCAGGACAAGTATCCGTTCGGCAGCGGCGGCTCCTGGGGCATCAAGAACGAGGAATACGAGCGCATCAGCGTCAACGAACCGCCGATTATTCAGCAAATCTACTCCGAATGGCAGCAGCGGGTCGTACAGCCGGTCACTTCGGGCTTCCGACTCGACGACAGCAAGATCAAAGCCGAACTGGCGGCGGTCAATAGCGCCAAAACAAAATATATTCCGCTGCTCGAGCTCGGACTTGTCAAGAGCGTCGACGAGACGTTGGAGCAGTACAAGGCCGATGCGATGAAGGCAGGGCAAGACACGATCGGCGCGGAAATCAATGCTCAATTGGAAGCTTACTTGAACGGCTTGAATTAGGTAAGAAGTATCCGGCGGGGCTGTCCCATGAAGTAGTGTTGCTCGAGATATTAGATAAACAAAGAAAGGGTATGTACCTTCCGTAGACTGCCTCATACGCTCCCGAAATCACCTTGCAACGGGTTTACCTATTCCCGTTTCAGGAGCGTATAGATCGGAGGGAGGTACATACCGCTGTCGCCTTTATTATCGATTATCTTTCAGAGCAACTCGACATCCTTATGGGGGCAGCCCCGTCGTTATTCTCCGGCATGGCCGGATCGTATGGAGGTCGTTATGGCATTCGTTAAAGCTGCGTCGGACACGGAGCAATGGGGCGTATTCGAGCTGGAGCTGCAAGGGGCGGCAGAAGGCAATCCGTACGCGGAAATCGAGCTGGAGGCGGAGTTCCGACACGCGGACGGTCCAGCGGTCAGGGTGCGGGGATTTTACGACGGCGAAGGTATTTATCGCATTCGCTTCATGCCGGATGCGATCGGGGCATGGCAATATCATACGTACTCGAACCGCGCTGCGTTGGACGGCTGCGAGGGCGCCTTCTCATGCCATCCTCCGTCGGGGAATAATCGCGGCCCGGTACGCGTACGCGGCGGCTATCATTTCGAATATGCCGACGGAACGCCCTATATCCCGGTCGGCACGACGTCTTACGGCTGGGCGCATCAGCCCGAGGAGCTGGCGGAAGAGACATTGCGGAGCTTGGCCGCAAGTCCGTTCAACAAAATCCGCATGTGCGTTCTGCCGCATTACAGCCCGTTCAGCGCGGCGAACATCCCCTGCCATCCTTTCGCCGGGGAGCCCCCGGAAAGCTGGAGGTACGAGGAGTTTAATCCCGCCTATTTCCGCATGATCGAACGCCGCGTGGAAGCTTTGCTGGCGCTGGGCGTCGAAGCGGACATCATTTTGTTCCACCCCTACAACAAGCAGTGGGGCTTCGATCGGATGCCGCCGGAGGCGGACGACGCTTTCGTGCGGTACGCGATGAGCAGGCTGGGCGCTTACCGCAACGTCTGGTGGTCGCTGGCGAACGAATTCGATTTTATGGCGGACAAATCGGCGCACGATTGGGACCGGATCGGACGGCTGGTCGCGGACAACGATCCTTACGGCCGTCTCTGCTCAATGCATAACGGCTTTGTCATGTACGAGCATTGGAAGCCGTGGATTACCCATGCGTGCGTTCAGGACGGCCAAGCCGTGGCGGCTCCGGGCAGAGCCGTCCTGCTTCGCCGCGCCTACGGCAAGCCGATCATTTACGACGAGGTTTGCTACGAAGGCAATCTTCATTTCGTATGGGGGCGGCTGTCGGCGGAAGAGCTGGTCAGCCGGTTCTGGCGCGGCTTGACGGAAGGAACCTATG
>JAEZZE010000473.1 GCA_023418755.1 Bacillota bacterium | reverse complement strand
TTCCTCGAGCTCTTTGGATACGAATTCCCGGGTCACGAAGGAAATGCCGAGCCCCCGGCGCGCGAATTCGATGAGCAGATCGACGCTGCCGACTTCGATCTCGGGCTTGATCGTATAGCCGTAGCTCTGGAAAATTTCCGTTATCGTCATTCGGGCCCGGCTGTTTCGAGAAAACAGAATGATCGGCTGTTCAAGCAATCTGTCCAGCGACAGCTTTTGATCTTTCAGCTCCGCGTACCGAGCTCCGGCGACGAAGCAATCCTGCAGATGAAAGCTTTCCCGCACTTCGAGCTGAGAATCGACGATCGGCATGCGCACGACGCCCAGATCGATTCTTCCTTCCTTCAAAAACGAGATGACCTCCGGCGTCGTACCGTGGTTCAGATGCAGCCGGATGCCCGGGAACCGCTCATGAAACTCCTCCAAGTACGGAAGCAAATAATGCTTAAACAGCGAATCGCTTCCCCCGATTCTCAGCTCCCCGCTCTCCAGGTTTTTGAGGGCGGCCATTTTTTCTTCGGCGAGGGAAATGAAAATATGCGATTGTTCGATGTAGGAGTACAGGATGGCGCCTTCCTGCGTCAGCTCGACTCCCTTGGCCGTCCGGTAAAACAAGGTGACGCCGAAGCTGGTCTCCAACTGCTTGATGGCATGGCTGACGCTGGGCTGGGTGAGATACAGCGCTTTGGCCGCTTGGGTCAAGCTGCCCGTTTTCGCCGCCCAATAAAACACCTTGTACAGCTCGAAATTATTGGTCATAGACACCATCTATATCTCCTGTCCAATATATTAATTACTTGTATGATCTCTATTCGTATTATAGTGAAACTACGAAAGAGATACCAGTCTTGCGCGGCCATGCGCATGCGGAAGGAGCAGGAGGAAGATGGAGCCTACCACATTTGTTCTGTTCGGAGCGACAGGGGATTTAGCGAAAAGAAAAATATACCCAGCTTTGTATAATCTGTTCGTCGACGGCAAGCTGCCCGAATCGTTCTCCTTGTTCGGTCTCGGCAGAAGGGAGTGGACCGACGAATCGTTTCAAGCCAACGTCGAGCAATCCGTTCGGCAGTTTTCGCGCCGCGAAGCGCAAAACGACGGATCGCTGGATCGCTTCGTGCGCGCGTTCCGATACAATGTGCTGGACATCGGGCGCAAGGAAGATTACGCGAGGCTTCTGGAGCGGATCGAGCAACGGGAGGACGCGCTCGGCGCGCCCCCGAACCGGCTGTTCTACTTGTCCGTAGGTCCGGAGTTTTTCGAGACGATCGCGGCCAACATCTTGGAGAGCGGGCTCGGCTCCGAGCGGGGCTGGAAACGGCTCGTCATCGAGAAGCCGTTCGGCCATGACCTGCCCTCCGCCCGCGAGCTGAACCGGAAGCTGAGCCAGACGTTCGCGGAGGAAGAGATTTTCCGCATCGACCATTACCTCGGCAAGCCGATGGTGCAGAAGATGGGGGCGCTGCAGCAGGCCAATCCGGTCATTCAGGCGCTCTGGACGAACCGTTATATCGCCAACGTGCAGATTACGGCCAGCGAGACGGTCGGAGTCGAGGAGCGGGCCGGCTATTACGACCATGTAGGCGCCGTGCGCGACATGTTCCAGAACCATATGCTGCAGCTGCTCATGATGGCGGCGATTCATCTTCCCCGCGAGAGCGACTCGGATCAGGTGCGCTTCAAGAAGCAAAGGATCATGCAAGCCGTCGTGCCGCTGCAGAAGCAGGACGTGGCGGCCAATGTCGTTCGCGGCCAATACGGGTCGGGAACCGTCGGCGGCAAGCCGGTCGCCGGCTATTTGTCCGAGCCGGGCATCGCCGAGGGCTCGGCGAACGACACGTTCATCGCCGCCAGACTGGAGATCGACGACATCTATTGGCGCGGGGTTCCATTCTACATTCGCACCGGCAAAAGAATGAAGGAGAAGAGCACGCGCATCGTCGTCGAATTCAAGGAGCCGCTGCATCAGCCTTCGCAAAGCCTCGGCACGCCCAACTTGCTCGTCTTCGAGATCGGTCCGAAGGAAGGCATTACGCTGCAGCTCAATACGAAGGAAGGCGGCGAGTTCAAGCCGATGCGCGTCGAGCTGCACGGCGGTCAGGATCACGTTCCCGAAGCGTACGAAAATCTGATTTACGACGCGCTGCGCGGGGACGGCACGTTCTTCGCGCATTGGGACGAGGTCGAGCTGAGCTGGCAATGGGTGCAGCCGATTCTCGACGCCTTCGCCGAAAATCTGGCGCCCTTGCGCGCATACCCGGCCGGCTCCTTCGGTCCCGCCGAATCCGACGCGCTGCTCGCGAGAGACGGGTACCGCTGGTGGTTCGACGAAGAGCCGGAAACTTCAAAAGAAAAAGGAGAACAATATGTCTACAACGCAAACTAAAACGATTGAACAACTCTCGATCGATACGATCCGCACGCTGTCCATCGATGCCATCAACGCCGCCAACTCCGGTCATCCGGGGCTGCCGATGGGAGCGGCCCCCATGGCTTACGCTCTCTGGTCCGAGCACCTGAACCATAATCCGGGCAACGCCAAGTGGTTCAACCGCGACCGCTTCGTGCTGTCGGCGGGACACGGATCGGCCTTGTTATACAGCCTGCTGCACCTGTCCGGCTATCGCGTGTCGCTGGACGATCTGAAGCAGTTTCGCAAGCTGAACAGCAAAACCCCCGGACATCCGGAATACGGCCATACGGACGGCGTGGACGCGACGACCGGGCCGCTCGGCCAGGGAATCGCGAATGCCGTCGGCATGGCGATGGCCGAAGCGCATCTCGCCGCGAAATTCAATCAGGACGGCTTCCCGGTCGTCGATCATTATACGTACGCGCTTGTCGGCGACGGCTGTCTGATGGAGGGAATTTCCTACGAAGCGATGTCGATGGCCGGACATATGAAGCTGGGCAAGCTGATCGTGCTGTACGATTCCAACGACATTTCCTTGGACGGCGATCTGAACTTGTCTTTTGGGGAAGATATCCGCAAGCGGGCGGAGTCGGCGAACTGGCAATACTTGCGCGTGGAGGACGGCAACGATATCGTTAAGATCAGCGAGGCGATCGCCGCGGCCAAAGAAAATGCCGAGCAGCCGACGTTGATCGAGGTTCGCACGATTATCGGCTACGGAAGCAAAGCGGCCGGAACGAGCAAGGTGCACGGCAGCCCGCTCGGCAAGGACGAGGCCAAAGCGACGAAGCTGGCGTACGGCTGGCCGTACGAAGAAGAATTTACCGTGCCGTCGGAAGTCAGGGCGCATTTCGAGCAGCTTAAGCAAAACGGAGCGGCGAAGGAGGAAGAGTGGAACAGACGGCTGGCCGCCTACAAGACCCAGCATCCTTCGTTGGGGCGGGAGCTCTCCCAGGCGATCGACGGCACGGTCGCGATCGACGCCTCCGACATTTTGACGTTCGATGCCTCGAAGTCCGTGTCGACGCGCGTCGCCAGCGGTGAAGCGATCAATCATTACGTGAAATCCGTTCCGGCGATTTTCGGAGGAAGCGCGGATCTGTCCGGATCGACGATGACCGACATTAAAGGCGAGGGCAAGTTCGCCGTCGATTCCTACGCGGGCCGCAACGTCTACTTCGGCGTTCGCGAGCACGCGATGGGCGCCGCCGGCAACGGCATGGCGCTGCATGGCGGCGTGAAGCCTTTCGTCAGCACGTTCTTCGTCTTCTGCGACTATTTGCGCCCCTCGATCCGGCTCGCCGCGCTGCAGAAGCTGCCGGTCGTCTACGTGTTCACTCACGACTCCATCGCCGTCGGGGAGGACGGACCGACGCACGAGCCGGTCGAGCACTTGGCCGCCCTGCGCACGATTCCGGGACTGACCGTCATTCGTCCCAGCGACGCGAACGAGACGGCTAGCGCATGGGCGTACGCGTTGGAGCAGAAGGAAGGTCCGGTCGCCCTCGTCCTGAGCCGGCAAAACCTGCCGATCTACGAAGAGACGAAGGCGAACAAGGACCAGGTGGCCAAAGGCGCATATGTGCTGACGGAGACGAACGATCGTCCTGATCTCATTCTGATCGGTACCGGCTCGGAGGTTTCTCTGGCGGTAAACGCCAAGGCGGAGCTGGAGAAGGACAACCTGTCCGTGCGCGTCGTCGCGATGCCTAGCCGGGAGCTGTTCGAACGCCAATCCGATGATTACAAGGAAAGCGTGCTCCCGCGGACGGCCGCGAAGCGAATCGCCATCGAAGCCGGCATCTCGCTCGGCTGGGATCGCTACGCCGGTCCGGACGGCAAGGTGCTGTCGATCGATACGTTCGGCGCTTCGGGTCCCGGAGGCGAAGTGTTGGAATACTTCGGATTCTCGGTCGGTCACGTCGTACGGTTGGCGAAAGATCTGTTGAAATAACCAAATATAACGGAGGTTATCTATCATGAAATTTTTCATCGACACCGCGAATTTGCAGGATATCAAGAAGGCGTACAAAATCGGCGTTCTGTCCGGCGTAACGACGAATCCGTCGCTGGTTGCCAAGGAAGGCGTCAAGTTCGAGGACCGGATCGCGGAAATTTTGCGCGAAGTGCCGGAAGTGGAGTCCGTATCCGCAGAAGTTACGCCGGACGCGCTCACCGCCGAAGAGATGATCGCCCAAGCGGACGAACTGATCAAGATCAACGACTACGACAAGAACATTACGATCAAGCTTCCGATGACGCTGGCCGGTCTGGAAGCCTGCCGCTACCTGAGCAAAAAAGGCGTCAAAACGAACGTCACGCTCATTTTCACGGTGAACCAGGCGCTGCTGGCCGCTCGCGCCGGCGCGACTTACGTCTCTCCGTTCCTCGGCCGATTGGACGATATTTCCGAGGACGGCGTGCTGCTGGTGACGAAGGTTGCCGACCTGTTCCGCACGCATAACCTGGACACGCAGATCATCGCCGCTTCCGTTCGCCATCCGGACCACGTTACCCGCGTCGCGATGGCCGGCGCGCATATCGCGACGATTCCGTTCTCCGTCATCGAACAGATCTCCAAGCACCCGTTGACGGATCAAGGGATGGAGAAGTTCGCCGCCGACTGGAAAAAAGCCGTCCAATAAGGATACAACAGAGAGTAGACCCAATGAAATGGGAATGGGGATGGTTTTGTCGCGAGTTTGGCTTTGAGTTTCTAACCTCTGTAGATCTAGTCGATCCGGGAAACTCAAAACAACCTGTCCGAAGTCGGCAAAGCCATCCCTTTCGGAATGGAATGGTCCTTCCTTTCATTGGTTCAACTGATATAGATAACGGATAAAATGGGGAGGAACCGGCAATGAGCAAGCAGCAAATCGGCGTCGTCGGTTTGGCCGTCATGGGCAAGAATCTCGCTTTGAACATCGAGAGCAAAGGGTTTTCCGTCGCGGTGTACAACCGCTCTCCGGAGAAGACGAAGGAGCTGCTCGAGGAGGCGAAGGGCAAAAAATTCGTCGGCACGTACGGCGTCGAGGAATTCGTCGCTTCGCTGGAGACGCCGCGCAAAATATTGATCATGGTCAAGGCAGGCCAGGCGACGGACGACACGATTAACCAACTCGTGCCGCACCTGAGCCCCGGGGATATTCTAATCGACGGAGGCAACGCCTACTTCCCCGACACGCAGAGAAGAAACAAGGAGCTGCAGGAGAAAGGGTTCCGCTTCATCGGCGCAGGCGTGTCCGGCGGCGAAGAGGGCGCGCTAAACGGTCCGGCGATCATGCCGGGCGGCCAGAAGAGCGCGTACGAGCTGGTCGAGCCGATTCTAACCGCCATCTCGGCGAAGGTGGACGGCGATCCCTGCTGCACTTACATCGGCGAAGAGGGCGCGGGCCATTACGTCAAAATGGTGCACAACGGCATCGAATACGGCGACATGCAGCTCATCGGCGAAGCGTACCATTTGCTGAAGGAAGTGCTTGGCGTTAGCACGAACGAGCTGCACGAGATATTCGCGGAATGGAACAACGGCGAGCTGGACAGCTATCTGATCGAGATTACGGCGGACATCTTCTCCAAGAACGATCCGGAGACGGGCAAGCCGATGGTCGACGTCATTTTGGATTCGGCCGGGCAGAAGGGTACGGGCAAATGGACGAGCCAAAGCTCGCTCGACCTCGGCGTGCCGCTGTCGATCATTACGGAGTCGGTGTTCGCGCGATTCCTCTCCGCGATGAAGGCGGAGCGCGTCGCCGCCAGCAGGAAGCTGGACGGTCCGGCGGTAACCGCCTACGGCGGCGATCGCCGCGAGTTCATCGAGGCGGTCCGCCAGGCGCTGTACGCGAGCAAGATCGCGTCGTACGCGCAAGGCTTCGCGCAGATGAAGGCCGCTTCCGAGGCCTATGGCTGGAATCTGAACTACGGCGGCATCGCCATGATCTTCCGCGGAGGCTGCATCATCCGCGCCGGATTCCTGCAGAACATCAAGGACGCTTACGACCGCAATCCGAAGCTGACGAACCTATTGCTGGACGATTACTTCGGAGGCGTCGTTAAAAACTATCAGGCTGCTTGGCGCAAGGTCGTCGCCGTTGCCGTCGAAAGAGGCATCCCGGTTCCGGCGTTCGCCTCCGCGCTCGCGTATTACGACAGCTATCGCACGGAGCGTCTGCCGGCTAACCTGCTTCAAGCGCAGCGCGACTACTTCGGCGCGCATACGTTCCAGCGCGTCGACCGCGAAGGCAGCTTCCACTTCCAGTGGATCTGATCCTCGTCCATATGCCCCCGCAAGGATTGTTCGCGATCCTTGCGGGGGTTTTTGCCTACCGCGCAGTTAACTCTCTTCCGGCAAGACGCGCTTTCGCCGGAGATACTCGACGAGCCTGTTAATTGGTTTCGAAAATCCGTATGTTTCCCGAGGCGACAAAACCGGTTAAACTCGCCGGAAACACGTGCGGTTGAGTTGAAAAAATAATGCGAAAAACGAAACATTCCTCCCGTCCCCATCGTCCAACATAGGGAGAGGGGAGAGGAATAGATGAAACGATTCGTCCTACATAGTCAGGGTAAACGAAAGCTTGCGGCCGGCGCGAACCGCCGCATCCGGCGCGGGCTGCTTGCTTTGCTGCTATGCTTGTCGCTTGCTCTAGAGTCGACGGGTTTCGCGTTGGCGGCAGAAAACGATGCCAGCACGGCCAAGCGTACGGCCGGACCGTCGTCGTTCACGGAGGAGATGCGGCAAGCGTTGGCGAAAGCGGAACCGCTGCTGTACGCCCAGGAGCCGCTGTCGGATTGGGCGGCGGTAGGCTTGGCGTTGAACGGCCGCGAAGTTCCCGACAGTTACTTGCGGCGCAAAGCCGACGAGCTGCTCGGCAAACGCGGCACCTACGATAAAGTCGGCGAGCTGACCCGTTCGATGGTTGGCTATGTCGCGGCCGGAGGCAACGTCACCTCTATCGCCGGGCTCGACCTGTATCCGGTGCTGATGAACCACCCGGGGATGGAGGCGGAAGGGGCGCCGGGACTCGCCGTCGCATACATGGTGGCCAACCGGTCGATGTCGGGAACGCTGGAGCGCACCGAGTGGTACCCGGACCTGATTTATTACAAGCTGATCGAAAGGCAGGCCAAGGACGGAAGCTGGGCGCTGTCCGACGATGGGGCAGAGGCAAAGGGCAGCGTGGCCGCGACCTCGCTCGCGTTAACGGCGCTCGAGGCGATGCCGGAGACGGAGGAGGTTCTCGGCGGATTGAAGTGGCTGAAGACGCAGCAGACGGAAGACGGCGGCTTCGGCGGCACGTCGGATACGGCGCTGGCCGTCATCGCGCTGTCGGCACTCGGGATCGATGCCTCGTCTTGGACGCGGAAGGACGGAAGCAATCCGCTCCGTTACCTGCTTTCCAGGCAGATGGACGACGGGAGATTCGTACAGGACGGCGACGGGGAGATCAGCTTAGCGGATACGATCCATGCCTACATCGCGTTGGCCGCTTACAAGCGGTTCGCAAGCGGGGAATCCGTACCCGAAGTTATCTGGAAGCATCCGGTCGCATCGGGCAGCGTGGCGGTAACCGTCGAAGGACCGGAAGGCACGATTGCGCAAGGAAGGGGTCGGAGCGGCGAAGCGCTTGATTCCGCATTAGCCTTCTTGGAGAAGGAAGGCATCGCCTATAAGCTGAGCGCCGATTCGCCGGACGGGAAGAAAATCGGCTCGATTGCCGGGATCGCGGAGGGCCGTTACGGAGCCAAAGACGGTTGGAAGCTGGCCGTGAGCAGAAAGCTCGGCGGTTGGATGTTCCCGGAGAACGCCCCGGAAGGGCTGCGTCTTGGAGACGGGGACGAGCTGCTGATCTACTACGGCTCGGACAACACCTCGGTGCTAGATACGATCGTGGTCGAATGGGACTACGAAGGGCAAACGGTCGGCGGCTCTCCGATTCCAGCGGGCAAACCGTTCCGAATGTTCGTCAAAAAAGCGAATCGCCAGCTCGGTTATGTGCCCGCGCCGGGCGTAACCGTACGGCTGGGAGGGCAATCGGCGGTAACCGACGCGGAAGGGAAGGCGACATTCGGAGGTCATAAGCCCGGAGTATACCGGATCGAGGTGACCGGGTACAGGAAGAACGCCGTGCCGACGGTAGCCAAAGGCGATTTTCCGCTGCGCGTCTCGGCGCCGGAGCTGTCCGCTTTCGAGGATGAGAAGAAGGTGTCTTCGTGGGCGCGCGACGAAATGGCGTTTATTTTGCAGCAAGGCTATATGGAAGGCGTGGACGCGAACGGAAAGAAGCTTGCTCCGAAGCAGGCGCTGACGCGCGCCCAATATGCGGCGCTGCTGCTCCGTCTGCTGGGGGAGGAGGCGTTGCCGAAGTCGGCCAAGACGTTTTCGGACGTGCCGGCGAACGCCTGGTACAGCGGCACGCTGGCCAAAGCGGCAAAGCTCGGCATTACCGACCGGACGTCCGGGGCCTTCGAGCCGAATCGCGCGATTACCCGCGAGGAAGCGGCGGTCATGGCGGCCAAAGCCGGACGCTTGAACGCGTACGGAAGCGCGGAGAGGATGGCGTATTCCGATATCTCGGGCTTGTCCGACGAGAGTCGGCTGGCGATCCAAGCCGCGTTCGAGCATCAGATCATGACCGGCAGCGACGGCAAGTTCCAACCCAAGCAGACGCTCGTCCGCGAGCAGGCGGCGGCTATTCTGGCAAGGCTCCATGCCGTTCTGTACGCGGACAGCATCATGTACTAGCTTTATTCGTAGCGAAGCCCGTTGGAGAGAACGTCCCAGCCGCTCCCAGTCCAGGACGGCGATCCGGTTTCCCGCTTTGCGTACGATGCGCAAGGAGGAAAGCTTGGTCAAGATTCGCGATCGCGCCGATCTGCTGACGCTCTCTACGAAGCGGGTACCGGCCGATGAACGGCTGGTCGCCGAGCGGATCCGGGAACTCGGCGAGCAGTCGGCCCGCGCGTCAATGGAATAATCTAATCGACAAAGACTCCGATCCGCAGATCCGCGGGTCAGGAGTCTTTGTCCCGTTATTCGCCGATAAGCCCGGCAATATCCCTCAAAACTTCCTCGTTGTCCATTCCGTCGCCCATCTCGTACACCCGCCGTATTTGTTGCTTGGCATCGATCAGCTGCAAGGAGGTGACGTTATGTACGAATTGGCCGTCTCCCATATTCATGACGTTGACGCCGTACCTGGAAGCCAACTCCTTCGTCTCGGCTTCCTCTCCTCGCAGCACCTGCCAGCCGCTCAGGTCCATACCCATGCGTTCGGCGTATTTTTTCAGGACTTCCGGCGTATCCCGCTCGGGATCGAATGTGACGGCGACGAACCGGACCTGGCTTCCGAATGCGCCTTGTTCCTTCAGCTTTTCTTGCAGCTGCACCATTTTGTAGGTCGTAACCGGACAGATGTCGGGGCAGCTGGTGAACATGAATTCCATTAGCACGACTTTTCCCTCGTTGTCGCTTGCCTGGATCCGCCGCCCGTCCATGTTCGTCAGCTCGAACCCGGGGGCGGACTGCAGGACCGGGAGAGAGGAACCGGCATCGTTCGACCGGAAGACGAAATAACCGGCCAAGCCCGCGACGAGAACGGCCAGCAAGCCCGGGAACAGGTAGTTCTTCGCTTTAGGGTTCATGGAATCACATCCTCGTTTCAATTTTCCGCGCGCCGGGCCAACATCAGAGACGCGAAAATCATCGCGAACGCGGCCAGCGCCAGCATCGGCACGGTCAAGAAGCCGAAGGCGTTCAGCACGTCCGTAGCGCACGATACGGGACCGCAGAACGGGCCGTCCTCGCCGTGCGGCAGTTCTTGAACCGCGATGTGGTAGACGGAGAAGCCCGCCCCGAACGCGACGAGCGGCAGCGCGTAGGGTACGGCATGCTTTTGGTTGCGCCAGGACGCGATACCGAGCAGTATCGTCAAAGGATACATGAATATACGCTGGTACCAGCACAGGCTGCACGGGGTGAAATGCAAATATTCGCTCAAATACAGGCTTCCGCCGGTCGCGACGACCGAAACCGCCCACGCGTTGAACAGCCAGGAAGCGGAGCTAATCCGTTTGCGCATGGGGGTACCTCCCGAGTCCGTCATTCGCGCGAGGCCAGCCAAGTCGTGATCGTCACCAGCTCGTCTTCCGTCAACCGCTTCTCGAAGGACGGCATGCCTCGTCTGCCTTGCTTGATCGTCTTGTAGAGCTGCTCCTTCGTCATGGCCGAGCCGATATGCGCGAGCTCCGGTCCGGCGCCTCCCTGAAGCTGATCGCCATGGCAGGAGATGCACAGGCTCTGATAAATCCGCGTCGACGCCTCCGCGTCGACCGCGACTTCGGGAACGGCGAAAGCCTCGCCCCGGTCGGCCGCTTCTTCCTTCTCCGGCAGCGCCGCGACCAACAAATAGACGCCCAGCAAACAGGCGACCGCGATCAATCCGGACATCAGCCATTTACTCATGCGAAGTCCCCCTCGTTTCGTTTTCACTTCCATCTTAACAACCGACTTTTCCGCCCGCTATAGCTCAAAAGGGTTACATCGGCCTTCCGCTCCGCCGCGTCCGTCATAATT
>JAEZZE010000471.1 GCA_023418755.1 Bacillota bacterium | reverse complement strand
ATGCGGGAACCCCTCGGCGGGGGCGCGATTCGCCCGCTTCGCGGGCTAGGCGCGATGCTCTTTCTTGTCTCTGGCCGACTGCTCATGGACGCTTTGGCGAAATTCGAGAGGAGTGACGCCGACGGTTTCCCGAAACACCCGGTTGAAGTGCTTCGTATTGTCGAACCCGGCCCGCTCGCTAATGTCCATCACTTTCAGCTCGGTTGTCGCCAGCAGCTCCTTCGCCTTTTCGATGCGTACGTTCTTCAAATATTGAACGAAGCTGACGCCGACGAACTCCTTGAACGCTTGGCTGAAATAAGTGTAATTCAGCGATACGTAATTCGATACCATCGCCATGTTGAGGTCCTTGTCGTAGTTGGCCTGAATGTACTCGAGCGCCCGGTCCATGTCCTTGCGGTCCACGTGAATCGATCTGAGGTGGCGGATAAAGTCGTTCAGGCCGAGCAGCAATTTTTGCACGCAATGAATGTAATCCTGAATATGCGCGAAATTGTACAAACTGCCGGCTTGCTTATACATCTTGATGATTTCCACCGAGGCTTCCCCGTAAGTGTGGAACACCTGATCGAAGATCGATTCGTTCAGCAGGCGGCCGACTTCCTCGAAGTACCCGATGTCCGCGCGGGCCAGCGCGTCGGCGGCGAACAGTTCCTGGAGCAGCGCCTTCATCTCCTTGTCCCTGTCCGTCCCCATCATATTCGCCAGCCGGCCGATCGTCCCCGAGGGAACGGGGTAATCGCGATCCCGGAACGCCAATTGATCGTAGCGGATCAGCGCGTCGTTCGATCGGCCGAGCAGCAGCCGATACTTGAGCGCATGACGCGCTTCCTCGTACTTGATTTTGAGCTGCCCCAGCCCCTCTCCCCTGCCGCTGAGCCCCGCGGAGAACGTCCCCGAGCTACCCGATGCGAAGGAGAGCTCCCGCACCATACCGGTCAGCAGCTCTTCACGGGCCGCGAGCACGACGATCCTTCCTTCCTTGTCTTCCAGGCAAACGTTCGGCTCGTCTTTGCCGAAAGCGCCCAAATACTCCATGCCTTTGATCGCGTTGCGCTCATGACCCGACGTATCCAGAATCCCCACATAGTAGCCCGATTCGTAATCCCGAAGATCGGCATCCCTGGCTAGCGGCTCGACCTCCTCCGGACTCAGCCCCGGCGCTGACCAGATGTGCCGCAACGAATTGATTCTCATTCCATCGCGGTATTTATCCGTCTCCCCCAATCGGTCGCGAAGCGCTTCCCTCTCGTCCAGCTCGGCAACCGCCTTGTTCAACGCGGCGAACAGATCCTCGCGCACGATCGGCTTCAGCAAATATTCCTTGACCTTATGCTTGATCGCTTCCTTGGCGTACTGAAAATCGTCGTAGCCGCTCAGAATTAGCAGCACGGGCGGATTCCCGAGCTCCGCGAGCCTCCGGATCAGTTCGATCCCGTCCACGTGCGGCATGCGAATATCCGTCAGAAGGATATCCGCCGGCTCCCGGCCATGCTCCTCCAAAGCCCGTCTCCCGTCGGCCGCCAGGCGAATCGAATACGCGCCGGGATATTCCCGCTCGATCATCGCCTTTAGCCCGAGCCGGATATTTTTCTCGTCATCGGCGATCAGCAGCTTCCGCATCGGCCGTCAATCCTCCGTTCAGTATCATGCAAGGAAGGCGAAGCGTAACCCGGGTGTATTTCCCCGACTCGCTGTCGACCCTCAGCCCGTACTCCTTGCCGAAATGCATCTGAATCCGGCTATGCACGTTCGCCAACCCGATTCCGTTGCCTTTGCCCCCGAAGTCCCGAGGATCGCCTTCGGCTTCTCCCCGTTCGATGCGGCCGTTCAGCTTCCGAACGCGTTCGGGCTCAATGCCCGCTCCGTCGTCGCGGATCGAGATCAGCACCGCATCGTCCTCTTGCACGGCGCGGATTTCAATCGTCATTTCATCGTCCTGCAGTCCGTGCTTGACCGCGTTCTCGATCACGGGCTGCAGCGACATTTTAAGAAGCTCCAAGCTCATATAAGTCTCCGGAATGTCCGTCACCAGCCGAATCCGGTCGTCGAAGCGAATATTCGCGATATTCACGTAGTTGCCGATATGGTTGAGCTCGTCTCCCAAGCGGACGTATTCGCTCGTCCAGCGCATATTGTAGCGCATCATGCCGCCCAGGGAAGTCAGCGCGTTCGAAATTTCCCTCTGATCGTTGATTTCCGCCATCATTTTGATGTTTTCCAACGTATTGTAAAGAAAATGGGAATCGATCTGATTTTTCAGCGTCGCCAGCTCCGCCTCCTTGGCGGCGGCCTGCTTGTTGACCGCGTCGGCGATCAGTTCGTTGATCTTGCGCAGCATCTTGCGGAAATGGTGGGCCAAATCGCCGACTTCTCCTCCGCCCCGAATGTTCAGATCGATGCCGAAATCCCCTTGACGTACCTTTTTCATCGAATCGGTGAGCACATGCAGCTTTTTGAGAATAATAGCGTTCAAATAATAGGTCGCGATAGCCAGAATGGAGAGCAGGATGACGTTGGCCAGAATAAGCCGGTTCCGCGCAACGTTAATGCCGTCGTAGACGGGCTTTAGCGCGGCTACTTTCAGCATGTAGGCTTCCAATTGGCCGATATACGAGTAAACGCCGAGATAGGGGACTCCGCCCGCGTGGAATTGGAAGCTCCCTTTCTCTTTCCGTTCCGGTTCAAGCATCGAGAACTGCTTCCTCAGCAGGTCGTCGTCCACCCCGTTCAGCTCCAGGAACCGGTTGGCCGGATTGCGAAAAATATCGCCGTTCCGGTCGAGCACGACCATCTGGGACTGCTCGTCTTGCACCGGACTGAACGTATTCGGAAACGAGTTCGTCAGCAGCATGTCGACCTGCAGAATGCCGACGTGAGTGGGATACAGCAGCTCTCGATATAGCGAGATTTTCGGATTAAAATCTACTTCCAATCCCGGACGGTTCTGAATGAGCTCTCGGGTGGAATGGCTCAATATCCATACGTCCTGTTTGTCGGAGCTCATGACTTCCTTATACCACGGATCTTCCCGGACCCGGCTCTCGTGCAGGAGCACCGGCATCATCTCGTTCGTCATGGGGTTGCTGGCAAACAGCTGGATCCGTTCGATGCTCGGATTGTTATACTGGACCCACACGATATTTTGCAGACTGATCCGATCCAGATCGATCAGCTCCAGCGTGCTGAGCTGTTCGGGCTGCATTAAGTATTGAATGATCTGCCGATCGATTATGGCTCTCTCCGCCGCCCGTTTGACCGTCTCCATGTTGTTCTTCAGATTGATCTGCTCGATCTCCAACGCGTATTCGTTGTTCTTCTCCAGCTCCTCCACCGCGTCTCCCGTTTGTCCTTTGAAAATGTATAGCGAAATCAGGAGGCTCGGAAGCAGCATGATCAAAATGTAGGCGATGACGAGTCTTTTCTGCAAAGTGAGCTGTTCCAACCGGAATCGTATTCTGTCCAGCTTCTGCTTCCAATAGCGCGGCATGATCGTCACATCTCTTTCGCGGCGTCGTGCATTTATTCTATCATGCGCGGTCGCTGCCGCGTCCGGAAAATGTCCGAAAAACCCAGGGCTTCTGGGTTTTTCGGACAGGCTATCGGTTTTACTTCATGAAATCCGCGAGCTTCTTCGCGTTCTCTTCGTATTTCGTCTGACGGTACGCCATCAGATCGGCGAAGCCCGTCTTGTCGCGCTTGGCGATAAAGTCGTTGAACGTCTGGTCGAAGTCCGCCTCCGACTTGGCAAGCAGCAGCTTCGGCAGCACTTTCCCCCACTCCGTGGCGATCTTCTTGGCGTTGATTCCCTCCTTGGAGGTCGCCGGCGGGTTGATCAGGTCGTATTCCGAATAGCTCTTCGTCTTGCCCATCGTCCAGTCTTCCAGCTGCTTGAACGGTTCGACGGAAGGCGGCTGCCATTGAAGCTGCATATTCGTGTCCATCAGCATCCAGAACGTGTGCGAGGAGCCGTACTGCTTGTCGAACGCGGAACGGTCCGTGTTCATCAGCTCCAGAACCTCCGGCTTGAATTGGTCTTTGCCGTCGATCGTGTCGTACGAGACGCCCTTCTCGCCCAGGTACATATCCTTCTGGCCTTCCTCGCTGATCAGGTAGCTCAGGAACTTGATCGCGCGCTCCTTATCCTTGACGTTCTTGGAGATGAGCGTGACCGTCCATCCGGAGATCGCCGGACCGGCCAGCGTCGGCTCGTCCAGATTCGTATTCGCCGGGCCGTCGACCGCGATGTAGACGGAGTTCGGATCGTTCGCGAACAGCACGTTCTGCTGGGCGGCGAAGTCCGTACGCTGATACAGCATCGCGAAGTAGCGTCCTTGCGCGATTTTCTCTTCCATCTGCGCGCGCTTGTCGACGAACACGTCTTTGGAAATCAAGCCGTTCTCGTTCGCTTGACGGAACGTCTTCAGCCACCGGACGAACTCCGGATCGGTCAGGCGGTCGTACAGCTTGCCGTCCTTCTCCCGCGGGAGGGCAAGGAAATGGGACAAATACGAGGAATCCTGCCCCACATCGAAGAACGAATAGTTGCCGTCCTCGCCGAATTCGTGGAAGCCGATCGGAATGAGCGGTTGGCCGTTCACTTCCGGGAATTTCTCTTTGGCCGCTTTTAAGGCGTTAATGAAGCCTTCCGGAGTCCGCATATCCGGACTGCCGATCGCTTCGTACATGTCTTTGCGTACGACGAACGTCTGGTTGGACGTAAACTTGGTGCCGAAATTTTTGAAGTCCATCGGGGACGAGGACGCATTCGGATAAACGTAAGTTTTGCCGTCCGGTTGCGCGTACCAGCTCAGCTTGGCGCCGTCCGCGACCTTGAAGAAGTACGGATCGTATTGCTCGGCGAGATCGGTCAGCGACTCTACGAGACCGCCTTCGACCATTTTCTTCACGCCTTCTTCCCACCAGCCGAGCGTAATGAAATCGGGCAGTTGATTCGCCGCGATCATCGCGTTCAGCTTCTCGTTCTCGTTGCCGGCGGGGACGATCAAGTTCAGCTCGACGCCGGTTTTCTTCGTGATGTACTGCGAAGTCGGGTCGACGCCCCACTTGTTCGGGAACCACGCGAAATTCAAGTACCAGTCGAACGTAATCGGCGACGTGTCGGCTTTCCAGCCCGCCTCGTCCGCCGCCGGCTGTTCCTCGCTGGCGCTCGGGCTTTCGGAGCTGGCCGATGGAGTCTGGCTTGCGGACGCGCTCGGGCTGCTGCTTGCCTCCTCCTTTTTGTTGCCTCCGGAGCAGGCGACCAGAGCGATCATAAGCGCGGCGATGATGGATAAGCTGAGCCACTTTTTCATTGTCATACCCCTTTTGATCGATATAGTTATGAAGATTCCCTTACGGGAAAGTAAAACCTTTAAGAGGTCGTTCAAAAAGTCCGATTTTGATCACGAAGCGATACTAGAAGCGGATTCAGCGTCGAATCTTGCACTCAGCCGGCTCTTCCGGTACTCACGTAGCTCCCACTACGCTCCGTTCCTCATCCCCGGTCTTCATCCAATCTTCTCGGTGCTGAAAACCGAACTTTTTGAA
>JAEZZE010000431.1 GCA_023418755.1 Bacillota bacterium | reverse complement strand
GTGCTGAAGTGGGTGCTCGTCGCGGCGATCGTCGTCGGCATCGTCACTTACGGCGGCATTACGATCGACGACATCAAGGAAGTCGGAAGCAAAGTATCGGAGGAAGCCAAGGATCAAGCGATCAAGGCGATGGCGGGCGAAGCGAGCGAGGCCGTCTATACGGCGAACGCGGACGGCTCCTTCACGATCGCGACGGAGAATCTCGAGCTTTCCGGGGTGCCGAATTCCGGGGAGGTCAGCGTCAAGCTGCGGGGCATTTCCTTGGGCACGTGGAAAATGGAGGGCGAAGTCCGCGACTTTGTCGTGAAGGCGCGGGCAGCGGCCAAGTAGGTGAAGGGCTGGGGGACGGTTGTCGACGCCAATCTCGTCACCTGGGCGCTGCTCGCGATCCTAGCGCTATCCTTGTACCAAGGAGTTCGCAGGGGCGCTTCCGGCTCCGTCAGGCGGCTCGCGTCCTTCCTGGGCGAGGCCGTGCTGACGGTGCTGGCGGTCTCGCTGGCGGCGATAGCCGCTTCGGAGCTGTCGCCCCGGCTGCAGGGGTGGCTCGCCGAACGCAGCGTTTCGCGGCCCGGTCCGGATTCGGCCGCCCTGCCGCAGTTTTTCTATACGGCCGTAACCGGATTGCGGGACTTGCCCTTGCTGAGATTCGCCGCGCTGTTCCTGGTCGCGTACGCGCTCGTCCGCTTGGCGGCCGGTCTG
The DNA here is from genome assembly GCA_023418755.1 of Bacillota bacterium. Taxonomy (GTDB): domain Bacteria; phylum Bacillota; class Bacilli; order Paenibacillales; family Paenibacillaceae; genus Cohnella. The sequence continues at coordinate 13,374 of JAEZZE010000431.1, read as the reverse complement.
GCGGCGAAGGCGGTCCTGCCGGGCTCGACGGGGCCCGAGTCATCCCCGTCTTCGAGAGGAATCGTAAGCCGAGCGGCCGGCGGCGCGCTGGGAGCGGCGATGGGGGCCGGCAGGGCGCTGCTGCTTACCGCGGCGATGTTCGCTTATTGCGCGCTGTTTCCCCTGGGGCCGATGACCGATTACATTCAGCAGTCCGGTCTGTACCGGGAAGTCGCGGCGCAGATCATCCGTCCGGCCGCGGGCAACGTGCTGGAAGAACGTCTGCCGGTGTTCGCGAAGGCCATGTCCGGCGAATTGGATCAGCTCTGGCAGAAGCGTTACGACGTGATCGACGCGGAGCTTCCCGAAGACGTGGTGGCGGCGGCGCTGTCGGTTACGAAGGATCGCGAAGGAGACAGGGCTAAGGCGCGCGCGTTGTACGACTGGGTCGGCACTCGCGTCTCGTATGACGACGACAAGGTTCGGGCTTACGAGGAATGGGGAGAATGGCGCGAGCAAAACCCCGAGACGACGTTCGTCACCCGCAAAGGGGTATGCATCGACTACGCGAGGTTGTACGCCGCGATGGCCCGGGCGGCCGGCTTGGACGTGCGAGTAGTGACCGGACTGGGCTACGACGGCCGCGGAGGTTACGGGGCGCATGCCTGGAACGAAGTTTATGCGAATGAAGAACAAAGATGGATTCCGCTCGATTCGACATGGGCAAAGACGGGCAATTGGTTCGATTCCCCCGGATTTGCCGATACGCATATCCGGCAAGGAGGGATTAATGGGTGAGCAGCAGCAAAACGGAAGAAGAGCAGAAGCGGGAAATACGCAACAGGCGGCATTTCAGCTTCCGGTTGAACTTGTTTTTCTTCCTTACTTTTTTCGTGTTTTCCGCACTTATCGTCAGATTGGCTTATTTGCAGTTCGTGGAAGGCGACAGCCTGAAGGCGAAGGAGCACCAGATCGGCTCCAGGACCGTTCCGGTCCCTCCGATCCGAGGCAACATCTACGATTCGGAAGGGAAAGAGATCGCCTATTCGGTCTCGACCCAATCGCTGTATTTTACGCTGGACGTGAAGATGAAGAGCGACGAAGCGAAGGCGCTTGCCGCCCGCCTCGTCGAAGTGTTCGACCGCTTGGGGGACAAGAGCGCGCCCCCGCTTACCGTTCAGGACGTCTACGAGGATATGGACTTGGAAGGAAGGGTGCATCTCCTGCATCAGCAGAGGCGGATCAAGACGGGGCTGACGAAAGAAGAAATCGCTTATTTCTCCGAGCATCGTCAGGAGTTCAAGGGGATCGACGTCGTCGAGGAGAGCATCCGCCAGTACAGCGATGACCGCGTCGCCGTACAGCTTGTGGGCTACATGAAGAAGCTGAAGGGCGCGAAGGATCTCGACAAGTACAAGGAAATCGACAAAGACCAGCCGGACAAGGCACTCAGATACATCAATGACGAAGACGTCGGGTTCGACGGCCTGGAGCTGATGTACCAGGACGAGCTTCGCGGCAGCAACGGCGTCAAGGAGTACCCCGTGAACAACCAGGGGGAAATTATCGGCCCGATGAAGCTGACGAAGCCGGTCAAAGGCGAGAATCTGTACCTGACGATCAATCGCAGCGTACAGTTGAAGACGCAGCAGGCGATTATGGAGCATATCGAATTCGTACGGAACGCGAAGGGCAAGCAGTACGAGAGCGCGCATCCGACGACGGGCTACGCCGTGGCGATGGAAGTGGACACGGGCAAGGTGATCGCGATGGCCAGCATGCCGGACTACGATCCGAGCGTATGGCAGGGCGGAATCAGCCAGAAGGATCTGGATGCGATCCAGTTTTTCCAGTACAACGGCACGATTCGCGAGGTTCAGCCTCCGTACGAGGAATACGAGCAGCGCAAAAATCACCCGTCGTCCTTGGTGTACCTGGGCTCCACGCAGAAGCCTCTGTCCGTTCTTCTCGGGTTGAACGAGAAGCTGTTTACGACAAGTACGGTTTTTAACGATCCGGGTTATTTCGAATTCGGACGCAAAGGCCACGAGGTTCGCATCTGGAACGCGAGCAACGCGGCCAACGGGAAAATTACGGCATGGCAGGCGATCGCCAAGTCGTCCAACGCCTTCATGTCCGCGATGATCGGCAATAAGCTCTTTCAATTTGAAGGCGATTCGGGCTTGGTCCTTTGGGACGACTACATGAAGCAGTTCGGCTTGGGCGTTACGACCGGCAGCGGGCTTCAGGGCGAATCCGCAGGCGTTATCGACTACTTCAAGAGCACGAAGACCGAAGGTCTTCAATCCGCGCTAATCCGCTCCGCCTGGGGACAGCAGGCCAAATACACGACGCTGCAGCTCGCGCAATACGCGGCGACGCTGGCCAGCCACGGCAAGCGGATGAAGCCGCAGTTCGTGCAGGAAATCCGCGACGTCGACGGCAACGTCACCGTGGACTTCCAATCGGAAATGCTGAATTCGATCGACGTTCCCGACGAATATTGGAAGGCGATCGAGAAGGGGATGGCCGAAGTTAAAGTTCAAGGCTTCGAAGGCGTTCCTTATACGTTCCTGCGAAAAACGGGAACGTCCCAGCAAGATGTCGGCAACCGCCGGAAAGTGGAGAACGCCGTGTTTATCGCCTACGCGCCCGCGGACAAACCGAAGCTGGCCGTCGCGATCGTCGTGCCGGATGGCGGCTACGGAGGCTGGGGAGCGGCACCTATCGCGCGGCAAATCTTCGACGCGTACGACGCGGAGATCGGTCTGTACGGCACTCCGCGCCCTTCGTTGTACGGCATACAATCGGATTCGGTTTCTTCCGACGCAGGAGACCGGTAGCAGGACGGAGAAGGCTCGAACGCGGCGCAGGGCGGAGAAGACGCGGTTCGGGCGCAAGGACGGATAGCCGCGAACCCCGCCAGCTCCGGCTGTGCCGCAATGCGGCGAACGCGAATGCGGGTCGACCGGACGCTCGGGGCGTTCGGGAAAAATAAAGCGCACAGGGGTCGTCCCGCTCGGGGCGGCCCCTTAACGTCGTATGCTTGTTAAGGCGCCATCCGCGTGTCGTGCGCCGGTCCGGCGATAGGCCTACGACGAAGTCGAGATGATCGGCGATACCGGATAATGCTCCTCAAAAATCGGACTCATCGGATGTAGGCCATACGGGAAAGAAGCATTTTTTTATTTTAAATGTTGCATTGGGTAAACTTAGTTGTATAATATAAACAAAGAGTCCCTTGGGAAAGTATTAGTCGTACTAGCAAAACAGTTGTTTAAAGGCAAAGAGAGCGAGAGAGCTATCGGGAGGAGAGAAGCAGGATGAAGAGGCCAATGCCATCATCGATCAAACGATTTATTATGACTTTATTATTTCTCGTCATACCGGCCGCCGCGGTCGTTACGGGCTGCGGGCAAGGATCGGGGGCGTTCAAGGACGACGGCAAGCTTCGCGTGACGGCAACGATCGGCATGATCAGCGACGTCGCCAAGGAGATCGGGGGAGATCGCGTCGAGGTGATCGGGCTGATGGGGCCGGGAGTCGATCCCCACTTATATAAAGCGTCGCAAGGGGATATCGCCAAGCTGGAAGACGCGAACGTCATTTTGTACGGCGGATTGCATCTGGAAGGAAAGATGACGGAAATTTTCGAGAAAATGAGCAAGAAAAAGACGGTCGTCCCGGTGACGAGAAACATTCCCGAGTCCTCGCTGCGATCGGCGGGGGACGGCACGTACGATCCCCATGTTTGGTTTAACGTGAAGCTGTGGATGAGCGCGACGGAGACGATCCGCGACACGCTGATCGAGATCGATCCGGAGGACGAAGCCGGATATCGGGAGCGAGCGGACGTCTATCTCGCGAAACTGGATCAGTTGGACGGCTACGCCCGCGAGCGAATCGCCGAGATACCCGAACAGGGTCGGGTAATGGTGACGGCTCACGACGCCTTCGGGTATTTCGGAGACGCGTACGGAATCGAGGTCGTCGGCCTGCAAGGCATCAGCACGGCGGCCGAGTACGGCTCCAAGGACGTGACCGCTCTGCGCGACAGGCTCGTGGAGCGGGGCATCAAAGCCGTATTCGTGGAATCGAGCGTGCCCAAAAAATCGATCGAGGCGGTCATCGAGGGCGCTAAGAAGATGGGGCACGAGGTCAAGATCGGAGGAGAGCTGTTCTCCGATGCGATGGGCAAGGACGGAACCGAAGAAGGGACTTATATCGGAATGGTCCGGCATAACGTGGATACGATCGTCGAAGCGCTGAAATAGAAAGGGGAGAAAGACGATGGCAACGAAAAACGCGGGAAACGCACCGCTGAGCGTAACGAATATGACGGTTGCGTATCAGAAGAAGCCCGTCGTCCGCAACGTCTCGTTCGAAGCAACGGAAGGCGAGCTGATCGGAATCATCGGGCCGAACGGCGCGGGCAAGTCGACGCTGATCAAGGCGATTCTCGGCCTGCAGCCGTCGCTGAGCGGAGAGACGCTCGTCTACGGCAAGCCCTATAAGTCGCAAAGAAAACTCGTCGGCTACGTTCCGCAGAGGGAATCGGTCGATTGGGATTTTCCCACCAATGCTTTGGATGTCGTGATGATGGGAAGATACGGAAGATTAGGCCTGTTCAGAAGGCCGGGAGCCAAGGAGAAATCGATCGGCATGGAATGCCTGTCCAAAGTCGGGATGGCCGATTTCGCGGGAAGGCAGATCAGCCAGCTGTCCGGCGGGCAGCAGCAACGGGTGTTTCTCGCCCGGGCGCTAGCCCAGGACGCGACGCTGTACTTCATGGATGAGCCGTTCGCGGGGGTGGACGCCGCCACGGAGAAGGCCATTATCCAATTGCTGAACGAGCTGAAACGGCAAGGGAAAACGGTTCTGGTCGTTCATCACGACCTGGCGACCGTAGAGCAATATTTCGACTCGGTCATGCTGCTCAACGGCGAGCTCGTCGCTTACGGGCCGACGGCTACGACGTTCACCGAGGATAAGCTCCAGAAGGCGTACGGAGGAAGATTGACGTTCCTGAAAAGCCACGGCGGCGCCGAAGAGCCCGTTCTGATCGCGGGAAGGAGATGAGGAGGCATGCTTAATCTTATTACCGATCCGAACCTGCAATGGATTCTGCTGGGAAGCATGCTGCTCGGCATCAGCACCGGAGTCGTCGGAACGTTCGCTTTTCTGCGCAAGCAGAGCTTGATCGGGGATACGCTGGCACACGCCGCCCTTCCCGGCATCTGCATCGCCTTCATGCTGACGGAAGTCAAGTCCGTCGGGCTGTTCATGATCGGCGCGATCGTCGCCGGCATGATCGCCACGGTGGGCATCAGTTGGATTACGAGGTTTTCACGCATCAAGCAGGATGCGGCGATGGGGATCGTGCTGTCCGTGTTTTTCGGGCTCGGCATCGTGCTGCTGACGCAAATTCAGCACAGCTCCTACGGCAACCAGAGCGGGCTCGACAAGTTTCTGTTCGGGCAAGCGGCCTCGATGACGTCCAAGGACGTCTACACGATGACGAGCGTCGCGATCGTGCTGATCGTCGTCTGCGCGGTGCTATTTAAGGAATTCAAGCTGATCAGCTTCGATCCGGGCTACGCCCGGGGACTCGGCTTCTCGGTCGCGACGCTGGAACAGCTGCTGCTCTGGCTCGTTACGATCGCCGTCGTCGTCGGCATCCAGGCGGTCGGCGTCGTGCTCGTCGCGGCGCTGCTGATCACGCCGGCCGTATCCGCCCGATACTGGACGGACCGGCTCGGCGTCATGACGGCGTTGTCCGGCCTGTTCGGCGCGCTGAGCGGCGCGATCGGCACCTGGGTCAGCGCCGGCACGGAGCAGCTCCCGACAGGACCGCTCAGCGTACTGACCGCGACGACGGTATTCGTCGGCTCCGTGCTGTTCGGTCCGCGCCGCGGCGTGATCGCCAAGCTTGTCCGCCGCTACTCCGCCAAGCGGGAGTGGGCGACGGAGAGCGCCAAGCAGGCGGGAACCGGAGTCAACGCATCCGCGAAGGAACGGGGGGTGTCGGCATGAGCGGATTTTGGATTATGCTGACGGGCGCGTTGGTCGCGGCCTGCTGCGGGATTCTCGGCTGCTTTCTTATTTTGCGCCGGATGGCGCTCGTGGGCGACGCGATCAGCCACTCGGTGCTGCCGGGAATCGTGATCGCGTTTCTGGTCAGCGGCTCGAGGGATTCGTTCTTTATGCTGTTCGGGGCGGCGATCATCGGCTTCCTGACCGTATTCCTTATCCAGATGTTCCAGCAGAGCGGCGTGCAGAACGACGCGTCGATCGGGGTCGTGTTCACTTCTCTGTTCGCGGCGGGCGTGCTGCTGGTCAGCCTCAACGCGCAGAACGTCGATCTGGACCTGGATTGCGTGCTGTACGGGGAGATCGCCTACGTGCAGTGGAATTCGCTTGTCCTAGGCGGAGTCGATCTGGGGCCCAAGGCGGTATGGCTGCTCGGAATCACGCTGTTCATTATCGCGGCTCTCATTACGTTGTTCTACAAGCAGTTCAAGCTGTGCGCGTTCGATCCGGCGCTGGCGGCGGCCATCGGCATTCCGGTCGCGCTGTTCCACTACGTGCTGATGGGGCTCGTATCCATGGCTACGGTCAGCTCGTTCGAGAGCGTCGGGGCGATTCTCGTCGTCGGATTGCTGATCGTGCCGCCGGCGACGGCCTATCTGCTGACGGACCGTCTCGGCACGATGATCGGATTGAGCCTGATCATCGGAGTGGTCAGCTCGGTAGGCGGATATTACGCCGCCGCCGCGCTGGACGCGTCGATCGCGGGCTGCATGGTTTGCGTCGCGGGCATGCTGTTCGTGCTCGCCTTCCTGTTTTCCCCTTCGCACGGGTTTGTCGTGCGCAAGCTGAGACAGCGCGTCTCGACGGCCCGCGAAGCCTACTGAGGATTCGATTGGCCTTATGCGAGCAGGAGCTGCCCGAATTCGTCCGCGGACGGTTTCGGGCGGCTCTTATTTGTTTTCGATTCGTAGGGCGAAATATGATAAAATGATCGGTATACGGCAGACAGAACGCATGAGGGAGCGGGTTGACAAATTGGCATACGAAATGAAGCAATACCGGTTGCTGGCTTTGGATTTGGACGGCACGCTGCTGAACGATCGCAGCGAGGTGAGCGATACGAACGCGGAATGGATCCGTCACGCGGTCGAAGCGGGCGTTATGGTATGCGCCTCCACGGGAAGGGGATTTCAGAGCGCGGTTTCGATCGTCGAGCTATTGGGTCTCGATTCGCCGATGATTACGGTCAACGGGGGAGAAATCTGGGAAAAGCCTCACTCGCTGCATAAGCGAACGATTCTGGATTCCGACAAGGTGATCGGCTTGCATAAGCTGGCGCTCGATTACCCGGACGTCTGGTTCTGGGCGTACTCGACTCGGGGAATATACAATAAGGAAATCTGGGCCGAGGAGCCGCGGGAGCACGATTGGATGAAGTTCGGCTACTATACGGAGGATCTTGCCCAGCTTGGACATATTTTGAAGGAAATTTCCGCTTGGGAAGGTCTCGAAATTACCAATTCGTCGCCGAACAACATCGAGATCAACCCGCAGGGCATTTCGAAAGCGAGCGCTTTGACGGAGCTGTGCCGGCTTAAAGGCTTCGACATGTCCGAGGTCGTATCGGTGGGCGACAGTCTGAACGACATCGCCGCGATCCGCGCTTCGGGGCTCGGCGTGGCGATGGGCAACGCGCAGGAAGAGGTAAAGCGGGCAGCCGACGTCGTGACGGGGACGAACCAGGAAGACGGCGTCGCCCAAGTGATTCGGCAATACGTTCTGAGGACGTGATCCGGTGGACATTCTAGGCTGGATTCTTATCGTAGCTTTGTTTGCCGTCGGCATGGCCGGGGCGATCTATCCGATTCTTCCGGGAGCTTTGGCGATTTACGCGGCTTTTTTCGTCTACGGGTGGTTTTTCTCGTTCGAGCCGTTCGGCTGGTGGTTCTGGGGCATCCAGACGCTGATCGTGGTCGTCTTGTTCGTGGCGGACTACATGGTGAACGCATGGGGTGTCAAAAAATTCGGAGGCTCCAGAGCATCGGTCATCGGCAGCACGATCGGCATTCTGGTCGGCCCGTTCGTCATCCCCGTCTTCGGCTTGATCATCGGACCGCTGGCGGGGGCCATTCTCGGCGAGCTGATTCACGGCTCGGAGTTCAACCGCGCGCTGAAGGTCGGCTGGGGCTCGCTCGTCGGCCTGTTCACGAGCACCGTCGTGAAGGTGCTGCTGCAAGGCGCGATGATCGTCCTTTTCGTCGTATGGCTCATTTTTAACTAAATTATAACCAAGAGGTTTCCTTTGAAAAAAGACACTTTACTCAAAAGCACGCTCATATTGGCGGCCGCCGCCCTCGTGGCGCGGGCGCTCGGCGTTTTCCAGCGGGTTCCGCTCGATTATTTGATGGACGACCTCGGCAACATCTACTACAATAACGCGAATTCCATCTACCTGCTGCTGCTTATCGTCGCCACCGCGGGCATTCCGAGCGCCGTCAGCAAAATGGTATCCGGCCGCTACGCGATCGGACGCGTTCAAGAAGCGCAGCAGGTGTACCGGGCCGCGATGCTGTTCGGAATGGTCGCCGGCGTCGTCATCACGATCGGACTGTGGCTGATCGCGCCCGTTATCGCTTCTTCGATTCTGAAGGAGCCGGAAGCGGCGACCGCCATCCGGGCCATCGCGCCGTCCCTGCTGCTGTTTCCGATGATCGCCATGATGCGGGGTTACTTTCAGGGCCGGCAATTCGTGACCGCGGGAGGCATCTCGCAGATCGTCGAGCAGATTTTGCGCGTCGTGGCGGCCGTCGCGATCGCCTACGCGTTCTACTCGATCAACCCGGCCAACGAAGAAGGCATCGCCTCCGGCGCGGCCTTCGGCAGCGTCTTCGGAAGCATCGGCGCTTTCGTCGTCATGCTGTATTATTCCCGCAAGCTGAAGGCTAGCGACCGGCTGGAGCCCCGGCTGCAGGCGGATTCCTCGCGGCAGCTGCGGCTGCGCTCGATCTATAAGGAACTGTTCAATCTGTCCATTCCGGTCGTCATGACCGGCATCACCGTACAACTGCTGTACACGATGGACAACTTCATGATCAAGTCGCTGACGGTCGGCCATTTCGAACAGGAGACGATCAACCACTGGGCGGCGGTATACGGCATGAACGCCCAGTCGATCGCCGGAATTCCGATCATTCTGGCCGTGGCGCTCAGCCAATCGATCATTCCGCACATTTCGTCGGCCCACGCGCTGAAGGATGCCGGCAAGGTCGGCCAGCAATCCTCGCTGGCAGTACGGATCGCGCTGTTCAGCGGCATGCCGGTCGTCCTGCTGCTCGGCGTCGGCGCCTACAGCGTTAACGGCCTGCTGTTCGAGAAACCGATCGGCAGCCAGATCGTCGGGATGCTGACGCTCGGCACCATTTTCCAGATCGGCATGATGGTGACGAACTCGATCCTGCTCGGCATCTCGGAACCGAAGAAGGCGACGATGCACGCGCTCACCGGCATTCTGCTCAAGGTCGTCCTCAGCTTCGCGCTCGCGCCGTTCTTCGGGGTGTACGGCATTATCGCGGCAACGACGGTGTGCTTTATCTGGGCGCTCGCCTTTAACGTCCTCAGCCTAAGGAAGCGTTCGCGCTTCAAGTTTCTCGGCAAACGCTGGCTTCCGTTCCTGCTGACGGTGGCGATCGCGGCGGCCGCGATCCGGGGCGCCGAATGGGCCGTTCTGGCGATCTGCGGCGGACTCCCGGCCAAGCTCGCGTATTTCCTCGCCTGCGGGGTCATGGGGGGGGTGCTGGCGGTGTTGTATCCGGCGCTGCTCGTGTATCTCGGCGTCGTGACGTCGGAGGAAATCTCCACCTATCCCAAGCCGGTGCGGCGGCTTCTGGCGCCATTCATGAAGCTGCGCTCCAGAAGAACGGCCGTCTGAAGCTTGTATTGACCGAGCAGATGCTCGTGGGTCAGATCGACGATCCGGGGAGGGCGAACCGGCTTGATGTAGTCGAGCGCTCCGCCGTCGCGATACCAATCCCGCGGCTTGGCCGGAGGCAGCGTCCTGTCCGGCCAGGCTTCCGCAAGACGAGGGCTTAACCACGGCGAATTCCCGGCGGCTCGATCCGCCCCGGCGAACTCGCCGTTTTTGCCGTGCGCGCGCGTCGCGAAACGGTGCGGCCAGTAGTCCGCTCTCGAACCGGTATGGGGAACATGCCGGGCGAAGGCCGCGACGGCCCGCAGTACCCGAGGATAGCCGAACAGCAATCCGTACAGGGAAATTCCGAATTCGATTCTTTCCCGCAAATCCTCGAAGCGCTCCATCACCCTGCCCGCTAGCCGGAGCGGCCGGGCTCCGCTCGCGGCTTCTCCCCGCCATAAGGGAAAAACGATCTGATTCGTCTGCAGCAGCGGTTGGGATCGGAACGCCGGCGAATCCAACACGGTCTGACGATAATAAGCGTCCTCGACTACGCGAAGCTGAATGTTGCTCTGTTCGTTGACGACGAGCGCCTCGGTGAGGGGAACCGGATTGCCGTCCGCCCAAAACCGCTCCCAGAACGGCGGCATGAACGCGGATACGCCGAACTCCGGGAGCAGGCCGAAGAGGTTGCGGCCCAAGCGCTTGCTTTCGGCGTACAGCCTCAATTGGGGATAGGCGTCGACGAAGATCAATCCGTTGCACGTCTCCAGCATGTCGAAGATCGCTCCGGACAGCTGGCCGTCGAGCAGACGGGGGAGCCATTCCCCTTTCAAATCGGTCATGTTCCAGCCTCCGTTGCGAGACACCATATGGGCGAGGAACGCCCAGTGGAGCTCCGGGAAAGCCCGATACGTCTCCCAATAGGCAGCCGTCCGGGTCGCGTTGTTGCGGTTTCGTTCCGCCGTTTCCCGGCGGATGCGGGAAACCAGCTCCTCATCCTCAGGCTTGCGTATATGCGGGAAGGAAGGACGAACGGACAGGGTCGGTCCGGGCTCGCAATCTAGCGGCAGCCTGATGCGGGTCAGACGGAGAGAATGCCGCAGGCTGTCGGCTTTGCCGGACAGCGCGGCGAATAGTCTTCGAAACGTGCCGATGGCGATGACGAGCACACTCCTTCGGGCGACGGCAAGAGGATCGGCAGGATTTCCCAGCTTGTTCGTCGAAGTTTAAGGCATAGGCCGGACAGCTTGTTTCAAGCAGAGGCGCCGGCCCGTTAATTTTGCGGGAGGGAAATCATTCGTGGTTAAGAAAGCAATAAAAAGGGCCGGATGGATAGTATGCGCATTATTGTTGGCCGTTATCGTCGGCTGCCAGCCGGTCGGCGGGTTGAACCTGAACGATATGTTGATTAAACAGCTCGATATTACGCACCAAGAGCATTCGTTGACGCTGGAACTGGCGATCGACGTCAACGAGGAATTGCTTGCCCTGGAAGACGAGGAGACGAAGAAAGGAGTCGGCTTGTTCCGTAATATCAAAGCGGAAATCACCCATGCCAAGGCGGACGAGAAAGGCAATCAATGGCTGACGGGAAAGCTGACGACAAACAAGGGGAGCATTCCCTTTACGCTCCATTCCGATAGTCGGACGATCAGGATCGACGTGGAGGGCGCGAAGAGGCCGTTCGTTCTGTCTCTTGCGGAGCTGGAGGACGCGTTGGGCACGGGAATCGGCTCGGCGGCGGAGCTTCAACAGGCGCTGGTGGAGTCGGTGCGCGGATTGGTCAAAAACGTCGCCGGTTACTTCGTCAAAGGCCTGCCGAATCCCCCCGTCATCGCGGTGGACCGGACGAACGAGACGGTTCACGGCGTGACGACCGGTCTGACGAAGGTGCACGCGGAACTGGACGGAGAGCAGCTGGGGCAGTTGATACCGGCATATTTGGACAATCTGACAGGCGATATCGACGGTTTGACCGAGGTCGTTGCCAACGTTCTTCGGTGGGTAGCGGAATTGCCTCCCGAGCTGAAAGAAATCTTCGGAGCGGGCGGGATCGTCGATTCGGACGCCGATATCGACTTGTTCGCCGAGACGATCGTGGAAATGACGCTGTACCCGGGATTGCTCGAAATCAAGGACGATTTGGACGATATCCGGCAAACGGAACAATGGGCGGAAATTTTCGACAAAGGCATCCAATTGAAAACCGATTTGTACGTGGACGATTCGCTTCACGTTCGCAAGTCGTTCTTCGAGGCGATCATCGCTCCGGCGGCGTTCGCCGAAGAGGACAGCCCCGTTCGAAGCGTAACCCTGCGCGCGTCCGGAGAGAATTGGAACGTGAACGGGAAAGTCGACATTCCGGAGGTAGAAGTGCCTCGCAACGCACTGAACGTACAGGAGATGGACGACTACGATCCTTACCGGATCGTCGGCCTGTTCGAGACGGATTCGGTGCTGTACGATCTGCTGAAGAACGAATTCGAAATCGACGACCAGAGCTTCGAACTGAGCAGCGAGTGGGGCATTCCGTTCTATATGGACGAGGACGGCATCGCTTACGTGCCGCTTCGCGAAACGCTCGGAAAATTCGGAATCCGTCCGAACCTGCAGGTTCCCGCGGACGGGCCGCTGGAAATCCGCTTCTATGACCGGCCTACGGGGAAATCGGTCGTTCTCCGCAAAGGCTCCGACCGGGCAACGGTGAACGGGGAAGCCGTCAAGCTGGCCCATTCGCTCTTGAACGACATGAACATCACGTATGTGTCGGCGGACGACTTGTTCGGCTTGCTCGGAGCCGAATACGTCGTAGCGGAACTGGGATCCGGCGAGGCCGTCATGCAGGTTGCGCGAGATTTATAAGGCGTTATAATAGCATCAAGACAGACAGAAGGAGTGGACGTCCATGTTGAAAATAACCGACGAGCAGACCTTTCGAGAACAGATCGCCGGAGATCGACTGACGGTAGCGGTTTTCAAGACGACCTGGTGCAAGGATTGCCACTTTATCGATCCGTTCATCGGAGACGTCGAGGCGGCTTACGCCGATAGATTAACGATAGTGGAAGTGGATCGCGACGACTTGCCGGATCTTTGCGGGGAGCTCAACATTCTGGGCATTCCGAGCTTCATCGCCTTCCGACAAGGGCGCGAGCTGATTAGATTCGTCAGCAAGCTTCGCAAGACGCGAGACGAAATCGAACAGTTCCTGGATCGGGCGGTCGAAGTTTCCGGAGCGATCTCGGGCTAGAAGCGAAGAGGTTGTCCCCTAAGAAAACAGAGTCGTACCGAACGATGAACGATGGAATGATGTAAGTCGCATCTATCTCCTTCCGATGCTATACGATCCTGAAATTTGAATGGGATAACCCGTGACAGGGTCATTTCAGGACCGTATGAGGCAGTCTCCAGGAGATAGATGCTTCTTCTTTTTCATCGATCATCTTGTACGC
>JAEZZE010000266.1 GCA_023418755.1 Bacillota bacterium | reverse complement strand
GCCGTATATGGGCGGGCTGGACGCGATCTCGCCCCGCAGGGGTTGATGATTCCCGAGCAGGTATGATATGATGATTTGGCAGTGTCGGCCGAACCTTCACGGGCGAGGCGCCTGCCAATCTTGGAGGGATACCGAAGCGGTCATAACGGGGCGGTCTTGAAAACCGTTAGGGTGCAAGCCCACGTGGGTTCGAATCCCACTCTCTCCGCCATAAGCAAAAAACAGCCCGATTCCTGAGAAGGAATCGGTTTTTTGCGTATACGGCGGATGTGGGATTCGAACGGGCCGTTAAGCGGACATGACACAAGGAATCGGTTTTTATATTTTACCGAATAAGAAAACGCCAAGAGGCCAATCTAATGGAAGCGGAGGTGCTTATGATGGCAAGCAACGATGAACTTTCAGTATCGCAGGAAGACCTGGTTGAAGCCTGGAAAAGAACGCTGCCCGAGCGGCTGGCTCCAGGGGATACGGCCGAAGTGTTCGCCAACGCGACCGATCCGCGCGCCTTCCATGTCCATATCAAGACGGCGGGGCGGACGATGATGGAGTTCGACTTCGCGGTTCAATACGTCGACAGCAGGGAAATCGACATTCAGCTGAAAGACGTCGAGAAGAGCGGGCAGACGGTGGATGAACGGCCTGAGCCGATTCAGGAGCTGATTGGAGACTACCGCCGGCATTTGCACGAGACTGCGCAAGCGTTGCATCATTTTACCCATTCGTAGAAAGGGCGAGGAAGATGGCGGACAAAAATCTAAGAAATGTCGTGAATGACCTGGAGAACGCTCCGGTCAATTCCCACCAGGCGCAGCAGAACCAGCAGAAAAAGAACGACCGGCGGCATCAGGACGCACTTAACCACGATAAACCGACGGATCTGGATCATCTGTAACAAGAGAGGACGATAACTCATGAGCAAACCGAAGTCGCAATCCGTGCCTCAACCCGACGAGGAGCATAGCGCCCGGCATTCCGTCGTAGACCATCAGCCTAACAAACCGCTCTCCGGCTCGAAGAAAGTCAAGAACCGCAACCATACCCGGCATAATAACGCGGAGGGCTAATCGGTCCCCCCGTCCCCCCGATCCCGGCGATGAGCCGGGATTTTTGAACGATGAGCTCCCTAATATCCTCCAACAAAAATCCGGCTTTTCTACTCTACTCGAAAGTGGATCCGCTCCCGATCTTCCCCCACAAAAACCCTTCCTCCATCCCTAGGACTCCAAAGGCGTCTTTTTGCTTGCATTCGCCGCAAGGACGTCGATGAGATTTTTGTTTGTTTCCTATACTGTGCACGGTTTACCCCTAGTATCTAGATTGGTATAATAGTGACATGACTACCGAAGGAGGAACTTGTCACATGTCCGACGCAGCACCATCCTTGGAGCCGCCGGGTTCCATAAAGCCGGCGACTCCGATCCAGCACCACAAGCAAACTCCATTGGAAATAGTTCGCCGTGTCGTTCTGATCATAGTGGGAGCGATTCTCGTAGGAATAGCGTTGGAGATTTTCCTCGTTAACAACTCCATTATAGACGGCGGCGTCACGGGCATTTCGATTATGTCCTCCTACCTAAGCGACATTCCGATCGGAGTTTTCCTCTTTATCCTCAACCTTCCCTTTCTTATTCTCGGTTATCGAACGATAGGCAAGACGTTTGCGTTATCCACTCTTCTCGGCGTAGCGGTGCTGTCGATCTCCACGGCTTTGCTGCATCCCGTATCTCCTTTCACTGACGATATCTTGCTGGCCGCCGTTTTCGGAGGAATCTTCCTGGGCGCGGGAACGGGGATCGTCATTCGCGCGGGAGGATCCCTGGACGGGACGGAGATCGTCGCTATCCTTCTGAATCGCAAGTCTCCTTTTTCCGTAGGGCAAGTGGTTATGTTCATCAACTTCTTCATTCTCAGCAGCGCGGGTTTCGTCTATAGCTGGGATAGGGCGATGTTCTCGATGATCGCCTACTATATTGCATTCAAGGTAATCGATCTTACGATCGAAGGCTTCGACGAATCGAAATCCTGTTGGATTATCAGCGACCAGCACAAGGAGATCGGGGATGCGATCACGGCGAGGCTGGGGCGCGGCGTAACTTATCTGCACGGGGAAGGCGGTTATACCGGCGACTCCAAGAAAGTGATTTTCTGCGTCATTAACCGGTTGGAAGAAGCAAAGCTGAAGACGATCGTGGGAGAGATGGATCCCGGGGCGTTCTTGGCGGTCGGCAACATCCATGACGTCAAAGGCGGAAGGTTCAAGAAGAAAGACATTCATTAACAGAGATTTCAGGATTTTAACAAAATTTTAGTGCGAAGGGTCTTTCCCCCTAAGAGGAAATACGATACAATGATCTTTGTTTGATTTTTAGAATCTTAGATCATTTGGAAGGGGTTTTTGTATTTTGTTCAAGCGTAAATTGGGTTTTGCCCTCGTCGCGCTTATGTTGACGATCTCTCTGGTGCTCAGCGGCTGCACTAAAGACAAATCGCCGAAGGATGCACTCCAGTCGTCAATGTCGAAATCAG
The DNA here is from genome assembly GCA_023418755.1 of Bacillota bacterium. GTDB lineage: Bacteria > Bacillota > Bacilli > Paenibacillales > Paenibacillaceae > Cohnella. The sequence continues at coordinate 8,907 of JAEZZE010000266.1, read as the reverse complement.
CGGATATTAAATCGTATAATTTTAAAGGCAGCATGGTATTCGAAGACTTCAACTTCCCGGCGGAGGGAGACAGCGCTGCGGAAGCGGCAGCCGTCCTGAATCTGATGAAGAGCGCCGAGCTCTCCTGGACTGGCGCGTACCGGGCCGACCCGATGCTGATGGAGCTGAATCTGCAATTGGCATTGAAGGGCGATCTGGCGATTACCTTCAACGTTCCGGTAGTGATGACGCAGAAGAAAGTATGGGTCAAAGTCCCGAACATTCCGATGCTGCCGATCCCGGAAACGGTTGTCGACAAGTTCGTCGAGCTGGATCTGGAGAAGCTCGCGGAAGAGTCCGGCCAACCGCTGCCTAACGTTGACGTGGCGAAATCCCAGAAGTTCTCCAACGATCTGATGGAAATCGTATTTAAGCACGTGGAAGAAGGGACTTACCTGAAGACGATCAAGGCGAAGGACGCAGGTCTGCCTTCCGACGTCGACGCCAATCAAGTCATCCAATTCCACCTGGATCAATCCCAACTGGAAGCTTTCATTAATACGGTTATCGAGAAAATCGCACCGGAAGTGATCGAGCTTCTGTCGACGAACGCCGAATACCGCGACATGCTGCAACTGAAGCAGGAAGACCTCGACCAAGCGAAGTCGGAGCTGGCCGACGTGAAGAGCGGAGAAGTATCCGAAGCGATCGACGATATGAAGAAAGAGCTCAAGAAGCTGGATATGACGGTCAATTTCGGTATCGACAAGAAAGACTACCCGGTCTATACCGACGCCAAGATCAGCGCCGCGATCGAATCGGAAGACCTGACGGGCAGCGTGGCTATCAAGCTGGTTTCCCACACGACGGGCATCAACGCGGATCCGAAGTTCGAGATCGGCGAGCCGAAAGCCGAAGAGATCATGACGATGGAAGAAGTAGAAGCCGAAATGGGCGGATTGTTCGGCGGCTTCGAAGAAGAGTTCTAAACTAGAGAGAGAAAAAGGAACGGAAGCCCTCGCCATATCGGCGGGGGCTTCTTCTGCGAGCGCATCTTGCCAGCAACGTATGAAATGACGAGAACGTCGTCGGTATGCGCGCTTACGAACGATCTTAGAAATGAGCGGACGTAGCGAACCCGGATTCTTGCTCGCCTTTCCGATACTTGTAGGCCGAGGATTCAATCGAATACACGCGGTTAATCGATGCTATGCTCGTTAGGACCGCGAACAGCTTCGCGGAATCGACCGCTTTAATTTGGAATTGAACATTCGTAAGCGACGCGGTCGCAGGCTTATCGACAGGGGGAGCCGGGATCGCCTTAATGCCCTTAATCGCGATTCCGTTATCGCCGAACCTACGGATTAAATCCGCCAACGTTTCGGGGTCCTCCTCGATTTTCAAGTCCACGAGATGAACCCTTCTATTTTTCATCCATCGTTTCTCTAAACGATTGAACAAGTGCAGGCTGATCAAGACGAGAACGGCCGCGCTGATGGCTCCTTTATAAAATCCGGCGCCTACGCACAGGCCGATCGAAGCGACGACCCATATGGAAGCGGCGGTCGTTAATCCCGTTACCATGCTGCCGTTGCGCAGAATCGCCCCGGCGCCGAGAAATCCGATGCCGCTCACGACTTGCGCCGCCAGGCGCGCCGGATCGATCCGTACGTTCAGTTCATCCACGAACACCGAGAAGCCGTAAATGGACAGGATCATAATCGTTGCCGAGCCTAGACAAACCAGAATATGCGTACGGAACCCCGCCGGGTGGTTATTCCACTCTCGTTCGATGCCGATCAGGCCGCCCAGCACGATCGCGGTGATCATTCGAAGAGCGAGCTCCGGATACGTAATCCGCCAGATCGAATCGCTAACAAACCATTCCCCGATCCCTTCCATCGTCCTCGCCCCCGCTAGCCTTTAACCGCTCCCGCCGTTAAGCCCTGAATGAAGAAGCGCTGCAGCAGCAGGAACATAATCGTTACCGGAACGGATACCGTGACCGAGGCCGCCATCATGCCGCCCCAATCTTGACGAGCCTCGCCCAAATATTCCATGATCAGGCCTGGCGCGAGAGTCCTCTTATCCGGGGAAGTGACCAGCGTCAAAGAGTAGAGAAGATCGTTCCAGCTCCAGACGAAACCGTAGATCATGACGGATATCAGTCCGGGGAGGGCAAGAGGCAGAATAATCGTATGAAGGATTCTTCCTTGACCGGCGCCGTCGATCTTGGCCGCTTCGATCAGGTCGTCCGGAATTTCGTCGAAATACGTTTTGAGCGTCCAGCAGCCGACCGGCAGCGTGAACGTAATATAGGCAAAGACCAGGGAAGCATAGGAATCCAGCAGCCCGAGCCCCTGCATCAGGATGTACAGGCTGAGCAGAAGCACCGCGTAAGGGAACATTTTCGACGTCAGCACCAGAAGCATAAGAGACTTTCTGCCCCGGTACCGATATTTCGAAAAGCTGTATCCGGCGTAAGCGGCCACGATAGTCGTAAACACGCTGCTCATAATGGATAAAAAGAGACTGTTCTGCAAGTAACGGCGGATTTCTCCGCTTTTGACCACCTCGATAAAGTTCGACAGCGTCGGATTTTCGGGGAAAATCCGCAGGGAGAATACCTCTCCGGGCGGCTTCAATGCGGTATTGACCATCCAGTATAACGGGAAGAACAGGAAAAGAATCATCAGAACGAGCGACGACCAGAAGAAGACGCGAAAGCCGGGTGTTTTCTCAAACATGCTGCAACCTCCGAAGGCGTAAAATAGGCAGCGGGTTATTTGACTTCATCTTTCATCCCCCGCAAATAGAAGAAAGCGAACACCGATAACAGAAGCACCCATACGACGCCGATCGCGGCCGCTTTGCCGAGATCCCACTCGCGGAAGGCGCTGCGGTACACTTCTACCGCCAAAGTCGTCGTCGCCTTCGCCGGGCCGCCCTCGGCCATGATCCAGAGCAGGTCGAAATGCTGGAGGTTGCTGATCGCGCCCAGCAGCAGCACGATCATAATAATCGGTTTCATGCTCGGCAGCACGATGTTGCGGAAGACGCTGAGGTTTCCGGCCCCGTCGATTCTGGCTGCCTCGACATGCTCCCTGGGAATCGACAGCAATCCCCCGAACAGAAAAGCCATGAACCAAGGAATGCCCTTCCAGGTATTCGCGATAATGACGACCATTAAGGCATATTGAGTCGTACCCAGCCAGTTGATATTTTCCTCCGTCAAATTCAGAGAGATTAAAATTCCGTTCACGATTCCGTAGTTGCCCTGAAACATCCACATCCACAGAAAACCGATCGCGGTCCCGGGCAGCACCCAGTTGACAAGCGTCAGGCTTCTCAGGAATGCGGCTCCCTTAAAGCCCTGATGAAGCACGATGGACCACACGAATCCGAGAGCAAAGGGAAAGAAGGTACCCGCCACAACGAAGATCAGCGTATTGTACAGAACCTTTAAGAAGTTCGGGTCGTCCAATATATCTCTGAAATTGGTCAAACCTACGAAGTTTTGCTGCGAAGACAGCAGGCTTCGGTCCATAAAGCTCATCGCGATCGAGCTGACCAGCGGATACAGCAATACGACCAAAAAGACGGCAATGGCCGGAATGACCAACAGAAAGCCGAATTGGCTTTCTGTCAGTCCCGGGCTTTTGGTTTTGACAGTCCTCATGATGCTCTCCTTATTTCTTAAGGGTCGATTTGATTCGGCTGGCCGCATCGTCGAGAGCCTTCTGAGGCTCCTTGGCATTCAGAAGCATAGCTTGGAATTCTTCGACGATGATATTGTCGAGAGCGGCCTTCTCGCTGTAAGCCTCCGTATCGCCCATGCGGCTGGTCTTCGTGATCTCGAGCCATTGCTGGGCAAGTGGATCGTTCTGGACTTCCTCGCTCGCGATGACCTCTTTCATCGTAGGCAGCAGGCCGCCTTGGACGAAGTAACTCGTCGCGCTTTCCTTGCCGACGATGTGCTTGATGAAATCGGCGGCTTCTTGCTGATTAGGAGAGTTCTTGAAGACGACGAGCAGGTGGCCCCACATCTTGTCGCGCGGCGTATCGCCCGCATTCAGCACCGGACGGGGAATCGGCGCGATTCTCTTGAGAAGGTCGTCTTCGGATACTCCTCCGTCCAGGACAATTCCTTTGGCCAGTATCGCATCCTCGTAGAAGCCCATCTTGCCTTGGGTGAACAGCTGGCGCGCGTCGTTGCGGCTAATATCCATCTTGATGAAGCCTTGGTCGTAGAGCTTCTTGTACCAGTTCATCGTGCGCAGGCCCGCTTCGTTGTTGATGATCACTTCGCCATTCTCGTCGAATACGCCGCCGCCGAACATCCAGAGCCACACCTGGATATCGTTGCTCGCCGAAGCGGATTTCGTCAAAGCGCCGTAAGGAATGATTTCTTTGTCGTAAGCCTTCAGCTGCTGCAGCGCCGCTTCGAATTCCTCGATCGTCTCCGGCGCCTTCGTAACGCCCGCGGCTTCCAGAAGAGCCGGATTATAGACCATCGAGGTCGCGGACATCGTCCAGGGAATGCCGTATTGCTTGCCGTCGATCTGTCCGACTCCGAGCGCGGACGGTTCGAAGTTAGCGTTCAGCCAATCCTGGCCGACCAGGTCGGATAATTCCACGATGGCATCCGCTTCATGGAGCGCTTTCAACCAACCGATCTCCGACTGTCCGACGTCCATGTCCTGCTTGGACGTATTGCGAACCATAATCTGTTGGAGGGCCTGATCCCAAGGCCAGCCGAGCCATGCGGCCGTCGTGTTGGGATTGGTCTTATTCCAATTGTCGATCATGCCGCCGATGATCGCGTCGGACGGTTTATCCGAACCCGACCATCCCACCCAAGTCAGGTTTACCTTCTTGTCCGACTGTTGAGAGGCAGTCGCGCCTTCGTTTCCCTTGTTGCCGTTCTTGCTTCCGCCGTTGTTTCCGCATCCTGCGATGAGGATTGCCGTCAGCATGATCATGCCGATCATACGAACATTTTTATTCATGCCCCTTCTCTCCCTTGCTGGTAGGTTAATCGCTTACACCTAAGAGTATAGAGTCGCCCGCTGACTCGAAACAGATAAATACAGCTAAAATTAGAGAACAAATCGGCTATCTTTCATTCTACCCGACAAAACAACCGAATCCTTCGATATAAACAGCGGAATATGTATATCCTGCCCGACTTCTTTTTTCTATGATGAGGAAAAAAGAAAGGAGAACCGTCTCATGTCCTCCGCACAAGATTCCCTTCGCCTATATTGGATGACCGATATTCACCTGGTCGATGAACTGACGGCGCGACCGGAAGCCCCCGGCGCAATCTGGATGGAGCGTCATTATTATGCCTCCTTGGACAAGCTTCGGCAAGCCGTCGACATCGCGAACCTCGAAAAGCCCGATTGCGTCATCTGCACGGGCGACGTGATCGATCGGGCCCAGCCGCTCGACTCTTTCATGAAGGAATGGCGCCGGATCGAACCGCCTAAAGCGTTCGTCATCGGCAATCATGACTTGGACATCGGAGGGGAGGCCTTCGAGGAGCAGTTCGGGATCTCGAACGAGCCCTTGACGGCGGGCAGCCGATTCAATCGTTCGATCGCCATGCGCAACGGGGAGGCGGCGGCAAGAGTCCTGCTGTTGGATACGTACATAGGCGAGAACGGCAAGCGATTGTACGATACTTGCGAAGGAACGATCGCGGGCGAAGCCTTCGAGTGGCTGGAGAAGGAGATTCTGGCCTGCGAGGAAAAGCTGATTCTTCTATTCTCGCATAACGGACTTGGCGGACCCGAAGAGTATTTCGACCGCAAAGCCGTCGTCCGGTTTATGGAGCTTGCCTCCCGGGCGACTGCGCGGGGGAAAAAGCTTATCAACTTGGCGGGGCACCACCATGTCTACCCGGCCGCCGTAGTGAAAGAGATGCAGCCCGGATTTACGTTCATTAACGGAGTGGCCATGATCTGCGATAGCTCTTCAAGCGTCAACGTCGTAGAAGTGTTTGCCGATGGCTCTTATCGCTTGGATTATCGCAAGGTCGGCCTTATCAAAGCCCATTAAATCTATTTTTAAGAATGGAGCGGAGATTATGTGGAAAAAAGTCTTGCCTGCTTGCGGAATTGCGCTATGGGTTGCCGTCTGGTTGTCCGTCAGCCCGAATCCGGCCCATGCGGCCGCGGAGAAGCCGCCTTCGATTCTGATTACCGAGGTCATGGTCGATTCGCCGGGAGCATCCGACGCCTTCCGATATATCGAGCTTTATAACAACACGGCGCGTTCGATCAATCTGGCGGATATGAAAATTCTCTATTACTGGCAAGCCGCGGCTTCCGCTCCTTGGACCAACAGTTCCGCGACCCCGTACTCCATCACCTCCGCCGGGCGCCCGAACGACATGTACATTCGGCCGTACAGCACCAAGGTGGTCTGGCTGCTAAGCGACCCGAGCAAGGGAGTCGCCGATTTCAACTCCGCATACGGCACGACTCTAGGCGAGAAGGATTTCGTCTATCTTGAAAGCGCCAGCGGGTGGGCGTTCACGAGCCAGCGTTATTTCTCCATTGCGAAAGCGCCCTATGATAAGGATGCCGATCGAATTACGTTCGTCAGGTACAACGAAGCCGCGGGAACCGGAACCTGCTCGGGAGCGGGCTGCGACTTCGTCGAGGGCGAGAGCGTGGAGTACTACTATCCATTGGTCTTCAATACGACAAGCAGAGAGATGGACAGGCGCAGTCCGGGCTCCTACCATCGGACTCCGACGCCGGGGCGGGTGACTCAAGAGCAGGTGCCTACGCCCCCGGGGAAGCTGTTGATCACCGAAGCGATGATCCATTCGCCCGATGCGGCGGACGACTATCGGTACTTGGAAATCTACAACAACAGCCCCGACCCGATCGATCTGACGCAACAGAAGATCATGTACTATTGGCAGCCTTCGGCCGGTTCTCCATGGGAAACCAGCTCCGTTGATACGTATTCCATTTTCACCAGGGGGACGGATCCGACCAGTAAAACGATCCAGCCTTACAGCACCAAGATCGTATGGCTATTATCGGATTCCAGCAAGACCGTAACCCAGTTCAACGCGACCTACGGAACCGCATTGCCCGAGAACGCGTTCGTCTATATTCAGGGCAACGGATGGTCGTACACCGGCCAAAGGCATTTTGCGATCGTTGCCGCGCCGTATGACAAGTCCATTAACCGGCATTCCTTCGTGCGCTATAATGCCGGCGCCGGATTGGGCTCCTGCTCGGGTTCGACTTGCGACTTCGGCAGCGGACAAAGCGTTCATTATTTCGCGCCGACCGACTTCGACACGGATAGCCGGGAGATGGCTCGCAAATCCCCGGATTCGTTCAGACAGCCGGGCACGCCGGGCACGCTGTCTTCCTGGCAGGCGCCGCCGAGGCCGGTTACCCAAACCTCGATGAGCTTCAGCAGGACTAAGGATACGGTCAATTACGACGAGTTCTTCGGCATGAGCGCGGCGGGTCCCGTCATCCCCGGGCTTGACCAGGATTATATTCAACAGGGCATGGATTATTATCCCGCCAAGGATTGGATTCTGATCTCTTATTACCACGACGGCGGACAGCCGAGCATCATCGCCATCGTGGAGAGGTCGTCGGGGAATTTCGTGAAGGCGGTCAAGCTGTTCAAGGACGCGACGACGCCCTACACCGAACATGCCGCGGGAGTCGCCGTCTCCAATACGCATGCATGGGTTTCTTCCTGGAAGCATGCCTACCAGTTAAAGCTGGCCGACCTGGAGAACGCCCGGCATATGGATACGGTCGTGTTCTCCGATATTATCGAATTGGAGAACAAAGGCGGCAGCATCGGATACGAGAACGGAGTATTATGGGTGGGCGAGTACGGGAGGTATAACTATTCCACCGACCCTTCCCACCATATGACGAATCGTATGGGGCGGACGCATAAGGCGTGGATGGCCGGCTTTAAATTGAACGGCAACGATACGATCGATAAGACGCGGAAGCGTCCGGGAACGAACGAAGTCGTTCCGACCTATCTGCTGTCCATTCCCGATGAAATTCAAGGGATGGACGTCATCGGCAACAAGTTTATTCTAAGCAAATCTTACGGCCCGGAATGGGACAGCGAGCTGCTCGTATACGAGCTGAACTTGACGGATCCCCCGCACGCGACGACTAGCCGGTTCGGATCGCCGAATGTGCCGATCTGGTTTCTGGACAATCAGAATTTGCGCAAATCTCTGATGATGCCCCCGCAATCCGAGGCTTTGTTCGCCTACGGGGGGCAAGTATACGTCGCATTCGAGTCGGCATCGCCTAAATTCACGTCCACGGCGCTCTATCCGTCTATCTATCCGTTGGAGCGCATTTACCTGGTCGACGCGAACAGCCTGGTCAACGCGACTCCTCCCGACCCGGTCGTTCCGGGAGCTCTGTTGATCACGGAGACGGTGCTAAGCAGTACGGGCGGCAACGCATTCCGCTATATCGAGTTGTACAACAACAGCGGACAAACGATCGATTTGACGGACCACCGGATTACCGAGCACTGGAAATATGCGGAGACCAAGCCGTGGGAGTACGAATTGTTCCAGTACAAGCTCTACGACGCCGGTCGAGGTTCATCCATGACGATCGCCCCCGGAGACACCAAAATCGTGTGGGTGCTGAGCGATCCTTCGAAAACGGCAGCCGATTTCAACGGTCACTACGGAACGAGCTGGCCGGCCGATAAATTCGTCTACATCAAAGGAGCGGGAATCGCGGCCGACAAGGAACGTTTGCTCGGTATCGTGGGTCCGCTCGGGGACAAGGACGTAGACCGCTACTCTATGATTCGTTATAACACCGGTCTGGGGAATACGGCCTGCACGCCGGGAACGAACTGCGACGCCTCCGCGGGCGAGAGCATCGTCTATTATTA
>JAEZZE010000243.1 GCA_023418755.1 Bacillota bacterium | reverse complement strand
ATCCCCCAAAAATCGTCGAACGAGCGCTAACCAAGCCTGCAACTAACCAATATATGGAATATCCCTCTCGAAGGAGAGCAGATTCTTTCCCCAGTTACCTGTTAATCGACAGTCTCCACGGCGTGCTTATCCGTTGCACCTGGGCTCGGTGTAGGCCAATAAGCCCGCGCGGCGTGCTTATCCGTCGCACCCGGGCTCGGTGTAGGCCAATAAGCCCGCGCGGCGTGCGTATCCGTCGCACCTGCGCCCAGTGCATACCAATAAGCCCGCACGGCGTGCGTATCCGTAGCACCAGCGCCCAGTGCAGGCCAATAAGCCCGCACGGCGTGCTTATCTGTCGCACCTGGGCTCGGTGCATGCCAATAAGCCCGCACGGCGTGCTTATTCGTCGCACTTGGGCTTGGTGCATACCAATAAGCCCGCACGGCGTGCTTATCCGACGCACCCGGGCTCGGTGCATGCCAATAAGCCCGCGAGGCGTGCTTATCCGTCGCACCTGAGCTAGGTGCATGCCAATAAGCCCGCGAGGCGTGCTTATCCGTCGCACCAGCGCCCAGTGCATACCAATAAGCCCGCACGGCGTGCTTATCCGTAGCACCAGCGCCCAGTGCAGGCCAATAAGCCCGCACGGCGTGCTTATCTGTCGCACCAGCGCCCAGTTCATGCCAATAAGCCCGCGAGGCGTGCTTATTCGTCGCGCCTGCGCCTAGTGCATGCCAATAAGCCCGCGAGGCGTGCTTATCCGTCGCAACCGGGCTCGGTGCATACCAATAAGTCCGCACGGCGTGCTTATCCGACGCACCCGGGCTCGGTGCATGCCAATAAGCCCGCACGGCGTGCTTATCCATCGCACCTGCGCCCAGTGCATGCCAATAAGCCCGCGAGGCGTGCTTATCTGTCGCACCTGCGCCCAGTGCATACCAATAAGCCCGCACGGCGTGCTTATCCGACGCACCCGGGCTCGGTGCATGCCAATAAGTCCGCACGGCGTGCTTATCCGACGCACCCGGGCTCGGTGCATGCCAATAAGTCCGCACGGCGTGCTTATTCGTCGCACTTGGGCTTAGTGCATGCCAATAAGCCCACGCGGCGTGCTTATCCATCGCACCTGCGCCCAGTGCATACCAATAAGCCCGCGCGGCGTGCTTATCCGTTTCGCCCTGTTTCTACCTTGTGTATGAAATTTAAGCCTGTTCGGAAGCAAATTATCGCCTAACATACAGTACTTTGTTAAAAATTAGGTTTTCCAATTCGTTGGAATCGTTGAATTGTTGAATCGTTGAATCGTTGGGGGTCATGATTAGGTCTTCAGGAGATACATGTCCCTACTTTGTCTATCGCTCATCTCAAGCTACTCTGCTTATGGGACAGCCCCTTTTTCCTCACCCATCTTGTAGGCCCCTATTTATGGAACAGCTTCATAGCGTCATCCGTTCAACTGCTCCGCGATCCATCGGCGCACGACGGGGAACACTTCCTCTCGCCGCGTTTCGTTAGATCGCATCATCCGTTCAACTGCTCCGCGATCCATCGGCGCACGACGGCGAACACTTCCTCTCGCCGCGTTTCGTTATGAAGCTCGTGCTTGAAATCCGTCCATTCCCGCCAATCGACGCGTCTCCCGGCTTTGCTTGCGAATTCCTTGCTCGCATGGATCGAAGTGACCTTGTCGTCGCCTCCATGCATGAGCAGCAGAGGTACCTGCAGCATATAGGCATGATGAAGCGCCCACAGACCTGCTTTCTGCACGCCGAAGAAGAACCGCGCCGTGATCTGCCCGTGCCCGAGCGGATCGTTCACGTACCGCTCGATCATCGCCGGGTCGGTCGTCAAGTTCTCCGCGACCATCGGCCGATTGTTCGTGTAGGCCGGATAGACCTGCTCCACGATTTTGCCTACGATCGCTTGCAGCGAAGGAGGCTTGAACGCCAGCTTCAGCCACGGCCCCGTTACGATCGCCCCGCGAACGTCGGGCTGCCTCCGCAGCAAATAGTTCAGGGTCACGTTGCCGCCCATGCTGTGGCCGTACAGAAACAAGGGAACGCCGGGATATTTCCGCCGCGCTTCGTCCAGCAGGAGGTCGACGCCCTCCAGCAGCGATTCGTAAGCCGGCACGTGCCCGCGCTTGCCATTCGTCTTGCCATGGCCTCTTTGATCGAACGCCAGCACGGCGTAACCTTCGGCGTTCAGCATTTCCGCCAAGTGGGCGTAACGACCCGAATGCTCGCCCATGCCGTGGACGAGGCCGACGACCGCCCGCGGCTTGCCGCCGAAGGAATCCGGACTCCACTCGCAAGCGTGCATGCGGGTTTCGTCCTTGCATCGCCATTCCATCGTGTTCATGCCCATCCGCCATTCCTCCTCGTTCGGGGGAGCCTTTTTTCCTTTTAGATTCATCATATCCGAAATCGGGCTCGCGGGCGAGAGGAACGCATTCGCCGGATTGGAATCGAGCCCGATATTGATTACAATAGAAGCAGAACGCAAGCGACAAATGGAAACGGGAAGGAGCTTCGACATGGAAAACAACGCGCGACCGTCGACTCATAAGGCGACATTCGCCGGCGGATGCTTCTGGTGCATGGTGACGCCGTTCGAGGAGCTGCCCGGCATTCACGGCATCGTATCCGGCTATACCGGAGGCCATACCGTCAATCCGACTTACGAGGAAGTGTGCTCGGAGACGACCGGGCATACGGAGGCGGTGCAAATTACGTACGATCCGGGAATTTTCCCGTACGGCAAGCTGCTCGACATCTATTGGCGATCGGTCGATCCGACCGACGCGGAAGGGCAATTTCACGATCGGGGATCGTCCTATCGTCCCGTTATATTCTACCACGACGAGCAGCAGCGCCTGGAGGCCGAAGCGTCCAAGGAGGAACTGCAGCAGAGCGGGCGGTTCGACAAGCCGATCGCGGTCGCGATCGAGCCGGCGGCCGAGTTCTACGCCGCGGAAGAATACCATCAGGATTATCACCGCAAAAATCCGCTCAGATACAAGTATTATCGCCACGGCTCCGGCCGCGACGCGTTCATCGATCGACACTGGGATACGGTGAAGGACAAGGAGGAGCTGCACAGGGAGCTGCGCCTGAGGCTTACGCCGATGCAATTCGAGGTGACGCAGAACAATGCGACCGAGCCTCCGTTCCGCAACGAATTCTACGATAATACAGAGCAAGGCATCTACGTCGACATCGTATCCGGGGAACCGCTGTTCAGCTCCCGCGATCAGTTCGACGCGGGCTGCGGATGGCCGAGCTTCTCGAAGCCGCTGCACGGAGGCAACATTCGGGAGCGTCAGGACTTCACCCATGGCATGTACAGAATCGAAGTGAGAAGCCGCGAAGCCGACTCGCATCTCGGCCACGTGTTCGACGACGGGCCGATGCCGGGCGGGCTGCGCTATTGCATCAACTCCGCTTCCTTGCGATTTATTCCCAAGGATCGGATGGAGGAGGAAGGTTACGGCAGCTACTTGTCGGAGCTGTGAGCCCGACCCGACCCGGGAAGGCTTGACGCGCCCCCGTCGGGGTAAGGATTCCGCTAATAAAGCACGCGCCACAGGTAGAACGTCGCATAGGCTTCCCAGCCTTGCCAGCCGACCGCCAGCTCCTTGATCCGGGCTGCGGTCGGCTTTTGTTCCATCCGCAGCACCGATTTGATCGCATTGTGCAGGCCGACGTCGTCGATCGGAAAAGCGGACGGATAGCGCAGGCATCTCATCAGCACGTAGTTGGCCGTCCAGGGACCGATGCCGCGGATCGAGACGAGCCTTTTTTCCGCGGAGCGGAAATCGCCCTTCTGCAGCATGGCTCTGCCGAGCTCTCCGTCCGCGATCAGACGCGCGACGCCGATCAAATATTCGGCTTTTTTCGTCGTCATTTTCAGCGCCGTTATATCGCCGACGACCAGTTCGGCAATGTCCCGGGGCTCCGGGAACAGCCAGCAGTCGACGTCCCCGTGCCGGACCCGCCGCCCGAACGACTCGACGAATCGCCTCTTGAGCGTGTACGCGAACGCCAAGTTGATCTGCTGCCCGATAATGCCCCAGCAGAGCGCTTCGAACAAATCGGGAATCCCCATGTTGCGAAGGCCGTACAGCCGGGAGACGACGTCGCGAAGAATCGGATCTCGGCTTGCCATATCGTAGAAAGGGGAGAGATCGTTGTCGAGATCGAACCAATCTCTCGCGTAGGCGACGGCCGCTTGCTCGACCTCGTCGCTCCATGGCTCCTCGTCCAACGGGCGAACGACCAGGCAGCCCGCCTCCGCGCCGACTTCGAAGAAGGCCGTGCGGGAGCCCGCGGGAATCGCCTTGTAGAGCCGGCCGTCGCGGATTCGGTACAGACTCTCGTCGGGAGACCGCGACAGATAGTCCAGATTAACGGAAAAGTCGAATTCGGCAGGGACGGGAATGCGGATCTTTCGGCTCATAGGGTGCCGCTCTCCTCTCTATTCGGATAAACCTCTTTAGTTGTACCATAAAACTGACGCCGACGGGTTTAGATATGTTGCGGTTTTGTCCAGACAAAGAGAAGGTAAGTCTATCGGAATAGAGCGGTCTTTGTCTTGATTCCGAAGCCGCTTTTGCGGTATACTTTTCTCGCCAATATCATAGATGAGGAGCAAGAAAATGAGCAAAGTATTGATTTTCGGTCACAAAAATCCGGATACGGATACGATTTGTTCTGCTATTGCTTACGCGGATTTGAAAACCCAGTTGGGAGAAGAGGTCGAAGCGGTTCGCCTGGGCGCCGTCAGCGGCGAAACCCAATATGCGCTCGACAAGTTCGGGTTCGCGGCCCCGCGTCTTGTCGAGACGGTTGCCGGCGAAGCCAAAGGCGTCATTCTCGTCGATCATAACGAGCGTCAGCAAAGCGCCTCCGACATCGATCAAACGACGGTGCTCGAGGTCATCGACCACCACCGGATCGCCAACTTCGAGACGAGCGCTCCTCTGTACTACCGCGCGGAGCCGGTCGGCTGCACCGCGACGATTCTGCTCAAGCTGTACAAGGAGAACGGCAAGACCGTTCCCGCGAACGTCGCCGGTCTGATGCTGTCCGCGATCATCTCGGATTCCTTGCTGTTCAAATCCCCGACCTGCACGGAGCAAGACGTGGCTGCAGCCAAGGAATTGGCCGCGATTGCCGGCGTCGACGCCGAGAGCTACGGTCTGGATATGCTGAAAGCCGGCGCCGACCTGAGCGACAAAACGATCGCGCAGCTTATCTCCCTGGACGCCAAGGAGTTCCAGATGGGCCAAGCGAAAGTCGAGATCGCCCAAGTGAACGCGGTGGACGTGAACGACGTGCTGTCCAAGCAAGCCGAACTGGAAGATGCGCTGACGAACATTATCAACGAGAAGTCGCTGGACTTGTTCCTGTTCGTCGTTACCGACATCCTGAATAACGATTCCGTCGGCCTGGCGCTCGGCAAAGCGGCGAACGCGGTCGAAGAAGCGTACGGCGTCAAGATCGAGAACAACCGCGCGTTCTTGAAAGGCGTCGTTTCGCGCAAGTCGCAGATCGTTCCCGTTCTGACCGACATCTTCAACAAACGCTAACGGTTACGGGAGGGCCCGCGGTTTCGCGGGCTCTTCGCGCACATTCCGGTAAAGATAACTTTCATTTTCCTTATCCGGAATGTCTCCGCTTAAGTGTTCCCGCCAAGGAAGGCGGGGGCCGCTTAGGCTTGAAGAACGCCCACTAATGAAGCATGGAGGCTTCGAAGCAACATGAAACTTAGCGTTCTCGAACACTCCCACGTCAATGAAGGCAGGTCCGTCAGGGACGCCTTGGACGAGACGGTGGCGCTCGCGCGGGAGACGGAGAAGCTCGGCTATTATCGGTTCTGGGTATCCGAGCATCACGGAAGCGCCGCGCTGGCTTCCTCCAGCCCGGAAGTTCTGATCGCCCACATCGCCGCGCGCACGAAGACGATTCGCGTCGGATCGGGCGGCATTATGCTGCCGCATTATAGCGCTTACAAGGTCGCGGAGAATTTTAAGCTGCTGGAGGCGCTGCATCCCGGCCGCATCGACATGGGCCTGGGGAGGGCGCCGGGAGGAACGCCGATCGCCACAAGGGCGCTGCAGGAGCATAAGAGGTACGACGTCGATCCGTATCCGCAGCAGATCATCGATCTGTATCATTATTTGAAAGACGACAACCCGGGCAGTCACCGGTTTTCCGGACTGCGGGCGTTTCCCGAGACGGAGGGCATGCCCGAGCTGTGGCTGCTCGGCTCCAGCGACGGCACAGCCAAGATCGCGGCGCAGCTCGGGGCGCCGTATGCGTTCGCGCAGTTTTTCGGCGCGGCCGGCGACGAACCGCTTCAGCATTACAACTCGTATTTTCAGCCATCGACCTACTGTGCGCAGCCCAAAGCCCTTGCAGCCGTTATGGCGGTATGCGCGGACACGGAAGAAGAAGCGCGGCAGCTGGCGCGAAGCAACGAGCTATTCTTTCTTAAGCTGCTTACCGGCCAGGAGCTGCGCTTCATGCCTTCGGTGAAGACGGCATCGGAGTATCCGTATTCCCTTGCCGAGCAGCAGATGCTCGAACAGATGCGGACCCGCCGTTTTATCGGCACGCCGGGACAAGTGAAGGAAGCGCTCAAGCGCTATGCGGATCGGCTTCACTTGGACGAGCTGATGATCGTCTCGCATATTCACGATTTCGAGAAGCGGGTTCGCTCCTACAGGTATATAGCGGAGGCATTTGAATGACCGGGCTCCCCGTCCCGCGACGGACGGAGCCTTTTTTCTTCGGCCGTCCGTCGGCGGATCACCGCTTGGACGACGTGGAGAGCAAGCTGGCTTCGCTTAGGATCTCTCTGAACATCAGCGAGAACGCGGATTCGTCGCGGGCGGAGACGCAGCCTATCGCCGCGGTTATTTCGACGCTGTCGAGTTGGACCGGTCGCGCCAAAAAATCGGCGAACGAGGCTACTGCCGCCTCGTCTCCCAAAGTGATAAGCACGAATTCGTCTCCGGCATAACGGCACAAATAGTCTCGCTCCTTCACCGCGATAGAAGAAATTCGGTTCGCGTATTCGCGTATGACGTCGTCTCCGAACGGATGGCCGTACCGTTTGTTGATTTCGCCGAAGCCGTTCAAGTCGACGAACAGCACATGGAAGGGCTGACGCTTTTTGAGCAACGACTCTCCGACAGCGTGGATGTAAGGCGAGCGATACAAACCGCATAACGGATCCCGAAGCTCCGACAGCTTAAGAAGCACGTTCTCCCGGGCGAGCAAGCCGGCAAGCTTGCCCTCGTCCATGACCAGCAGATGGTCGGAGCTTTGTTTATCCATGATCTTCAGCGCATCCCATACCAGCGTGTCGGGAGTCACTTCGGAAGGAGGAGCCGTCATGGCGTCCGCCAGAATTCGATTCGGGTGGGAGGAACGGATACGGGGAGTCGTAACGAGCCCGACAATCCTTCCGTAATCGATGACGACCAACGAATTCGCGTTCCATTCGTTCATGCGTTCCGAAGCATGGGATACGCTCTTGTCGGAAGACAAAGTACGAACGGAACGGATCATGGAATCGCTGACCCTCACCCCAACTCGACCTCCCTCTGTACGGTCAAAGCAACTTTTAATTCGGAGCGCAGAACCATCGTATCGATGATCATGCGTTCGACCTCTTCCATTACGATTTTCATCAAAATCGTTTGGTCCAGCATTTGCAGAATCGAGCTTCGAACCAGAACAGCCTCGATTTTAGGATGCTCGATCTTCAGCAGGGTGAACTGTTCCGGAGACAGCGCTTCAGCCATTCTCCTCACGGCTTCCGGTCCGATCGGGGCCTTTTTGCCGATGATGAGCAAATCCTGCATAGGCGGAACTTCGAATTCCGTAATTTTAAGCGATAACGTCGCTTTGCGAGAGTGTACGGTTGTGTATTCCATCTTGCCTTGTATCCCCCAATTTCTGATTTTACTTCTCAAAGCCGGGACGGCCTTCCCAGATGGAAGCCTTGTCCTACCGGCACGCCGAGCCTAACGGCGCAATCGAGATCCTCTTCCCTCTCGATGCCTTCCAGGACGAGGGTGCTGCCCGTACCGGCGCAGAAATCGACAAACAGCCGCATGACCTGCTGCTTCTTTAAGCAATCGGATAATCCGATCGAAAAGAAGCGGTCGATTTTGATAATATCGGGGGCGATCTCCACGATTTTGCGGAAGGAGGCGGTGCCTTCCCCGACATCGTCCAATGCAATCAGATTCCCTTTATCGCGGATGGCCGCGATTCTATCCCGAAACAAAGAAGCATTCCAAATTTCCCCTTCGGATATCGTCTCGTTGATTTCGAATGCTACTCGACCGATCAAGGAAGGGAATAGGGTGCACATGCTCTCTATGAAAGAAGGAAAACCGTCGGCAACAAGAGTGGACGGAAAGATATTGACGAACAACAGCTTGGATTCGTCTCCGGCCGCCTCGGATCGCAAAAATCCGGAAAGGGCGCCGGCAATGGACCATGTGTCCAGAAAATAAAGCTGCCCTTGCTCAAGCGCGCTTTGAAACAGTTTTCCCGGGTCCAGGCGGGTCGAGCCGCGAAGCAAAGCCTCGTATCCGAACTCGCTCAAATCGGAGAGTCGACGCAGCGGCTGGTACTCGTGGTGAAATGGATGGGCTTCGACTAGAGCAGAGTAATTAAGCATCGACAGAAAATCTTCCTTTCAAATGAAAAAGCATCCCTGCGGCGCGGAAATGGAAGAGACGGAACCTGTGCGCTTGCGACTATGATCATGCGTCTATGTACCTACTCGTAAATGATTCGTCAGAATCTGCCAAAATCCTTCATCCAACAACGTTCTTTTCTGTATTTTCCTATTTGCTTCGACGAACTCAGTCGAAGAATTGGGCGATATGCCCATCCGATGGCATCCTGCAAATGACCGTGAGCAGGGGCGGCCCATGGCATAGCCGAGTCCCGCGCGCTCGACAGGCCGCGAAGATCAGGGCGGAAATGAGGAGCTGACATGGAGGGATCTCGGAGGAAGCGAATAGTTAGTCGTTGATTTTTTTTTGGTCCGAACCATATCCAGATATTGCCTGTTGTAGTAGAATAAAAGCAGGAATCGTCGAATCTAGTCTAAGGAGCGATTGCGATGAACGTTCAGGACAATCAGACCGTATTGGTGGAGAAGAGCGCCAACTTATTCCGGGGCATCGAAGCGGTGGGGGGCAAGCTGACCGTCACTTCGGAAAAGCTGATTTTTCAGCCGCACGCCATCAACATTCAATCCGCGCCGCTGGAGCTACCCTTACGGGAGATCGAGCGCGCCGAGAAAAAAAACTCCCTGCTGGTCGTGCCCAACGGAATGAAAGTAATCGATCGATCCGGAAAGACTTATAAATTCGTGTTGTGGGGAAGAGAAGAGGTCATCGCCCGCATTAACGAGGCCGCGGCCCAAAGCCGCTAAGGAGCCGTCCTTCGGAACGCGATCGAGAGGTCCTATCATTCGGGGGGGCCGTCCGTCGAATCATCGTTCGCGAGGGCAAACCCAATTCTGCGTACATAAACCGGAGGTCCCCAAGTCATAAGGGATGACTTAGGGACCTCACTTTTTTTCGTGAAACGAGTCCTTCAAAACGAACGGCGAAAGGAGCATTAACGTCGCCTTCAGGCCCGTACCCGGCTCCGCCGACGCGGCGTTCGGATTGACGAAAGCCGGACTGAGCTGACCTGACGGAACTGCTAGCCGCCACGGAGGCTTTTCAAGGGGACATAATCGATTCTATCGAGATCTCGGGATAGATAGAGACTTTCCGAGGGCAATTAATCGATTCAATCGAGTATCTCGAATCAGACAGAGGCTTTCCAAGGGGAAATAACCGGTTATCGAAATAGAGAGTTAAGAGAACGATGCGTTCTTGAACGTGAATGGTTGACCTATTGTCTGTTGTCGTTTTTTTGCCAGGATGCCCAGGGAACGGGTACTCGCCTATGGATTGCTTTGCTATAATAGTATCCATGTCCAATGCCTGGAAGACGGAGGGGGATCTCTTGGAAGTCAAGATTTCGCTAAAACAGCTATATACTATAGAAGAAACCCGTTTGCTGAATGAACGGTTTGCGAGGCAGTATTCCTGGTACAAGCCGGGAGGCTACTTTGCCCAATGTCTCGAAGAGAACCGGGAAGGCGGCCGGGTGACGCTGATGGCTTACTGCGGAGAGGAACTGGCAGGCTTCTGCCATTTGCTGTATCGCTCCTATTATCCTTATTTTCGGGATAATAACATACCCGAGATTAACGATCTGAACGTGTTTCCCGCCTTTCGCGGCAAGGGAATCGCCGGCGCGCTTCTGGACGAACTGGAGACGATCGCCGCCCGGACGTCCAAATCTGTCGGTCTTGGCGTAGGGTTGTACGCGGATTACGGCAACGCCCAGCGCCTCTACGGCAAGCGCGGCTACGTCATGGACGGAAGAGGGCTGGCGTACGCCAACGAATCCGTTCGTCCGGGACAGACGGTGACCGTGGACGACGATTTGCTGCTGTATATGATTAAACGATTGAAGATCGACACGGGGGCGGGAACAACTTGAAAGCTTATTCGAACGGACTATTCGTATTGCTGTTTTTTCTTCTGAGCTGGCATGGAGACGGGGCGCCGTCGGCCAAGGGAGGGAACGACTTCGAGCCCGACGAGTACCGCATCGAGGATTTGACGATCGTGGACTCGGTTAAGGGGGCAACGTTAAAGATCGGGATGACGAGAGAGGAGATCGAGCGGCTGTACAAGAAAGACGAAGAGCCTTCCATTCTCTACGAAAACTACGAAGGCCTGGGTATATTCTTCAGGGACGATCTCGTCGCTTCATTCAAAATCGCGGCGGACAACAATACGAGCAGCCGGTTCAAGACCGCAAGGGGAATCGGCTTGGGCAACGGCAAGAAAGACGTCGTTGACAGGTACGGACAGCAATACGCTCTCCATGGCAAGCTGTTCGGAGGGGCTACGAGCTTATCTTACCGGCTGGCCCTGGAGGACGGGGCGATGAAGCCGTTGGCGGATAACGCTCAAATGTGGATGTACGAGCAGGAAAACCTGTACGTGATCGATTTCGGATTTTTCGATTCGAAGAACGAACTCTTATCCGGCATTTTAATCGGAGACTGGAAAAGCATCTACCAAATGTCCTGAGCAGCGGGGAGACGTTTCCCGGATTCGGAGTTGATCTGAGCGCATGGAACAACAGCTGCTGGTCGTGTTCGCGATGACGATGATTATTCACGCCGCCGAGACATTGTCCTACTCCATCCGGTTGGCCGGCGTAAGATTGAACAAGATCGCCGTCGCTTTGTCGCTTACCGGCATTATCGTTCTCGTATCAAGAACGGCCAACCTAATTCAAGCGCCGCTGACCGCGAAGTTCGTAGATTACGCGCGAGATCATATTTCCTTTGATCTGCTTCGCTACTTGCGCGTCATTCTACTGGCATCATCCGTCGGCACGCTCATCGCGATCATTCTTTTTCCCAGCTTCGTCGGCTTGTTCGCGCGAGTGATCAGAAGATTGGAAGTGACCGGCTCGATTCCGAAGCTGATCTCCAGCGTAACGCTCGGCCAACTGCGCAATACCAAGCGCTATCTGCGGGTGCCGCGGCTGCGAATAAGCCAATACCGGTACTTGGGCATATCCAAGAAGTTCATTTTGCTGAATATGGTCGTCACCTCCTTCTACACCGTCGGAGTTCTCGCTTCGCTCTATGCCGCTCATCTTCTGCCGCATTTCAGCACGACCGCGTCGCAGGCTTCGGGCATTATCAACGGGATCGCGACGATTTTGCTCACCGTATTTATCGATCCTCAGCTTGGTCTGATTACGGACAAAGCGTTAAGCGATTCGAGGCAGCGGGAGCAGCTTGGCAAAATCTACGTCCTGATGATGACGACCCGTTTTTTCGGCACGATGCTCGCTCAGCTGGTGCTCATTCCTGCCGCTTATTTTATCGGTACGGTCGTGAAGTGGATTTGAGGGAGGGGAGACGTTGGCCAGCCCCTATCGCGAGGATTTGTGGGCGGAATCGCTCGCAGATCGAGCTTTTTTGAATAGGGGGGGGGTTAGCATATTCTCGTTTGGGGTATTGGAAGGCGATCGGGTGAAATTGGCGCCGCTGAGTTTGGAGCATGTTCGGCCGTTATTCGACTGCTCCCGCGACCCGGCGATATGGGCCGCGTATCCGGTTCGGATCGAGCGGATCGAGGAGATAGAGAGGTTCGTTCGGAAGGCGCTGGACGGACGCGAGCGAGGCGAGCAGTATCCGTACGCGGTGTACGACAAGGCTCTTGGCGCGTACGTCGGTTCGACGAGGTTTCTTCGTATCGCCGAGGAGCACCGCAACTTGAACATCGGCTCCACCTGGTACAGCACGGAGGTATGGCGCACGAGAGTGAACACCGAGACCAAGTTTTTATTGCTCCGCCATGCCTTCGAATCGATCAGGGCCGTTCGCGTGGAAATCGTTACGAGTACCGACAACGTCCGCTCGCAGCGGGCGATCGAAAGATTAGGGGCAATCCGGGAAGGCGTTCTGCGCAAAAAGTATTACGGACTCGATTACGTCATCTATAGCATCGTCGGCGAGGAATGGCCGGCCGTTAAATCGAGACTCGAAGGGTACCTTGCGACTTAGTCCGTCGTCCGCCCTGCGCCGGCAAGATGAGAGGAGCAATAGAATATGCGTTTTGGCGCGATTTGCGGGGTCTTCCTGACGATTGCCCTGCTGCTTCGGCCGGAAACGGCTTCGGCCGATTGGGCCTATCCGTTCGTCGTATATTCCGGGAAGGCATACGTCGTTACCGATTCGGACGTCGGGCCGGAGAGGATCGGCCGCAGCATCGGCCGTGTCGAACGTTACTCGGACAAGGAAGGCACCTACAGCGGCAACTTCTCCAACGCGTTTCCGAAGGGAACGCGTTATTATGAAATCGCGGGAATGAGCGAGAACGAAGGGATTGCCGTTCGGACCGAAGACGGTCGGTATGTGCTGGCCGAATACGAGGGGGAGTACTTGGAAAGCTTTAGCGATCAATTATGGCGGTCGAAGGGCAAGTTGACCGGCGGAATTGCGGCGGCGGCCGTCGCTGTCTTCATTGTCGGGTATGCGCGACGCAAGCGAGGAGTTTAAGGGCGCGCGTTTCTATGGTAAAAACAGATTCTTATAGAAGCGGGTTGCCCGAAGACGTTTCCCTCGATATGATGAAGAATATCATCTCGAGCGAAAAGAGGACGGAACGAATGAGGATCGTCGTCATATCCGATACGCATATGCCGAGAATGGCCAAAAAGCTGCCGAGTAAACTGCTTAAAGAGTTGGAGAGAGCGGACGCTATCGTACATGCCGGGGACTGGACGCAACTGCCGGTGTATGAACAGCTGGCCGCGTTCGGTCCGGTCTACGGCGTGGCGGGCAATAACGACGGAGCCGAGCTGCAGGCCAAATTCGGGCTCCGCAAGCTGCTGAAGTTCGGGGAATGCCGGATCGGCGTCGTTCACGGACACGGAGCGGCCAAACGGTCGTCGACGGAAGCCCATGCGATCGAAGCGTTCAAGGGGACGAAGCTGGATGCGCTCGTCTACGGGCATTCGCACATTCCCGTTCGCAAGACGACCGGAGGGATGCTCGTGTTCAACCCCGGTTCTCCTACGGACAAGAGAAAGCAGCCGTCCTATTCGTTCGGCCTAATCGACATCGCCGGCAACGCGCTGAGAGCGAAGCATGTTTTCTACGAAGATAAATCCTGAGCTCGTAACTGGATATGCCGTAAATGCCGCGAATGGAACGCCGTACAGGCGTGCCGTAAGAGGTTTGCCGCATAAGGTATGCTATAATTGAAGATAACCGAATAAGCAAACCAGATTGGAGCGCCGGACTTGAAGAAATTCAAAAAGTTCTATATCGAAATCACGAGCATCTGCAACCTCGCGTGCAGCTTCTGTCCTCCGACGAAACGCCAGGCGAATTTCATAAAAGTCGATGCCTTCAAGCATACGCTCGATCAGATTCGGGGGCACGCCGAATATATATATTTTCACGTAAAAGGCGAGCCCTTGCTTCATCCGAAGATCGACGAGCTGCTCGACATCAGCCATGAAAAAGGATTCAAAGTCAACCTGACGACCAACGGAACGCTCCTTGGCAAGAACAGGAATAAGCTGCTGGGCAAGCCCGCGCTCAGGCAGATGAATTTCTCGCTGCACAGCTTCGACGGACATGAAGGCTCGGTCGATAAGGAAGGCTATGTCTCAAGCGTGCTCGATTTCGCCAAGGAAGCGGTCGCCACGACCGACATGATCGTATCCTTGCGCTTGTGGAATTTGACGCGGGATAACGAAACGAACGTTCAGAACGACCGCAACCGCGAAATATTGGAGCAGATCCGGCAGTTTTTTAATCTGGATTTCCGGATCGAGGAACGCTTCGTGAGAGGCCAGGGC
>JAEZZE010000202.1 GCA_023418755.1 Bacillota bacterium | reverse complement strand
TTGTTTCTTACGCTCAATGTTCAGTTTTCAAAGAACAATCGTGTTGCTTTTCGTTCGCCGCCGCGTTAACAGCGACTTTTATAATTTATCATAATCAAATATTTAATGCAAGCAATTTTTTTACGATTTTCTATCCCATTTCTTTCCTTATCCAGCATCGGTGAATTCGACGGCCAATTCCATTTCCGTTGGAATAATCCGGGGCGCTTTGCCCAGGCACAGGCACGCATGCCCGGACCAATCCCTCTCCGGGCTACCGATTCGGAATGCCGACGACGACGCGCCCGGTAAATCAATAGGGCTGCCGCCAAAAAAGGCGGAACCTTGTAAAGGACTAACCCTTTAGAGGCTATCCCGAATTCGGGGAGCTCTGCTGGAACGTTAGAACGTCGGGATGAATCGCCAACTGATCGACGAACTGCACAAGCATGCTATCGCTGGCTACTTTTACGGTAAGACGAATTCTAACGTAGGGCTCCTTCTTGTCGGGACCGAACGATTGCTCTTCTTTATTGACCGCCATATCTACGATAACGATTCCGTTTTCCTCGATGATTCGCACCATTTCGTTTACGCGGCCGGCCCGGCAGCCTATTCTCATTTCCATTTTCATTTTCCGTTTCACGTTGAAGAACCGTTTCTCCCAACGATTAAGCAGGAACAAGCAGAACAGAACGACAAACGTAGTGAGCAGGGATACGAAGTAGAAGCCAGCCCCCACGCATAGCCCGATCGCGGCCACGACCCATAACGAGGCGGCCGTGGTCAATCCCGAAATCGTAAACCCGTTGCGCATAATGGCGCCGGCGCCCAAGAAACCGATACCGCTTATCACTTGCGCGGCAAGCCGTGCCGGATCCATCCTGACATTCAATTCGTCCGCGAACTGAGAGAAGCCGTAGATGGACAGCAGCATGATCGCGGTTGCGCCGACGCAAACGAGAATATGCGTCCGGAAGCCCGCGGCCCGATTGCTCCACTCCCGCTCCAACCCGACGAATCCGCCGGCCACTACGGACAAAACGACTCTTAGCGCTAGTTCCCAGTAAGAAATCGCCCATACTCCATGACCCATTATCGTTTTCCTCCATCAATATTTAGACAAAGACACCGATTCTGTCCTGTGCTTTCCCAATTGAAAGCACACAACCGAATGCGGCGTCTCCTCATCTCAAGCCCTTGTATTTACTTATCGCTTACTTCGTAGAGAACACTTCGCAAATATGCCATTGACGATTAAGCCCAAGATTGACGATCTGGCCGTTGATCGAGATCATCGGACGAGTCGGATGCTGGCGGTCGGTAAAGACGATTTCGCCAATGCGTCCATCGTTGAGCTTTACGAATACGCCGTTATGAAACTGCGTCGTCCTCTCAATAAAAGTTTGCACGTACAAAGGATCAAGCTTGCCGAACGATCCCGCATGAAGCTCCTCGAGAACGAGATACGGAGATTCCGCTTTGCGATAGTTCCGATTGGAGGTCATCGCATGATACATGTCGGCGATCGCCACGATCTTGGCGTAAGGGTGAATTTTCTCCCCTTTGACCTTCATCGGATAACCGCTGCCGTCGATCCGTTCATGATGCTGAAGCGCCGCGAGCCATATTCCCTGGTTAAAAGAAGCCATCCCCTCGAGCAGCCTGAACCCGTATACGGTGTGCTGCCTCATTTCCTGAATCTCTTCCGATGTCAGCTTGGACGGCTTATTGAAGATCGTCTGATCGACCTTTACGTTGCCGATGTCGTGAAGCAGGCCGGCCATCGCGATCGGCAGCCAATCTTTTTCGGGAAATTTATTCCACTTGGACAGCAGGTAAGAAGTCAACGCGCAAAGGACGCTGTTGCGGATGAGCACATCCGGTTCTCCGGCCGTCGGCGGAGCCGAGAAGGTCAACACGTTATATTCATCCATATGCGCGATCAGGGCGGTTAATCCATTGCGCAGCTCGAGCACCGGGATTTTCTGGCCGGAGTTCACCATGGATATCGCGCGCTGCAGCACCTTCTCCATCATCAGAAATTCCTGTTGCAAGAGGGTGGGCTTCGTCTCCACGGCTGCCGCGATTTCGCCGGAGCCTTCTTCCGCCGGCGTTTCCTCAAGCCCGTTGCGAATGATCTCCACGCTGGGAATGAGGAAAGCTTGGAGAATTTCCATATCCCTATCCGACAATACGCGTCCTTGCTGCAGAAGCACGCTCCCTAGGGCGGTCTGCACGTCGCTGCCCAGACGATCGCCTGCCTGTACTTGTGTAATCGGAATGATCGGCATGCCGCATCTCCTTCTCCAACCCTCGACTCGTGAACAAGAAGACAGCCGTTTAGCTGTCTCCTTCTTCTCCTTCGGTTTCTTCGGAGTCCGTATCGTCCTCGCTTCTCGGGGCCCGCGCTACGGTGGCAACGGAATCCTCGTCGCGAATATTGATCAACTTGACGCCTTGCGTGATTCTGCCCATCGAGTTAATGCCGGACATGCTCGTCCGGATCAACGTTCCGGAAGAAGTCATGATCATCAGGTCCTCTTCGTCGTGGACGACTTTCAGACCGACGATTTCTCCGTTTTTATCCGTTACGTTCAACGTCTTGATGCCCTTGCCGCCGCGAGTCTGGGACCGATACTCCGTCATCGGGGTCCGCTTGCCGTACCCCTTGGCCGTCACGATCAGCACGTCCCGATCCGACTCGACGACGTCCATGTCGATTACTTTATCCCCATCGTCCAACTGGATGCCCTTCACTCCCGTAGCGGACCGCCCCATGGCGCGCACGTCCTCCTCGGAGAAGCGAATGGACATGCCGTGGCTCGTACCCATCACGATCTCGCGGGTGCCGTCCGTCAGCTTGACGCCGATCAGATCGTCGTCCTCGCGCAAGGAAATCGCGATGAGGCCGACTCTGCGAATGTTCGCGTAATCGTTCAACGGCGTCTTCTTGACGATCCCGTTGCGAGTCGCGAAGAAGAGGAAGCGATCCGGTTCGAACGATTCGACCGGGATAACCGCGTTGATCGTCTCGCCCTGCTCGATCTGGATCAGGTTGATGATCGGGGTTCCTTTTGCCGTACGGCTCAGATCCGGAATTTCGTAAGCCTTCATCCGGAAGACGCGACCCTTGTTCGTGAAGAATAACAAGTAGTGATGGGTGTTGGAGATGAACAGATTTTCGATAAAATCTTCATCCTTGGTCCCCATTCCCGTAATGCCTCTTCCTCCGCGCTTCTGGCTGCGATAGGTGGAGACGGGGAGCCGTTTAATATATCCGGCATGGGTCATCGTCACGACGACATCGTCGCGGGGAATGAGATCCTCGTCGAGAATCTCCTCGTCGCTCACCGTAATTTCCGTGCGCCGATCGTCCCCGTACTTCGCCTTAATCTCTTCGAGCTCCTCGTGAATGATGTCGTTCACCAGATTCTCGTCCGAGAGAATAGCTTTATATTCCGCGATCTTCGCGAGCAGTTCCGCATACTCCTGCTCGATCTTCTCGCGTTCCAGTCCGGTCAGTCTCTGAAGACGCATCTCCAGAATCGCTTGAGCTTGATCGTGCGACAGACCGAAACGCGACATCAAGCCGTCGCGGGCTTCGTCGGTCGTCCGGGAAGCGCGAATCAGCGCGATGACTTCGTCCAGATGATCCAGCGCGATGCGCAAGCCTTCCAGAATGTGGGCTCTCGCTTCCGCCTTCTTCAGATCGTATTCCGTACGCCGGCGGATCACTTCTACCTGATGCAGAATATAGTTTTGAAGCACGTCCTTCAGGTTAAGCACCTTAGGCTCGTTATTGACCAGCGCCAGCATGTTCACGCCGAAGCTCGTCTGCATCTGCGTCTGCTTGTACAGGTTGTTAAGCACGACCGTCGGCGTAACGTCGCGGCGCAGTTCGATGACGATTCGCATGCCGTTGCGGTCGGACTCGTCGCGAAGATCGGTAATGCCGTCGATCTTCTTCTCGCGCACCAGCTCGGCGATCTTCTCGACGAGTCTGGCCTTGTTTACCTGATAAGGGATCTCGTGTACGAGAATGCGCGCTTTGCCGTTATTCTCCTCGATTGTCGCCCGCGCCCTCATCGTAACCGAGCCGCGACCCGTCGCATACGCTTGGCGAATGCCGACCCGGCCGAGAATGAGGCCGGCCGTCGGGAAGTCGGGGCCCTTGACGTATTCCATCAAATCGTAAGGCGTCAATTCCGGATCCCGAAGCAGCGCTTGCGTGCCTTCGATGACTTCCCTCAGGTTATGCGGGGGGATGTTGGTCGCCATGCCGACCGCGATGCCGGTCGTACCGTTCACGAGGAGGTTCGGAAACCTGGCCGGCAATACGACGGGTTCCGATTCTTCGCCGTCGTAGTTCGGCTGGTAATCGATCGTCTCCTTGTTGATGTCGCGGAGCATCTCCATCGCGATCTTGGATAGCCGCGCTTCGGTATAACGCATAGCTGCGGCAGAGTCTCCGTCGATCGAGCCGAAGTTGCCGTGCCCGTCAACCAGCATGTAGCGAAGAGAGAAATCCTGCGCTTGACGGACCATCGCTTCGTAGATCGAGGAATCGCCGTGGGGGTGGTATTTGCCGATGACTTCACCGACGATTCTCGCCGATTTCTTGTAAGGCTTATCCGGCGACATCCCCAATTCGGACATCGCGTAAAGAATACGTCTTTGAACCGGCTTTAGACCGTCCCGTACATCCGGAAGCGCCCGGCTGACGATAATGCTCATGGCGTAATCCATGAACGATTCCCGCATCTCGACCCCGATATCCCGATCGCGAAGCTGGGAGCGTTGTTCTTCCGACATGAAGATCCTCCTTAGCGAATATACAAGCAGAACACCTTGCGAAACTGTACACCGCAAGGCGTATACCGTCATAGATTAGAAAATACGCAATAACTCCATTATACCATATTGCCCAAGTAAAAACGCCTTCTGCGTCTTCGGGAGTAGAAGCAGCTTTGCGGAGGTATCAGATGAGTATAAAGAAACTGAATTTATACTTTCTGAATATTCCAAGGGAAAGGTTGGATGAACCTGCATGCCGATCCAGCGCGTCCGGAGCAAACGGGCCAAGACGAACGCCCTGATTGCCGATCCCGGGCTTAAAGACTACGTCCCCGCCACCGAAGACTTCGACCGCCAAACCGTGGAGCGAATGTTGGAGAATTTCGGAATGATCTATGTGAAACCGGTGAACGGAACGTTCGGCAGAGGCGTCATCCGGATCGATAAGCTTGAGGAGTCCTCCGCTTATCGTTTTCAATACGGGGAGACCCTTTACGAGTTTCCGACGTTCGACGAAATGTATGCCAAGCTCATGTCCGTAAAGAAGCCGAAGCCTTACCTGAGTCAGCAGGGGATCCGTCTTCTGAAATACCAAGGAAGAAGCTTCGATCTGCGCGTCATGGTCCAGCACAGTCCCCGATCCTGCTGGGAGACGACGGGCATGATCGGACGCGTCGCCCATCCGCGGAAAATCGTCACGAACTATCATGCCGGCGGCACTCCCAAATCGGTCCGAACGCTGATGGCCGAGCATTTGCCGCCCGAGCAGCGGCCGCCGTTCGAAACCAGGCTGCGCAAGCTTGGAGTCTCCGTCGCGGAAGCGCTGACCCGGAAGTTCCCAAGATTGAAGGAAATCGGCATCGACGTCGCCGTGGACGAGGATCATAAACTATGGATTCTCGAGGTAAATACGCTGCCGGATCCGTTCCTGTTCAAAAAGCTTCCGGATAAGAAAGTCTTTCGTAAAATCTACTCCTACGCGGTCTCCTACGGTCGGTTCAAGCCTCGTAAACGCAAAGCTTAGTCCGCACAGGGGGTATCCCTATGAGAGATACCCCCTGTTGGTCTTGCGCCTATACGTCCAGATTCTTAACGTATCGGGCGTATTGTTGAATGAACTCGCGGCGGGGTTCGACGTTGTCTCCCATAAGGGTGTCGAACATAAGATCGGCTTTAATCGCGTCTTCGATGCGCACCTGCAGCATCGTTCGGGTAGCCGGATCCATCGTCGTCTCCCATAGCTGCTCCGCGTTCATCTCTCCCAGTCCTTTATAGCGCTGAATATTCAGCTTGGCGCCTTCGCCGAACTCGGCGATCACTTCGTCCCGCTGCTTCTCGTTCATCGCGTAGCGAACCGTCTTGTTTCTCTCGATCTTGAAGAGAGGCGGCTGGGCGATGTAGACATAGCCCTCCTCGATCAGCTTGCGCATGAAACGGTAGAAGAACGTCAACAGTAAAGTCCGGATATGAGCCCCGTCGACGTCGGCGTCGGTCATAATGATGATCTTGTGATACCGTGCTTTCGCAATATCGAAGTCGTCGCTGATTCCCGTCCCGAGCGCCGTAATCATCGCCCGAATTTCCAGGTTGGACAATATTTTGTCCAGTCGCGCTTTCTCTACGTTGAGAATTTTGCCGCGCAGAGGCAAGATCGCTTGGAAATGACGGTCCCGTCCTTGCTTGGCCGATCCGCCGGCGGAGTCCCCTTCCACGATATACAGCTCGGAGATCGAGGCGTCCTTGGAGGAGCAATCCGCCAGCTTGCCCGGCAGCGAGCTGACCTCGAGCGCGCTCTTGCGCCTCGTCAATTCCCGTGCCTTTCGCGCCGCTTCCCGGGCTCTTGCCGCCTGCAGTCCCTTGTCCATGATTTTCCGGGCCACGGCAGGATTCTCGTCGAGGAATTGCAGCAGCTTCTCGCTGAACAGCGACTCGACGATGCCGCGCACTTCGCTGTTGCCGAGCTTCGTCTTCGTCTGTCCTTCGAACTGAGGCTCGGGAATTTTAACGGAGATGATCGCCGTCAGACCTTCCCGCACGTCGTCTCCCGACAGATTGGACTCGCTTTCCTTCACGAAGCCCATTTTCCGCGCGTAATCGTTAATGATCCTCGTCAGAGCGCTCTTGAAGCCGGACTCGTGCGTGCCGCCCTCGTGCGTGTTGATGTTGTTCGCGAAGGAATACAGGTTCTCGGAATACCCGTCGTTGTACTGCATCGCGATTTCGCAATGGATAAAATCCCTCGCGCCTTCGACATAGATCGGATTCTCGTGCAGCGGCTCGCGGGCCCGGTTCAAATATTTGACGAACTCCACGATCCCTCCGTCGTAGTGGAACGAATCGTGCATTTCGGTGCGCTCGTCCGTGAGCGTAATTTGAATTCCTTTATTCAGGAACGCTAGCTCTCGAATCCGGCCGACGAGAATCTCGTAATCGTACACGGTCGTCTCGGTAAAAACCTCGGGATCCGGCTTGAACCTCGTTTGGGTTCCCGTCTCGTCCGTGTCCCCGATGACTTTCAGGTCGTATTGCGGGGCGCCGCGGCGATACTCCTGCTGATGGATATGCCCATCGCGCTTAACCGTGACGGTGACGTGCTCGGACAGAGCGTTCACGACGGACACGCCTACCCCGTGCAAACCTCCGGATACCTTATAGCCTTCTCCGCCGAATTTGCCGCCCGCGTGCAG
>JAEZZE010000195.1 GCA_023418755.1 Bacillota bacterium | reverse complement strand
ACCTCTCCCGTTCCCGTAATCGTTCCTCCGGTACCGGACGTGGCAACGAACGCATCCAATCGGCCCTCCGTCTGCTCCAGAATTTCCAGCGCGGTTGTCGTCCGATGAATATCCGGATTGGCGGCGTTCTCGAATTGATTCGGCATATAGCTGCCGGGATTTTGTTCGAGCAGCTCGCGGGCTTTGGCGATTGCGCCCGGCATTCTCTCGGCCGCCGGCGTCAGCACGACTTCCGCGCCATAGGCGCGAAGAAGCGAGATGCGCTCCGCCGTCATGTTGTCCGGCATAACGAGAATAAGCCGATAGCCCCGGGCGGCCGCGTACATGGCCAATCCAATGCCTGTATTGCCGCTGGTGGGCTCTACGATCAAGCTTCCCGGGCCGATAAGCCCACGAACCTCCGCATCCTTTAGCAAGCCGGAGGCGGCGCGGTCTTTGACGCTGCCGCTCGGATTCATTTTCTCCAGCTTCACGAACACCCGGGCGTCCTCGGGACCGACCAAGCGGCCCAACTGAACGGCTGGCGTATTCCCGATCAGATCGATCACGGAATGGACAATGCGGGTCATCCTCAGTTCTCCTTATCTCTTTGGCTTAAGCAACGTACCATCCGTTGACGTTCCTCGTCGCCGAGGAAAGAATGTACCGTAAAACAAGAAGGACATACATAGAGCGCCAGCGTGAACGGCGCCGGCAGCAAGGGCTCTCCGATCATACCCGGCACGCGAGGAGTGTACTCGGATGCTCCCACGATTCGCTCTCCGGCCTCTACCATGTACTCGTGGCAAAGCGGACACTCAGGGACGACGTCCTGCTCGTCGTACAGTTCTTCCAGGGCTTCGTCGAAGCGCTGCAGTTCCTCGTTTGATTCCATTTCTTCTTCGTCCATCCAACTCAGATCTTCGTTATCGTCGATGGAGATCGAACGCTCTTCCGCATGCTCGTCTTCTTCTTCATCTTCAGCCTCGTCCTCGTCGTCTTCCCCGATGCTGATCTGCAGCGTTCGATACCCGTCGAGCTCATTCTCGCATACCGGACATATTTTCTCCGGTTCTTCCCCCTCTTCTTGAATGATCTCGCTTTGACACCAAGGACAAATGATAACCGACATTTTGGTATTCAAGCCTCCTTCATCATATAGAATACGCCGACCGCGATGAACAAAATCGCCAAGGCAAGCAGGGTTCCCCACAAATACTTCATGACATTCGTTCCCTCCGAGCTTAAATGACGGCTGCGCCGATAATGTAAGATAAAGAAACGGACAACACGAGAGACAACAACCCTACCGCGCGGTTATCCTTCCCGATTTCTTCGTCGACCCGGAAAACCGGAGTAAAAAACTCGAACAGAAAGTATCCGACAAGCAACAATACGAATCCGACGGCCGACCACAAAATACTCTGGTAAATCGTATCGTTAGCTTCGATCGAAAAACGAAAGATGTTGCATATTCCGAAAATCTTGCCGCCGGTCGCCATGGCTGCCGCCAAATTGCCTCTGCCGATTTCCTTCCATCCGTCGTACTTCGTTACCCACTCGAAGCAGGAGAGAAAGACGATCAACGCCAAGATTCCTACGGAAAAGTAAGCCAAAACCGCAAGAAAAGGCTGAGACATGATGGCATCGACAACATCCTGCATTTGCAAGCCCTCCCGTTAATGAAGCTCGGCCACGGATACGCCCGCGCCGCCTTCCCCGAATTGGCCTAACCGGTAGCTTTTGACGTGCTTGTGCCGCCGCAGAAAATCCTGTATTCCGCTGCGCAAAGCCCCGGTTCCTTTGCCATGAATGATGTAAACTTGCCCCAAATTTCCGAGAAACGCTTCGTCAAGGAAACGGTCTACTTCCAGAATCGCCTCGTCCAGCGCCATTCCCCGCAGATCAAGCTCCGTGCGAATATTCTCGTCGCGCGATCGCTTGATCGTGGTCGACTGAACAAGCGGCTTGCCGGACGACGCGGAACGCATCGGTTCCAGATCGGACAAGGGAACCTTCATCCGCAAAATGCCAAGCTGAACGACGGCCTCCCCGCCCCCGGTAAGTTCGACGACATGGCCCTTCTGACCGTTCAAACTGTGAACCTTTACTTCGTCTCCGGCCTCGATCTTCGCCGATTTCGTGCCGGCGTTACGTACCGGTTGAGCGGCTGGATCGGGAATAGCGTCCTCCAGCCTCTTCTTGGCTTCGATCAGCTTATGCTCCTTGACGGAAGCGCCTTCTTCCATCGCCAGCCTGCGAAGATCGGCGATGATCTCCTCCGCTTCCCGCTTGGCCTTGGAGACTCTCTGGCGCGCTTCCTCGCGCGCCGCTTCCAGAAGCTTCGCTTTCTGCTCTTGTAGCTTGAAGCGCTCCTCCTCTATCTCTTTACGCAGTTTCTCCGTCTCAAGTCGCAATATTTCCGCCGAACGTCTTTCGGCTTCGGCTTGCAGTCGGTCCCGCTCTAGAGAGGCGATCATGGAATCGACCTTCAATTCGTCCTCGCTCACTTCGCCCCGAGCATGATCGATGATGCTCTTCGGAAGCCCGAGCCTCTCCGCGATCGCGAACGCGTTGCTTCTTCCCGGAACCCCGACCAGCAAACGATACGTTGGCCGCAGCGTAGCCACGTCGAACTCCATGCTGGCGTTAATAATGCCTTCCCGGTTATACGCGTAAGCCTTAAGCTCGCTGTAATGCGTCGTAGCGATCAATCGGCAGTCGATCTTCTGGAGGTGTTCCAGTATCGCGATGGCCAAAGCGGAGCCCTCCGCGGGATCCGTGCCTGCGCCTAACTCGTCGAGCAGCACCAGACTGCGGTTGGTTACTTGCCCGAGCATGGAAATCAAGTTCGTCATATGGCTGGAAAAAGTACTCAGACTTTGCTCGATGCTTTGCTCGTCCCCAATGTCGGCGTAGATGCCGTCGAACACGCAGAGACGGCTGCCTTCTTCGGCCGGAACGAACAAGCCGGACATGGCCATCAGGCTGAGCAGCCCGATCGTCTTTAAAGAGACGGTTTTCCCCCCCGTATTCGGACCTGTAACGATAATCGACGAGTAGCTCTCGCCGAGGTCGATATCGATCGGCACGGCCGTCTTCATGTCGAGGAGCGGATGTCTGCCCCTGCGAAGGAGAAGCTTGCCCTCGTCGTTCATGGCAGGCAACGTGGCCGATAATGCATTCGCCAGAGAGGCCTTGGCGAAAATAAAGTCGATCAAGCCGAGAATCTCCGCATCCCCCGCGAGCAGATCCGCGCGTTCTCCGATATCGGCGGTCAGCTTGCGCAAAATGCGCTCGATCTCGTTCTGCTCCTTGATCTTTAGCTCGCGCAGCTTGTTGTTCATCTGCACGACGGTTTCGGGCTCGATGAATAACGTGGCGCCGCTTCCCGATTGATCGTGAACGATGCCTCCGAAATGGGATCTGTACTCCTGCTTTACGGGAATGACGTAACGGTCGTTGCGCATCGTGATCAATGTTTCCTGGAGCATTTTCTGGACCGAGGTCGAGCGGATCAAGCTTTCGAGCTTCTCTCTGGCACGTCCTTCATTGATTCGGATATCCCTGCGAACGGAAGCCAGCTCCGGACTGGCGGAGTCGAGCACGTCGCCCTGTTCGTCTATACATCTGCGTATCTCGTCTTCCAATGCCTTGAAGTCGGTCAACGGTTCGCACAGATCGGAGATCAGCGGAAGCTCCGTCTCCTCCCCGGCGGAGGCTATGAATCGGCTTAACCGTCGCGAGCCCATCATGAATTGGGCGACTTCCATCAGCTCGGGAGGCTGCAGCATTCCTTGCAGTTTGGCGCGCTGAAGGGAAGAACGAATATCGGTTATTCCTCCGAAAGGGGGCATTCCTTTTATGCCGACGGCTCTGGACGCTTCGTCCGTCGCGGCCAATCTGCGATTCACGATCTCGAGCTCGCGGCTCGGAGTCAGCTTCTCCGCTTCCTCTTTGCCCAAGCTGGTCGAAGCAAGCCCGGTTAGCTTGCGAATGATTTTATCGTATTCGAGCGTATGTAAAGCCTTCTCGTTCACGGAAACCTTCAACTCCTTCGCCTATATTATAGCCGAATCCTTCATTTAAGCGAAAGCAACGGATTTACCGACTTTTTGAACGATCACTCATAGGGAACGAATCTCGGGATAAACTACATCCTAAGGAGGTCGAAAACCATGAATGTAATCGGCACGATCGTTCGCTTTATCGTCGCAGCCATCGTATTGATGGTCGTCGGTTGGCTCGTCCCTCAATTTTCCGTGGGCGGGTTCTGGAGCGCTCTTATGCTCGCGGTCGTTATCGCCGTATTGGGGTGGATCATCGAAGGAATCTTCGGTAAAAAGGTCACTCCGTTCGGACGGGGAATCGTCGGATTCCTGAGCAGTGCCCTCGTCATCTGGCTGGCTCAGTTCGTCGTAGGCCGCGTCGAGGTGACGGTCATCGGCGCGTTGCTGGCGGCGCTCGTGATCGGGATTATCGATTTGTTTATTCCGATCGCTTCTCCTTACGAAGCCGGCAAGCAGAGAACTTAACGAAGCAATACGAGCAAAGCCTCTTCGCGAACGGCGAAGGGGCTTTGCTCGTATTTCAGGCCGCTTTTTCAAATAATGTCATGACTCTGCCATAGATTGGGGATAAACATTGCCGGCCATATGGTACAATGTGTGCAGGCGGAATCGTAAAAATAGAGAAGTTCCGTCCTTCATTTCATGGGTACGGAGGTCATTGGCCATGCAAAGAAAAATCGTCTATTTTCTCACCCTCGCGGCATTGATGCTGGCTTTATCGGCGTGTGGAGGAAACGATACAAAATCCGGAAACAGTTCTCCGGCAAGCGAAGAGTCCTACTCGCAAGAGGTCGTCATCAAAGCAAGCAACTGGGAATTCGATCAGCAAGAGTATTCTCTCCCTAAGGATACTCCCGTCAAACTGACGCTGGAAAACTTGAGCGGAGCCCATGGGATCGAAGTCGTCGGACAAGACATTACGATCAGAGGCAATAAATCCAAGGTAGTCACTCTGCCCGCGGGAACTTACGAAGTCAAATGCAACATTATGTGCGGACAAGGCCACGCGCAGATGATCACGAAGCTTGTCGTCGGCTAATTTCAAATCTCGATTCAAGGCGGTTTCTCCCGTGCGCAAGCCGGAAGGAATCGCCTTTTTTATGCAGAATCCGCCACGACGAAAAAGGCCCGTTCAGGCTTGATCGCCCGAGAGGCCCGTTCGTTTAGTTCATTCTTGTTCCAGCATGTCGATCCATTCGTTGTACTCGTTCTGAAGCTTCTTGTATTCCTCGCCCAGCTTGGAGTGTTCGACCCGGAGTTCCTCCAGTTCCGCGCGAAGCCGCTCTCCCAGCGCGGCTTGCTCTCGCAGCTCGCTCAATTCGGCTGCGTCCGATTCGCGCGAAGGGGCCGCGGCCGCTTCCGCGCGAGCCGCCTCGAGCTCTTGCTCCGCGCTTTCAACGGCCTCTCTAAGCGCCGTGCGTGAACGATCCAACTCTGAAACCCGCGTCTCCAATTCCTGGATCTGCTTGGCTGCGGACTGCTGATCTTGCCGGGATTCGGCCAGTCGCTCCCGAAGCTCCCGAATCGTCTCGCTCCACTTCTGTTCTTGATCATCCCGTTCGGCAAGCTCCCGGGCCAGCTCATCTTTCTCGCGCCGGGCATCCTCAAGCGCCTCTTGCTGCGCGCCGAAGCGCTTGGTCGTTTGCTGCTCTACTTCCTGCAGCATCTCCTGCTGTTCGAGAACGGTTTTTCTCTGGTCTTCCGCTTCCGTTTCCCATCGCTCCGCATCGTTTTCCAGCCGTTCGCGCAGCCGTTCCCATTCGTTCTCTTTATCGCGCCATTTCTTTGCCTCGGACGATAACGTCTCAAGCTCGGTCTTTGCGGCTTCCAGCTCTTCCGAATAGACCGTCTCAAGCTCCTGGAGTTCGGCGGCGGCGCGAGCCATCGCTTCGGCAAGCTCTGCCGTCTTTGCTTCCGATAGCGCGTTCAGCTCCGCCGAGTGCAGAAGCTTGAAAGCCTCAACCTCTGAGGCGTGGGCCTGAACGAGCTCGTCTTCCGCTTCCCGCTTTTCTTGGCCGAACCGTTCGGCTAAAGCCGCGCGCTCCCGGGAGAGCTCTTCCGCCAGGCGCAGATCGGCCTCCTCTTTCGCCTTCGCCAACTCCGCGGCCGCATTAGCCCTCTCCGCGGCCAAAGCTTCCCGGAACTCGGCACGCTCGGCGGCCAGGCGGCTTTCGGCTTCCTCGCGTACGGCTTCTAACGCCCGTGCCGCATCCAGGCTCGCCTGCTCCAGCTCCAGCTCGGCTTCCAGCTTCGAATTCTCGAGATCGGACGCCGCTTTGCGCTTCTCGGCCAACAGCTCTTCCTCGGCATGCCTTACCGCTTCGTGCAAGTCCGCATCCGCTTGCTGCCTCGCCAAGCCTAGTTCCTCCGCTGCTTGCAGCTTTGCCGCTTGGAGCTCCTCCGCTGCTTGCTGCCTCGCCAGGTCCAGTTCCTCTGCTGCATGCTGCCTCGCCTGGCCCAGTACCTCCGCTGCTTGCCGCTTCGCCGCGTGGAGTTCCGCTTCCGCTAACTTCTTCGCTTCTTGGAGTTCCGCTTCCGCTAACTTCTTCGCTTGTTGGAGTTCCGCTTCCGCTTGCTTCTTCGCTTCTTGGAGTTCCGCTTCCGCTTGCTGCATCACCGCTAAAAGTTCCGTGTCCGCTTGCTGTTTCGCCGACTTCAGCTCCGCTTCCGCCTGCTGCTTCGCCAGGCCCAGTTCCTCCGCCGCTTGCCGTTTGACAGCTAGCAGTTCCGATGCCGCCTGCTCCCTCGCCGCGGTTAGGTCTTGCGCCCCCTGCGCCTTGACCGATTTCAGCTCCTGAGCGGCTTGCGATTTGGCCGCTTCCAGCTCTTGCGCCGCTTTTGCCTGGAAGGATTGGAGCGTTTGGGCAGCCGTTTGCTTCTGCCGCTCCAGTTCCTCGCTCAGGCTTGCCGCCCGCCTCTCCGCCCGGGTCAATTCATCCCGGGCGGCTTCCAGCTCGCTCTCCGCCTGCTTCATGAACGCATCGAGCTCCGATGCCGCCTGCTCCTTCTCCGCTTCCAGTTCCTGCGCCGATCGCTCATTAAGAGCCTCCAGCTCCTGCGACAACGAAGATCGCGCATTGTCCAGCTCCGCGATTTGAAGCTGCTGGTCATGTTCGATTTTCAGCAGCTGTTCATTCTCTCTTCGCAAGCGCAAAAGCTCGTCCGCAATATTTACGGCTGCGAGTACGGCCAGCTTAGGCAGATCAAGCCTCGGATAGCCGAAGTCCACCTTGTTCATCTGTTCGTTGACAAGCGCAGCCACTCTTTTCATATATTCCGTGCTCGTATGTCCCGTTATCGTATACTGCGTTCCATATATGTCAACGGTGACACGCGTTTTATCCTGATTGCTCACGGCGTGGTCCTCCCATTGCATTCGTAATTGTTGTATGTAACAAAAGCAGCGAATCATCCTTCGCCAACCGGCGTCTAGACGTATTCGCTGCCTCCCTTATCGTTTCCTGCCTATTTCCGAAGTTCCGCGCCGTAAGATTGTTCCAATTGCGCAAGCACGCGGGCATGCGCTTCTCCGACTTCCTCGTCGGTGAGCGTACGCTCCGCATGACGGTAGATAAGCGCCAACGCGACGCTCTTCTTGTCGCTGCCGATCCGTTCACCCGTATACACGTCGAACACCTCGACCGACTCCAGCAGCTCTCCCGCCGAAGCGGAGATCGTCGCCGTCAGCGCGCCGCCGGCGACGCCGCGATCCACGACGACCGCGATATCGCGCTCGATCGCCGGATAACGGGGAAGGATGCGGTACTCGATGCTCGCATCGGCAAACTCGTAGATCGGCCCGAGCTCAAGCTCGGCCACGTACGCGTCGGGCAAGTCGAACTCCCGCTGCGTCTCCGGATGCACTTGGCCGACGAAGCCGATCGTCCGGCTGCCTCGTTCCGTGCGGATGACGATCGCGGCGGTGCGGCCCGGATGGAAGCCGGCCGGCTGGGCGGCTTCGTAGGAAATGCGGCCCGACAGGCCTAGCCGGTCGAACGCTTGCTCCAGAATGCCCTTCGCATCGTAGAAGTCGACGGGTTCCGCGGTGCGGTTCCATGAGGAGGCGCGGCGATTGCCCAGCAGCAGCAGCGCAGCTCTCGGCTTTTCTTGAGGCAGTCTCGTCAGCGTCGTCTCGTCCGTGTGGTAGACGTTGCCGATTTCGAACAGGGCGACATCGTTGTTTTTCCGGTTCAGGTTGTACGCGGCCGCCTCCAGCAAGCTTGGAATGAGCGTCGTGCGCAGGACGCTGCGCTCTTCGCTCATCGGCATCGCCAGCGCGATCGGCTTGGCGCCCGCCGACAGTTCCGCGAACAGCTCCGTTCTAGGCAGCGAGGTAACGGAGTAGCTGATCGCCTCGTGCAGCCCCGCCCCGGTCAGAATCGTCCGCAATTTGCGGCGAATCGCCTGCGGCTTCGTCAGGGAGCCCGGCGTCGTCGGCCCTTCGATCGGCGTCGTCGGAATTTCGTCGTAGCCGTGCAGACGGGCGATTTCTTCCACGAGATCGACGTCGCGGGAAATATCCCCGCGCCGGGAAGGAACGGCGACCTTCCAGACGTCGTCGCCGCTTGCCTTGACCTCGAATTGCAGCCGGGAGAGAATCGTCTTGATTTCCAGGGCGGACAGCTCGGTTCCGAGCATGCCGTTGACTCGTGAGAGGGACAGATCGATAACGGAAGGCTTCCGCGCGGACGCTTCAGCCTCGGCGACGCCTTCGGTGACGAGTCCTTCCGCGTAGCGGGCCATCAGTCCCGCCGCGCGATCCAGCGCCGCGCGCACCCGATCCGGGTCGACCTCCTTCTCGAAGCGTGCGGACGCCTCCGAGCGCAGACCCAATTGACGCGAAGTGCGCCGAACCGTACTGCCGTCGAATTTCGCCGATTCCAGGATAATGTCCGTCGTGCCTTCCGACACTTCGGAGTTCGCGCCGCCCATGACGCCGGCAAGGCCGATCGCCTTCTCCGCGTCCGCGATGACGAGCATATGCGGCTCCAGCTTACGCTCCTGGCCGTCCAGCGTGACGAGCGTTTCGCCCGCCTTCGCGAGACGAACGTCGATGCGTCCGCCCGCGACCCGGGCCGCGTCGAACGCGTGCAGCGGCTGGCCGTATTCCAGCATGACATAGTTCGTAATGTCGACGATGTTGTTGATCGGACGCACGCCGGCCGCGATCAGACGGTTCTGCATCCATTGCGGCGCTGGAGCGATCTTCACTCCTTTCACGTACCGAGCGGTATACAGAGAACAATGCTCAGGAGAGCTGATCGATACGCGGACATAATCCGAAGCGACTTCCGCAGCCGAATAGATGTCTTTCGCCGGATCGGGCAAATTCAGCGGTCGGCCCGTCAGCGCCGATACCTCGTAGGCCACGCCGAGCATGCTGAGGCAGTCCGAACGGTTCGGAGTCAGATCCAGTTCGAGGATCGAGTCGTTCAGGGCGAGCACGTCGAGAATGTCGCGCCCGATCTCCGCGTCGTGCGGCAGCACGAGAATGCCCTCCTGCTGCTCCTTCGGCAGCAGCTTGTCGTTGATGCCCAGCTCGCGCGCCGAGCAGATCATCCCCTGCGATTCCACGCCGCGCAGCTTCGCGCGTTTAATGTTGAGACCTCCGGGCAGCTTCGCGCCGACGAGGGCAACCGGAACCTTCATGTCCGCGCCGACGTTAGGCGCGCCGCAGACGATCTGCAAATCCTCGCCCGTTCCGGCATCGACCGTGCAGACGCTCAGCTTATCCGCATCGGGATGCTTCTCTCTTTTTTTCACATAGCCGACGACTACGCCGGTAACGCCGGCATTCCGGGACGGCACGGAATCGATCTCGATGCCTCCCCGCGTCATCATCTCCGCCAATTGCTCGGCGGGAATGCCGCTTAAATCGATATAATCGGATAACCACCGATAGGATACGTTCATGGGAAACTCCCCTCGTTTTTATCGTAATTTTTTCGCGTTATATTTTGGCGAACTGGCTTAGGAACTTCGTATCGTTCGCGTAGAAATGACGGATATCGTCGATGCCGTATTTCAGCAGCGCGATCCGTTCCACGCCCATGCCGAACGCAAAGCCCGTTACCTCGTTCGGGTCGTAGCCGCCGTATTCGAGCACCTTCGGGTGCACCATGCCGCAGCCGAGAATTTCGATCCAGCCGGTATGCTTGCACATCCGGCAGCCGCTGCCGCCGCATTGGGCGCAGGTAACGTCCACCTCCGCGCTCGGCTCCGTGAACGGGAAGAAACTCGGACGCAGACGAATTTGCATTTGCGGCCCGTACATTTCCTGCACGAACTGCAGCAGCGTTCCCTTCAGGTCGCTCATCCGAATGTTCGGCCCGATGACAAGCCCTTCGATCTGATGGAACATGAACGAATGCGTCGCATCGTCGTCGTCGCGACGATACACCTTGCCCGGGCAGATGACCTTGACGGGGGTTTTGCCGTTTGCCGCCTTCATCGTGCGAATCTGCACCGGAGACGTTTGCGTACGCAGCAAAATCTCGTCCGTAATATAGAAGGAATCCTGCATGTCGCGCGCGGGGTGGTTTTTCGGCAGATTAAGCGCCTCGAAGTTGAAGAAGTCGGTTTCGACCTCCGGCCCTTCCGCCACCGTATAACCCATCCCGATGAAAATATCTTCGATTTCCTCGACGATCTTGTTCAGCGGATGAACGGCGCCGGCGCCGACCGCTTTGCCCGGCAGCGTAACGTCGATCGTCTCCGCTTGCAGACGGCGCGCGGTCTCGGCCTGCTCAAAGCCGGCCTGCTTCTCCCCGATTACCGCTTCAATCGCCGCGCGAACCTCGTTGCCTACCTGTCCGATGATCGGGCGCTCCTCGGCGCTGAGCGAGCCCATGCCGCGCAAAATTTCGGTGAGCTGCCCCTTCTTGCCCAAATAATGCACGCGGAGATCGTTCAGCGCGGCGGCGTCCGCCACGGTTTGCAGCTTATCCAGCGCTTCTCTCCGCAAAGCCTCTAATCGTTCCTTCATCACCATTCTCCTTCTCGCGACAAAATAAAAAGCCTTCTCTCCCGTAAGGGACGAAAAGACCGTGGTACCACCCTTGTTGGAACGCCGCTGCCCAAATTGGACGCACGCCTTATTCGGCGCATGGACATTCCCGCTTCGTACGGCGTAACGGGCCGCAAGCCGGTATCTCCTACTGAACGGCCGCAGCCGCACGTTCAAAGATCTGCTCCGGAGCGAACTTCGGCAGCCTGATTTCTTAGGAACGCTCGCAATCTTCGGCGCTCCCTCCCTGTAAGAAGGCACTGCTTACTTTTCTCCATCGTCGCATTTCGAGATTTACACTTCATTATAGGGCAAGGAAAGCCCGTAATCAAGCCGCCCTCGTAAAAAAACGGGACCCAAACAGGAGCTTTCCCTGCCGCGGTCCCGTCTTCTTATCCCCGCTTAGGCTTGCGGACAATCGCAATGATCAGCGCAAGAACGCCCGCGGCGAGTCCGGCGATCGCCAGCGACAGCGTCAGCGCGTCGCGGCCGCCTTCGTCCTTGGCCTCGTCCCCGCTTGCCGAGGCTCCGCTCGAAGCGCCGTGCCCGTCGCCGTGGCCGTCTCCCGTCGACGCCGTGACCGTCGTCACCGAGGCCGGCTTGTCGGCGTCCGAAGCGCCCGTCCATTCCACGACTTCGCCGTCGGAATAGGTCTGGTACGCTTTCCAGCTCAGCTCTTTGGCATCGTCGGCGACTTTGCCCTGCATGCGGAATTCGCCGAACTCCGTAGCGCCCAGGCCGTTTCCGGTCGCTTTCCAGGTAACGCTGACGATTTTATCCTCCGCGCCCTTCTCGACCTCGTACGTCCAGTCCGGCTTAGGCTCGAAGCGGCTGATATTGACGCCGTCCGGGATCGCCACCTTCACCTGAGTCGTCGCGGA
Organism: Bacillota bacterium; assembly: GCA_023418755.1. Taxonomy (GTDB): domain Bacteria; phylum Bacillota; class Bacilli; order Paenibacillales; family Paenibacillaceae; genus Cohnella. Next base: position 27,940 of record JAEZZE010000195.1, on the reverse strand, counting down.
ATCCTTCTCGGACGGCACGCGAACGGTGAACACTTGATAGGAGCCCGCCGGGGCGGAGTTCGGCTGAACCGTCACGTGAGCGCTGGCCAAACCTGCGAAGCCGAGCGACAGCATTAGAGCAAGCAGCAAAGACAAGCTTTTTTTCATAAGGAATATCCAACCTTCCTGATTCGATTAGTTTCAGATATATCCAAGTATAGCTCGTTCTTTGCCGCAGGCGCATGACTCGAAAGAGTCATTTCGGATCGATCATTGTGACAATATTAAGGCAAGGAATACTAAGCCTAGTCCGGTTCGACGATTCCCCGCTCGTAGGCGTAGCGGGTCAACTGCACCCGATTGTCGAGATGAAGCTTCTGCAAAATATTTTTCAGATGATTTTTGACCGTATGCTCCGACAGTCCGAGGGACAGGGCGATTTCCCGGTTTTTCCGGCCGCGCGCGACTTCCTGCAAAATGTCCCGCTCTCTAGGCGTCAATCCGCCGTCGGCCGCTGCCGGCTCTCTTGGGGCGCCTGCCGCGGAGCCTGGTTTGCGATCGGAGAACTCGCGGAGAATCGACAGGGCCAGCTCCGGATTGAGCGGCGCCTCGTCGAAGGCGACCGCGCGCAAATAATCTCTCCAGGCAGCCGGGTTCAAGTTTTTCAGCAGGTACCCTTGCGCCCCCTTCTTAATCGCTTCGAACAGGTGCGCGACGTCGTCGGATACCGTTACCATGACGATCTTCACCGCGGGGAAGGACGCTTTGATCGCTTTGACCGCTTCCAGCCCGCCCATTCCCGGCATGTTGATGTCCATCAAAATCATATCCGGGGCCAGCTCTTCCGTCATGCGGAGAGCTTCCTCCCCGCTGGCCGCTTCCCCGACGATGACGAACTCCTTCAGCGCGGACACGATCGTCCTCATCCCTTCCCTGGCATGCCGGTGATCGTCGGCCAGCAGCAATCTGACGTTTCCGACTCCGCTCATTCCCGCTCCGCCTTCTTTCCGCTTTTCGCGAGTTCTACGACCGTCCGGTTCCCTCGGCGCTCGACCAGGAACGACCAGCCCATCGATCTGGCCCGATCCCTCACCATGCGCAGTCCGAATCGGCCGTGCGCCTGAAGCGGATCTCCGCCAAAGCCGACGCCGTCGTCTTCGATCCGGCAGCGGAAGCCTTCCGCTCCGTCCGGTTCCCCGATGACGTACACGTGCGAAGCTTGCGCATGCTTCCTGACGTTGACAAGCGCCTCCCGGACGCAAGCGTGAAGCTCGACCTTCTCCTTGTCGGTCAAAGCGTCGTCCTTAATCGTCCAGACGAACTCCGCGCGCGCTCCGCTCAGCTCCGCCGTCTCTCCGAGCAGCTCTCGCAGCGGAACGACCCAGGCGGCCGATTCCGGCGAGGGCGGCTGACGAAGGTTGGCGATCGCCTGGCGAACGTCCTCGTGCATGACCCGCACCGTCTCCCTAAGCCCTTTGGCCAGCTCCCGCACCGGCTCTTCCCGGCTCAGCTCGTCCAACTGATCCAGCTTCACGGCGAGCAGAAACATCGATTGCGCGATGCCGTCGTGCAGCTCGCGGGCTAGGCTCTCCCGCTCCTCGAGCGCCGCCTTGGCTTCCTTCTCCCGCTGCAGCGCCATCTGCGATTGCTCCATCCGCGCGAACAGGCTTCGTACTAGCGTCAAAGTGACGGCAAGCACGATGAAAGGCGCCAGCAGGTTGCCCAAATCCATCGATATATAAGGCAGCAGGAAGGCGTGCCGCACGTATTCCCACAGGCCGATCGTCACCGTCGGAATGAGCAGAATCAGCCATTTGATCCTTCTGTCCTTATTCCGGTTATCCATTAGGCCCGCACGTTCCTTTCTCGTTATCCCCAAGTCCGCCCCTGCCTTCGCGCCTCTTTATATCGGTATTCCCCCGATCGCCGGTGCTCGGCCGACCGCTAATATATCCGATAAGACGTCTCTACGACCCTCTCCGTATCCTCCGAATCGGTTACGCGGACTTGCGCCTTCCACTGTCCCGCGAAGGGTAGATAAGGGCCTTGCGCCGTATACGTCGATTTCTTGAAATCCGGGAACGCGTCCAGTTCTTCGTCTTCATACGGGTTGAGCGGGACGTCGATATACCCCATCCCTTCCTTGTCGAGCGGAAGCAGCCGAAGTTGGACGCTTTTGGCCTCGCCTTCGCCCACCCATTCCGGCAGCCATATTTTGACCGTAAACCGGTTGTCTCCCGGCGCGTTGGGCGAAATGCGCAGCGTCACGTGCAAATCCGTGCCCATCTTATGATAGTTAAGCGGCTCATTGACCGGCAGCGGCGTCTGATACGTCAGAATGCCGACGCAGAGCACGATTCCGGCCAGAAGACCGACGTCGATCTTCAGCAGGCTGCCGCGGGGAAGCTCGCCCTTCTTCAGGCGCCGCCGGATCAGAAACGCCGTGACGGCCACGAGCAGGGAGACGGCGGCTTTGGCGATCAGCCATTTGCCCCAGGCGGTGTAGAACAAATATTCCAAGGAGGGCAAGTACTTTAGCGTCGACAAAATGCCGGTTACCCATAGCGCGAGGAAGGAGATCAGCGCCCACTTGGAGAATACGAGCGCGAATCGGCCGGCCTCCGGACGCTCCTTAAACCAAACCGCAAGCAGCAGCAGAAGTCCCCCGCTCCAGAGTGCCGCGGCCAGAAGGTGCGCATAATCCAGGCCTATCGTATAAGAAACCGGGGTAAACGCCGCGGCATGTCCCGACCATGCCTCGAGGAAAAGCGCGATCGCGGCCCAGGCCGCGCGCGGAACGGCTCCCAGCTTGGGCAGCATCGGAGCGGCCAGCGCCAGCAGAAGCTCGGCGATATATAGCCTGCCGATCGTCGTCTCCGTCAGAATACGCCCCCACTCGGACAGCGGCTCCCCTTGGCCCAGATCGCGCAGGCTGAAGAAAACGTAGGCGAGCGTAGCGATCAGAGCGAATTTCCCGGCCAGGCCGAGCACCCCCGAATGCGTATCGCGGACCGTCCGCGACATGCTGCGCAGCAGGCTCCACAGCGCCAGCCCCGCCGCCGCGAGAAGACCGGCATAGTAAAGGATTCTCGCCGCGTAGAGCAGGAAGGAATCCGCATCCAGTCCCGAACCGCCGCCATGATCATGGGCGTGGCCGACCTGTTGATGCGGGTTCAGCTTGCTCCTGTCGAGCGGAGCCGGATTCCCTACCGTGAATACGTAAGCTCCGGAGATGGGATGGCCGTCGGCCGAGATCACCGAATAAGAGACGGTGTAGTGCCCATCTCCCAGCTTCGGCAGTCCGATCCGAATGCCCTTGCCTTCTTCGATCCGTTCGAGCTCGCCCTTCGCGACGTTGCGCGACGACTCGCTGAGCACGAGCAGCTTCGCTCCCCCGCTGTCCAGTCTTTCGTTGAAGACGATCTCGACCGATTCCGGACTATCGTCCGTTCGGGAATCCGCTTGCGGAGCCGTCTTCACCAGCGAGGCATGGGCTTGCGCCTGCTCGGCCGCCCCGAAGACCCCGAGCAGCGCGATGCAGACCGCCAGCAGCACAGGAGCGTAAGCCAATCGGGTCAATCGCCCATTCGCGTTCCATGACTTAAATAAAAATGACATCTATGCAACCTCCAACCTATAGTTCTGAACAAAGCATCGATTACGGGTTCGCAGCATGCGATTTCCGTTACTCGATTCCGCGGCATGCGGTTTCCTTAACGCGAGTTCCCATTCCGTAGCATGGCAACTCTATCGTACCCGATGCGTTAGGCTCGCTTCAACCGCGAGCAACGGCAAGATCGCTTCATCCGCTTCAATTGTCCCTTATTCGCCATAACCTTGCTTGGACCGGCAAAGGGTCCGATACCATCTCCCCATGCGAATAGGGGCTTATCCCGCGGTCATCGCAATGATGAACCGGGACAGCCCCTCGATGACTACCGCTTTAACCGGTAGCTTTTATTCGGTTTCCGGCGCTTTCGGCCATTCGCCGGTTCCCGCGGATTGCCTCTTGGCCGCATCTTGCTCGTACAAGGCTTGGAACCTATCGGGCGGAACCGGCCTGGAGAAATAGTATCCCTGCGCTTCCTGGCATTTCAACTGCTTCAGGAAAGCGACCTGTCCCTCGTTCTCGACGCCTTCGGCCGTCACCTTGAGCTCCAGGTTGCGCGCCATCGCCGATATGCCCGATACGATTGCCGCGTCGTTGCGGTCCGTCAGTACGTCGCCCACGAACGCCCGGTCGATCTTCAGCTTATCGATCGGGAACCGCTTCAAGTAGTATAACGAGCTGTAGCCGGTGCCGAAATCGTCGACGCTGATCCTTACGCCAAGCTTCTTGAGCTGCTTCAGCATTTCGGTCGCGTATGCGACGTCGGCCATAATGCTTTCGGTAATCTCGAGTTCCAGCCATTGCGGCGCCAAGCCCGTCTCGGCCAGCACCTTCTCGATGCGCGCGCAAAGATCGTGTTGGCGGAATTGGCGGATGGACAGGTTGACGGACAACACGATCGGCGGAAGTCCGCCGTCGTGCCATCTCTTCATTTGTTCGCAGGCGCTCCGAAGCACCCATTCCCCTAGCGGCAAAATAAAGCCGTTCTCCTCGCAGAGGGGAATAAACTCCGATGGCGGAATTTCTCCCTTCTGCGGATGCCTCCATCGGAGCAGGGCTTCGACTCCGACGAGATGGTCGCCCTCCAGATCGACGAGAGGCTGGTACGCAAGGTGAAACTGCCCGAGCTCCAGCGCGATGCGCAAGTCGTTCTCCAGCAGCAGCCTTTCCTTGGCCTTAAGGTTCATCCGGGTTTCGTACCTTCTCCAGCCGTTGCGCGATTCCTTGGCCTCGTACATCGCCGTATCCGCGTTTTGCAGCAGCAAATCGAGCGTTCTTCCGTCATCCGGGTAGATCGCCACCCCGACGCTGCCGGTAATGTGGAAGGCGGAAGGACCGACCTTGATCGGCTGATCGAACAGGTCGACCAGCCTTTGCGCCGCTTCCTCCGCTTCGCTCTCGTCGCGAATATCGCCCAAGAGAACCGTAAACTCGTCTCCGCCGAGCCGGAACACGTTTTCCGGTTTGTCCGCGTACTCCGTCAACCGCTTGGAGATGGAGACGAGCAGCCGGTCGCCGAACGAATGCCCCATCGAATCGTTGATCGTCTTGAACCTGTCGATGTCCAGCCAGAGAAGCGCGAACTTGCCGCCTCCGTGAAGCGACCGCGCCATTTCGGCCCGAACGCGCTCCGAGAACAGCCGACGGTTGGGAAGAGCGGTCAGTTCGTCGTGGTAGGCCATGTATTGGATGCGGGCTTCCGTTTTTTTCTGGCGTTTGTGAGGCTCCTCGATCAGAACGAAATAGATGCCCTTCAGCAGAAAATAGTAGCCGATCAGCTTGAAGCATTCGCCGAACAAGTCCTGCGGCGAGGCGATTCCGAATCCGAGCGTCTTCTCCAGTTTGGCCAGCAGCATCCAGATCAGCGCCTGAACGATCGTCAATACCGACTCCGGCCGTTCGATCCGGTTGCGGTACAGAAGAACGGCGATCGCGGACCCGTAGCCGATCAGCGTCAACGTCTGCTGGAACGGCTCGATCGCTTCGATGGCCGAAGAATTCCAGCTTCCCGCGCGAAAGACGAACGCCGAAGCGACGGCGACCGTCACGATTACGGGAATGATCGCCAGAATCCGCGTCTGCGGCTTAACGATCGCGTTGCGCAGCGTGAATACGGCGAGCAGGCCGATCGCTCCCGCCCATTCCGCGATCCACTCCAGCAAGACGCTGGGAGCTTCGCCTACGGAGGCGTCGTACAGAGGCATGCCCGGAGCGCTGACGGCGTGAAGCAGGCCGAGCAGACCGACGGCCGAGAACAGCGCGGCGGTCATCAGCCTGTGCCTGCACAAAGTCGGGACGAACACCATCCAGCCAAGTATAAGCAGAGCAAAACAGATCGCAAAGGCCAAAGCTTCCAAAATCAGATGAATGGCGTAACGGTCGACCGAATCGAACGGCAATCGCAGCCAGCCGCCGCCCCATTGGATGGCTGCGAACGCCGCGATCGCCAAGACGACCGTCCATGCCGTTTTCAATTCCATGCGATTAATCGACATACACAGCCTCCGACGATTTACCTAATTCTCTGCTTTGCTCGTCACTAAAGACTTCTTTGGAATTAAGACTAACGCCTCTCCCCATGAATTTCCACGGGATCGTCTTTTTCCCTGCATCCCGAATCCGGTTTTTCGACATCCATTCGACATTATTCGCCCTCTTCCTCTTGCAGCCTCGGAGCGGCAATGATTATGCCCCTTGTCCGCAAATGATCCGCAATCCGCCGCGCGTGCTCGGCCGCCCGAGGCGTGTCCCCGTGAACGCATAGCGTCCGGAACTTCCCTCCCGAAGCCAATGCCGCCGCCTGCCGCACGACGTCCTCCGTCCGTTCCAGCACGGCCCCCGGCGACAGGCGGGACGCAAGCTCGCCGGACGGCGTATAAGCGCGATCGGCGAAGCCTTCCGGAACGTAGCGGAGGCCCGCAGCCGCAGCCGCGGCTTCCAGCCGGCTGCCCGGAAGGCCGTACAGCAATAGCTCGGGATCCAGACTCCGCACCGCCAGCGCGACTTCCTCCGCCAGCCGCTCGTCCCCGGAGGCCATGTGATAGAACGCGCCGTGCAGCTTCACGTGCCGCAAGCGTCCGCCCGCCGCCCGCGCGAAGCCGGACAGCGCGCCGACCTGGTACAAGACGAAATCTCCGGCTTCGCGGGGAGAGATTTCCATCGCCCGGCGTCCGAACCCGAGGCGGTCCGGCAGACCGGGGTGCGCCCCGATCGCCACGCCTCGTTTTACGCAGGCGTCGACGGCCGCGCGCATCGTATGGGGGTCGCCCGCGTGGAATCCGCAGGCAATGTTCGCCGACGATACGACGTCGAACAATTGATCGTCCGCTCCGTGCGCGTATGCGCCGAAGCCTTCGCCCGAATCCGCGTTCAGATCGATTCTCATCTTCCCTCTCCTTTACGAACGGCTTGCGCTAGACGCAGTCCGACGCCGGCCTTCAGAAGCGCAAGCTCGCGCAGCCGAAGCCTCCAAGCCCGCTCGGCTTCCCGAAGCGTGACCGCCGCGAAGGCGATTTTGCAACCGGGAGCCGCTTGCGCCAGCAAAGGCCAATCGGCCCCGATCACGTGCGCGATTTTCGGGTAGCCCCCCGTCGGCTGGCAGCCTGCTCCCAGGACGATCGGCTTTCCGTCCGGGGGCACCTGAATCGTCCCCGGAACGACGCCGTGCGAGGCAAGCTCGGCTTCGTTTACCCGAATCAGCGGTTCGCCGGACAGCCTCAGGCCCATTCGGTCCGAAGACGCTTCCACCCGGTAAGCCGAGTCAAACAGCCGCTCCCGGGATTCCTCCGTAAATTCCTCCCACTCCTCCCCGGGAAGAACGCGAAGCGTAATCCCGTCGCCGCCGGGCCAGGCCGCGCTTCCCGTCTTGTCCGCGACGTGCCAGCCGGCGGCCCGCCAGCCCGTCCCCCGCTCACCGGCCTTGGCTCGCAGCGTCGACATTAACGCATTCGCGCCGGGGGAGGCGGCCGCCGCTCCGATCGCGTCCCCGGCCGCCAACGCCCGGCCGAAGCCGCCGCCGATGCCCGCCTTCGGATCCGCGCTGCGGCTTCCGAGCACGGCGGGCACATCGAACCCGCCGGCCACGGCTATGTAGGCGCGGCAGCCGTAACGAGCCTTCCCGAACGACAGCACCGTTCCCGCGGGCACGAATACCGGCCGGTTCATCGGAACGGGGCTGCCGCCGGCGACCGGCGACAGGTCCGCTCCGCAGATCGCGATCAGCAAATCCCGTTCCGCCGAATAGCTGCCGCCAATCATCGTCAACTCCAGCACGGCGGCCTCCTCGTCGTTGCCCGCCAGCAAATTGGCCTCTCGCATCGCCCGGTCGTCCATCGCTCCTCCGGCCGAAACGCCGAAAGCCCGCCAGCCGGTTCGCCCCGCATCCTGTACGGTCGTCAGCAGCCCCGGCTTCAACACTCTTAGCGCGGGGTCGACCGGCACGTGCCGGAGCCGGGGGCCGCCGGCCACCGGCGAAGCCGGCTCGGATACGGGAATGAACTTGACCGTATCGCCCGGCTTGAGCAGGAAAGGCTGTCGGCTCTCCGGCCGGAACAGGGGCACGGCCGTTCTGCCGATGATTTGCCATCCTCCGGGCGATTCGTTCGGATAGACGCCGGTACGATTGCCGGCTACGGCCACCGAGCCGGCAGGTACCCGCATGCGCGGGTTGGGCCGGCGCGGCTGTTCCAACCCGGCATCCAGTCCGCTTAAATAAGGAAAGCCGGGCGCGAAGCCCATCGCCTCCACCGTGTACTCGGCCGCCGCGTGCAGCTCGGCGTAACGCTCTTCCGTCATGCCGCTCCTGATCGCGCACGACTCCAGGTCCGGCCCGTATTCGCCTCCGTAGACGACGGGCAATTCCACGCGTCGCGCGGACGCTTCCGCATCTCCCCGGAGACCTTCCCATATCCCGGTCAATTCCGCCGCTGCGTCTTCTATTGAAGAATAAGAGGACTTCATATAGAAAGCGATCGCCCGGTAAGAAGCAACCGTCTCCAGCAGCCAGGGCAGCCGCAGTCCGAATGCCTCCGCCGCGAGAGCCGCGAGCCGTGCGGTCGGAACCGGGCTCCGCCAGCGAAACGCGAACGCCCGATCCCCGAGCGCGATCGTCTCGAACGCATGCCTATGCATCCGGCAAGCCCCCCTTCGCAACTTTCATTTGCAACGATTTCAAATCTCACGGTACAATTATACCATCGCGTCGGCAAGCGGGGATGGATTCAAAATCGAATCGTGCGACCTGGCGGCGCTTGCGTCTCGCAGGTCCGCCAAACCGGAAAGGCTGATTATCGTCAAGCCAAGAGCCGACGGTGAATCGGCCTTTCCCATGCCGTTAAGACCGCCGGAGGGAGGAATCCGAACGTTGGAAAAGTGGATACGAATAGTCGCCAAGTTTCGCTGGGCCGTCCTGACGGCTTGGCTGGCGGCCGCCCTTCTCTCTATATTCGCAATGCCGGATTTGCAATCGATTCTAAGGCACTCGGAGCAGCGGTTTCTTCCGGAAGGCGCGGACTCCGTGCAAGCGACGCGTCTGCTGCAAAACATCGCTCCCGACAACCGCTCCCTCTCCGAGGCCGTTCTCGTCTTCTCCAGGGAAGAGGGACTGCGCGAATCCGACAACGACTGGATGAACCGGTTGCTTGCGGAGATCGGCGAACAGGAATCCGAGCTTCGCGTAACTTCCATCGTCTCCTCCGTCGCCCAGCCCGAGCTTGCGGAACGTCTGTTAAGCAAAGACGGAACGACCCGGCTGGCGCTGCTCGGCCTGCCAAGCGCCGACTTCGATAAAGAGACGCAAGAGACGCTCGGCCGTTTGAAAAGCTTGCTCGGCTCGGCGCCTGAGGGCACCCTGGCGACATTGACCGGAAGCGCGCCGCTGTCGCAGGATTTTCAACGCTCCGCCGAGAGCGGCCTGCGGCGAACCGAGCTGCTGACGATCGGCCTTGTGCTTGCCATTCTGTTGATGCTGTTCCGCTCCCCGGTTACGCCGCTCCTTCCCCTGCTTACGATCGGAATCAGCTTCGCCGTATCGGAGGGAATGCTGGCAGCCTTCGCTTCGTGGAAAATTCCGGTGTCGCACTTCACCGAATCGTTCCTGATCGCGGTCCTGTTCGGCGCGGGCACGGATTACTGCATCTTGCTCATCCAACGATACAGGGAAGAGCTTCTAGCCGGCGGCTCGGAGGACGGCAGCCGCGTCGAGGCTCTCGTTCGCACGATGGCCGGCGCGGGCGGCACCATCGTCTACTCCGCCAGCACCGTATTCGCCGCTTTCCTTCTGCTCGGATTCGCGGAATTCGGGCTGTACCGTTCCGCCGTCGGCGTAGCGCTCGGCGTGCTGGTGACGGTAGCCGCCACATTGACGCTGGCGCCCTCCCTGCTGCTCGTGGCCGGCCGGGCGGCTTTCTGGCCCGCCCGACGCGCTCCCGTCGGCCGGCCGTCGCGGATCTGGACCAAGCTGGCCGCGCTGGCCGCCAAGAGGTCGATTCTCGTGCTGATCGTCTCGGTCGTCTGCCTGGCGCCGCTAGCCTTGCTGTTTCAGGGCCAACGAACGTTCGACGACCTGTCGGAGATCGACCCCGGGCTGGATTCCGTCGTCGGTTTCCGGCAAGCGGAGAAAGCGTTCAGCGCGGGCGAGGTGTTCCCGGTCACGATCGTGGTCACGGCCAAGCAATCGATGCGCACGACGTCCGGTCTGGCGGCGCTCGAGCAAGTCAGCGCGGAGCTTGCCAGGCTGCCGTTCGTCCGCGAAGTCCGCAGCGCCGTTCGGCCGCTCGGCCGCAAGCCGGAGCAGCTGACGGCCCCCGGCCAGTTGAAAGGTCCCGACGTCGGGAATCTCGTGCAATCGCTAATGGGCGAGCAGCAGACGTTGATGGTCGGCCTTAAGGAGATCGCGCTTCACTCCGCCCCCCTGAGCCAAGGCATGCTCGGCATCCTGACCTCCGTCAAGCAGTTGCAGGACGGGCTCGGCCAGCTTCTCCTGTCCCAGATCGGCGGCTTGAACAGGCTGGCGAAGACGAATCCCGCCGCCCGGGACGACGGCGCGACGGACGAATCCGCCCGACAGGCGTTGGACTACTATATCGCTCCCGACGGGCGAACGGCGAAGTTCGAGCTTCTTCTCGAGCCTCATCCGTACTCCGATGAAGCGATGGACGCGATCCCGGAGCTCGCGCGGTTCGTGCGCGGCAGCATGGAACGAACCTGGCTGGAGGAACCTCAAGCGTTCGTCGCCGGCGTGACGGCCAAATACGGAGAGCTCCGGGGCATTTCCTGGCGGGATTTCGCCCGCACCGGCCTTCTCGTGCTTGCCGGAATCGCGGCGGTGCTGGCGCTTCTGCTCCGTTCGTTCCTCCAGCCTCTGTGCATCCTGCTGTCGCTCGGCTTGAATTATTTGATCACGATGGGGATCCTGGAGTTCGTATTCGTGAGGGTTCTCGGCTATGCCGGACTATCGTGGACCGTATCCTTCTTCGTCTTCATTATCATCGTTGCGCTGGGCGTCGACTACAGCATCTTCCTGATGGCCCGGTTCAAGGAGGAATCCCGGCGCTCTTTCGCGGTTGACGCCATGGCCGTCTCCCTGGCGTCGACCGGCGGCATCATCCGCTCGGCGGCGGCCATCATGGCGGGTACGTTCGGCGCCCTGATCTTCTCCGGCATGGATACGCTCGTCCAGATCGGCTCCGGAGCTCTGATCGGCTTGCTGCTGTACGCAACGCCGTTCATGGGACTCATCGTTCCCGCCTTGATTCGTCTCATCGGCGGCAAGCGCGGGTCGGAGCGGGGCCGGACCGGCTAAACGTCGCGCAGAGCCCCAAGATTGCCTTCGAGGTAGCGCAAGATCGCTTCCAGCTCCAGCTGCTGCACGTGTTCCAGCTTCTCGCGGGCCTCTTCGTCGCCAAGCCGGTTAGCCAGCATGGCGACGGCGGTCACGAACAGATACGGGTTCCAGCTCCCCTGCGAGGCGATCTTGTCGGCCGCCTCGCGCGCGGGGCCGCTTGCGATCGGATGCTGACCGAAGAAGGCCGCCGCCCGCGCCTGCAGGCCGTGATAGGCGGGATGGCTGCCCGCCCGGCGGAACCAATAATTCGCGTTATCGAAGTCTCCTTCCCGCCGATGAATGATGCCGTGCAGCAGCATGGCCGTCGGCGTCCCGAGCCGTTCCACCAGATCGTGCGCCTTCCCGAGGCTATCGTTCCATAGATGCAAGGCGGCCAAATAAGCGACGGCCGTCGGCACGGCGTCCGTTCGGCCGCCGGACAGCCATTCCGGCGACAAGTCGGCAAGCTCCCGGTCTATTCCGGGATGCCAAGGCCCTTCCGGCAATAACGGCGGCACGCGAACCCGATTGCCCAATCTGCGAATCGCGTTCGCCAGTCGAGCCGTCCGCTCGGATTCGGCGGCTCCTTCCTCTTCGGTCCGTCCGACATTCTTCTGCTCCGTGCCTCTCATCCTTAAGCGCCTCCCTTGCCATCTTTTGACAAAACAATAGCCTATTTAACGATTTTTGTCAAAACTATTCTCCTGCGGAAAAGGACGGCTGACTGGAGACATTCCGAAGCGCTCAAAAAAATCCGTACCGCAAAGCCCTGACGGCTTGCGGTACGGATTTCCTCGACTCTCGCTTATTTGCTCTGGTATACTTCCGGAGTCGTCATCTTGTCGTAAAACTCCGTGTACAGGTCGCGCTTGTCGGAAGCTCTCCAGCCCATGGCGGACCTCGGATGCTCGTCCAGCGTGCCGGTAATCATGTCGGGAATGAGGTATCCCCATTCTTCCTTCTCGCGCAGCTTGACCATATGCTTCTCGATCATGCCGAGCACGGGACGGAGGTTGTACTCCGGACGGGTGAGCTTGGCGAGCAGCAGCTCGGTCGGCGTATTGCCGGCGGCGCGGCCCATGCCGAAGACGGAGGCGTCGAGCAGCTCGACGCCGAGCTGCGCCGCGGTCAGCGTATTGGCGAAAGCCAGCTGCAGATTGTTATGCGTATGGACGCCCAGTCGTTTGTTCTTCAACGTGCGGCTGAACTTCTCTACGAGGTAGCGGATATCGTCCGGGTCCAAGCTCCCGTAGGAATCGACGATGTAGACGACATCGATCGGGCTGTCGTTGATCATCGCCAGCGATTCGTTCAATTCGTTGTCCATGACGCCCGACAGCGCCATAATGTTGATCGTCGTCTCGTAGCCGCGTTTATGAAACAACGTGCCGAGCTCGATGGCCTTCGCGGTATCGCGGGCGTAACAGGCGACGCGAATCAAGTCGAGCATCGATTCGCCGCGCTCGAGCACGTCGTTCTCGTCCACGCGTCCGACGTCGACGAGCGCGGACAGCTTCGTGCGTTTCTTCTCCCCGATGACCTTGCGAAGAAAGTCGTCGTCCAGAAATCTCCAAGGTCCTTCCTTCCCCTCGCTCTTCAGCAGCTTGGGGGAATTTTTGTAGCCGATCTCCATATACTCCACGCCTGCCGCGTTGAGGGACTCGTACAAATCCTGCACGAACTCCACGCTGAAATCCCAGTTGTTGACGAGCCCTCCGTCGCGTACGGTGCAGTCTACGATCTTGCAATGATTCGTCTTGCTATGTACCGTCATGTTTCCGAATTCTCCTTTTCTTGGCCCCGCGCGGTTACCTGTGTCGAAATATAATGATTATTAGTTTACATCAAACCGCCCGGGTTTGCTACCTCTATTCTATCCGCGTCACGAAAACTGAAACACGATGTCTTCGCCGGGGCAATCGATGCGCAGGCTTCGTCCCTCCAGAAACCAGACGTCCTTGCTCTCCATATAGAAGGTTACCTTTTCGGCGACCGTCGTCACCGCGGCGTCGATCGGAGTGTCCCGCGTAATGCCGAAAGCAAAAGGAAGCTCCCCTCCGCTGACGTAACGCACGAACACCCTTACCGTTTCCCCGTCGGCGATTCCCCATTCCCCTTTGAAGCATGACAGCGCGGAAGGCGTAACGATCAGTTCCATATCCAACACCTCATCGTTCAATTTTGGGTACTCTCTTATTCTACATCCATTCGTCCAATAAAGAAATGAGCCGGATCACTCGCGATCCGGCTCCGATAGAATTTATTCGCTCCTCGCGGCCGCGTCTCGGACCGCCCTTCAAGATCTTGCCGTATGTCCAAGCCGGTTGACGGGAGCCCGGCGAAAGGTAAATTTGCCCGCCTGGCGCTCCGGTCCGGAACGCGCCGCCAGCGATCGGGTCAGTTCCGCGAACCACGCTTCGTCGCGGGTCGCCAGCGCCAGATCGATCAGATTGTACAACGAGCCTTCCTCTTCCATCGCGTGTGACGGCAGTTCCCTCAGCCAATGCTCCAGGACGGTGGTCGATTTGCCCGCCGATTGCTCGTTATCGGAACGAACGACGAATACTTTCGCCAGTCCTTGCGCATGATCTATCGCTTCGATAAAACCGTGAACGAACTCCCCGTTTCTCGTCTTGGCCTGCACCCAATCCCCGATACCGAATTTCATGTTGTCCACCCGCCCGTCTTATAGAATAGAATCGACAAACTGTAATCTCTTATATTACATTTCGGAGAAAAAAACCGGCGATCCGCATTGCTGCCCGCTCGCCGTCTATTTCTGCCGTTAGTTGTGCTGTAATTATAATTGTTACAGTTTCGTTTGTCAATTCGCCGTACGACGTCCCCTGATGCGGTTGCCGCCGGCCTTTATGCTATACCTTATGCATTTCGCCGGAACGGGGTATAGGCTTCGGCCCAGGGGGACGGGTTCGGAATACGAACGGCGCGACCGCGAAGGACAGCGCCAGCAAAGCCGCGCCCGCGAACGTAGCGATGCCGTAGGTCTGAATCCATAGCGGACCGCCGGCCGCCTCGTCGTACAGCCATCCGCCCGCGATCGGTCCGATGAAACCCGCGATGCCCGTGAACGCCGAGAAGACGGCGACGTACATCGGCCTCTCCGACTTCGGGGAATCTCCGATCAGAAAATTGAATACGAGCAAATTATAGCCGGCCAGCCCGAAGCCCAGCAGCGCATGCACGACGATCAATACGAGCAGCGCGGGCAGAACGGCCATCCCCGCCCATAGCGCGCACGAGCCTGCGATCATCGGGAATGTCCAGAGCAGGAGCGCGTTGGTCGAATACCGGCTGTTGAGCAAGCCCCAATAGTAGTAGCTGATCATCATCACCAGATTTTGCAGCATGATGATCGACGTGACCTTGCTCGCGCTCATCTTCATCACTTCGAGCATGACGTAGGAGAACAGCGGTATGGCGACGTTCTGCAGTAAAATAAACAGGGCGATGAACAGCGTTGCCGTCAAAAAACGCCGGTCCGCAAACGGGCGCGCGAACATCCGATGCGATTTGCCGCTCTCCGACGGTTGAAAAGGAGGGTTCGGATATCGCGTCAGCGACCAGCCGTTCCAGACGACGCAGGCGGCGCTGATCCCGAACAGGACGACGAACCCTCGCGTCCCCGGAAGCCATTCCATAATCTGCCCGCCGAGCAGCAGCGTCACGCAGACGACGGCCCAATGCACCGTATTGCGAATGCCGAAATATTTTCCCCTGATGCTCGCCGGAACGATGTCCGCCATCAAGGATGTCCATACGACGCCGCCGGCCTGGCCGGAAATCATGCAGACCAGCCACATGGCCAGGTAGACGGGAATCCAGGCGTCCTCCGGAAACGCGAGCGGAATGAGCCCGGTCGCCACCCATATCGTCCGATGAACGATGCCGAACAGCGCGACGAAAAACCGGCGGTTTTGCCAGCTTTGCATCGCGAAGGCGACGAGCACCTGAATCAACAGGGCGAACGGCGGAATCGCCAGCACCAGGCCGATGTGGAATGCCGAAAATCCGAGATAGGCCAAAAAGACGGTCTGCAGCGGACCGCCAAGCAGATTCGCCAGAATGCTCGCGGGTATGCCCTCGATCAACGAGTTCCGCAAGCCTCTGCGGTTCTCGGATTCGCTTCTGCGGATTGCGAGCGCGCGTATTACTCCGTTGAGCCAACCGCTCATCCCGATGTTCCCCCATGTTGTGCCAAAGTCAAGACCGCGGGGCTGCCGCCCCGCTTCACCTCAGATTCTACTCCGTTTACCCGACGTAAGGCAAATAAATGATAAATTCGGTTCCTTCGCGAATCCGGCTGTCCACCTGGATCGTTCCTCCGTGATTGGTAATAATCCGATAGCTGACCGACAGCCCTAGTCCCGTTCCGGCTTCCTTCGTCGTGAAGAACGGATCGAACAGCCGGCTCAGAATCGTTTTCTCCATTCCTTTGCCGTTGTCCCTGATCGAGATCGCGGCGAAGCGGCCTTCCGGCCTTGCCGAAATTTCGATCACGCCTTTTCGCTCCCCGATCACGTCCTGGATCGCGTCCATCGCGTTTTTCATCATGTTCAGCAGCACTTGCTTGATTTGCTTCACGTCGACGGCTACGGTCAGGCGGGGGTCGTAATTTTCGTATTGGATCTCGCAGCCTTTCATATGGGCTTCGCTCTCGGACAGCAGG
The DNA here is from genome assembly GCA_023418755.1 of Bacillota bacterium. Lineage (GTDB taxonomy): Bacteria > Bacillota > Bacilli > Paenibacillales > Paenibacillaceae > Cohnella. Next base: position 11,842 of record JAEZZE010000195.1, on the reverse strand, counting down.
ATCGTCTCCCGGAGCAGCAGGTCCACCGGAACCTTCTGCTTCATCGGCGCGGACGGCTTGGACGAGTTCAGGAATTCGTAAATGATATCGTTCGCCCGGTCGATTTCCGATAAAATGATCCGCCCGTACTCCTGTTTGCCGATTTCCGCCAAATACGGATTGAGCAGTTGAATAAACCCTCTGATCGACGTAAGCGGATTGCGGATTTCGTGAGCGATCGCCGCCGCGATCTTCCCGAGCATGGCCAGCTTGTCATTCTGAAACGCGGCCTGCTCGATCTGCTTGTACTCCGATACGTCCTTCACGCTGACCAGATAATCCCCGTCAAGCTCGGACGGCTGCGAAATGCTGACGAGCAGATGGCGGCCTCCGGCATCCTGAAACTCGTCATGGTAACGCCGGTACAGCACCAGCCCCTGATAAATTCTCAGAATGTGCTTGCGGATCGTAAGGCTTAGGCTTTCATGGAAAAAAAGCCGGTACAGCTTGCTTCCGATCAGCGCTCTCCGGGGGGCTTTCAGCAGCTTGGACATTTGAACGTTCACGAACCGGAGATTGCCCGCGGCATCGAATAAAGCGATCCCGCTGTCCATGTGCTGGAGAACGGTTTCGAATTTATTCGAACGCGTCTCGTCCATATGCTCCGAGTGGATCGCGCTCGCGCTGTACAGAAGCTTGTCCGTTTCGCGCTGCTCCCTCGACGCGGCCGCATCGGGCAAGCGCAGAGAAACGAGCAGCTCGGTAATAAACAAAAGAGACCAGTGAACCAACGTCATCCGGTCTTCGGGTTCCGCGCAGGAAAGCAGAAACTTCACGCTTTCTTCATGATGTCTGAGAATAACGGACGCCGGCAATCCGATCATTGCGCTCATCAGTTCCTTCGTATCCGGTTGAACGACGTGTCCGCCTCTTCGGGCGAACTCCGCGAGAATCGGAAAATAACGCGTTTTCCACCCGTTCATACGAGAATCCTCCATTGTCAGAGCCGTCTCAGAACCTGATCACCCGCTTCAAATTAACCAAATCATATCCATGAACGATCGCGGATGTCAACCGAAAAAGTTGTCGAGCCATGGCGATCGAAACGCGGACGGGAAACGCTCTTTCTGTCGAATATCTTCGTAAAAAAGGGGCGGTCCCGGCTATGTTCCCACGAACGGCCGGACTGCCCCCGAATCCTTTCCGCTATTTTGTCCCCGCAGGCCTCACACCGCCCCGCCCGGAGCCCTCTTCAGCTTCAGCTTATGGCGTCTTTGGCTGAGCACGATCAAGCGTTTCTTCAACTGCTGCTCCCATTCCGCATCGCCGATCTCCTTGGCGATAGGGAGCAGGTCGAGAGACATATCGATCTGGTTCTGCACGACGGCCATCGGATCTTCCTCTTCGTTGTTGACGCAATTTTCGTGCAGCGCTTTGTCCGATTCATCGACGTAGTCCTGGAAGTCGACTTCAGATGCTCCGTCGCCGTGCGCATATTCGGCCAATATTTCGTATTCGTTCTCCACCAAGTAGTGAACCTCAACCCGGTGACATACGGGACAAAACAATATCGGCACGTTATGAATTCGCGTCCGGTAATGTTTCAACGTCCCCTTCGTCCCGATCATGCTAGCTCCACAGCAAAAGCTCATCGTCTTCCCCCCCTGAATCGGTAAGTCGGTTTCCCTATTCTTCACACTATATTCTCTGCCCATGATCACAATTCCTGCCGGAAATCGGCGGCAAACGGGTTAAAAAATCCCCGAGCTTCCGCCCGGGGAGTGGATAGGGAACATACCGGCTCGCGCCTTTTGCTCATTTTATCCGCAAATCCTTTGCTTACTTGGCCAATGCCGCGACGATCAGATCGCCCATCGCGGTCGTGCCGATCGCCTTGCTCTTGTCGGTCGCGATGTCCCCGGTGCGGTGTCCGGCGTCGAGTACGTTCTTGACGGCCGTCTCGATGGCGCCCGCCGCGTCTTCGTAGCCGAACGTCAGGCGGAACATGAGGGCCACGGACAGAATCGTCGCGATCGGGTTGGCGATACCTTGGCCGGCAATGTCCGGAGCGGAGCCGTGAACCGGCTCGTACAAGCCGAAGCTGCCTTCGCCCAGCGACGCCGACGACAGCATGCCGATCGAGCCGGTCAGCATAGCCGCTTCGTCGCTCAGAATGTCGCCGAACATGTTTTCCGTCACGATGACGTCGAAGCTCGACGGACGGCGCAGCAATTGCATCGCGCAGTTATCGACGAGCACATGCTCCAGTTCGACGTCCGGATATTCCGGAGCGATGCGGATGACCGTCTCTCTCCATAGACGGGACGTTTCCAGCACGTTCGCTTTATCGACGGAAGCCAGACGCTTGCTGCGCTTTTGCGCCACTTCGAACGCTTGGCGAACGATGCGCTCGATTTCCGTTACGTTATAGACGCAGGTGTCGACGGCTTCCTGGCCTTGCGCGCCGTCGCGGCGGAACTTCTCGCCGAAGTAGATGCCTCCCGTCAGCTCGCGAACGACGATCAAGTCGGTGCCTTCCAGCACTTCCGGCTTTAGCGTCGACGCGTCCTTCAGGCAATCGAAGACGACCGCCGGACGAATGTTGGAGAAGAGGCCGAGCGCTTTGCGGATGCCGAGCAAGCCGGTCTCCGGGCGAAGCTCCTTCGGATTGTTGTCCCATTTCGGGCCGCCTACCGCTCCGAGCAGCACGGCGTCGGAGTTTTGGCAAATTTCGAGCGTATCTTGCGGAAGGGGAGTCCCTTTTTCGTCGATGGCGATGCCGCCGAACAGCCCGTGCTGAAATTCGAACTTGTAGCCGAACAGCTCCTCCGTCTTCTTCATGACCTTGATCGCTTCCGCGACGACTTCGGGACCGATGCCGTCCCCGGCGATGACGGCGATTTTTTTGACTTCTGACATCTGTCGTATCCACTCCACCTGTAGGTTATTATTGTCCATTGAGACTTTCTCTCAATTGTAGTACACTTCGCCCTTGAATGAAAATATATAATAACTATCGTTTCTATAGGCATTGCCTATGCGACCGACTTTGGCCGCATCGCTGCCAGGCTAGCGACTCCCCCGGCCCTCCAGTGCTTAGCGGAGCCCATCCAAGCTCGCTGGGGCACTTCCTGGCCTTGGCGCTGCCCATCGGAGCCCGCCGGGGCGCTTTCTTGGCCTGGGCGCCGCTCCTGAGCCGAAGGGATACCGAGAAAAGGGAGCAAACAAACCAAGCAAAGGGCTGAGCAAGGAGGCTCCCCCGCTCAACCCTTAAATCCCCGTTGCTTTACTTCACAAGAACGCTCTCCATCGCTTGGTTAAGGCGCTTCATGCCGGCGACGGTGCCCTCGAAGTCGTTGTGCGTGAAGTTAAGGCGCATCGTGTTGCGGCCCGAGCCGTCCGCGAAGAAGGAGACGCCCGGCACGAACGCCACGCCCAGGTCGACGGCCGTCTTCAGCAGCTCCGCGGTATCCACCGACTCAGGCAGCGTCAGCCAGAAGAACATGCCGCCCTTTGGCTCGTTCCACGATACGCCCGGCCACTGCTGCTGCGAGAGCAGCTCGGCCATCTGGCGCATGCGGGCCTCGTACTCCTTCCGTACGAACTCGATGTGGCCCGCCAGATCGAAGTGCTCGATCAGCTGATGCAGCGCCTGCTGGTCGAGCGAGCTCGAATGCAAGTCCGCGGCCTGCTTGGCGCGGGCCATATGGCGGATCACCTCGGGATCGGCCATCACCCAGCCCGTGCGAAGCGCCGGAGCGACCGTCTTCGAGAACGTGCTCGTATAGACGACGCACGACCTTTGCGGATGCCGATCCAGCGAAAACAGGGAAGGATACGACACGGACGCGTCGCCGAATTTCAGCTCGCCGTACGGATCGTCCTCGAGAATAAGCGCGTCGCTTGCGCGGCACAGCTCCAGAACGCCCTTGCGCCGCTCCAGGCTCCAAGCCTTGCCCGTCGGGTTGGAAAACGTCGGGATAACATAGACCAGCTTCGGGCGGTATTGCTTGAGCTTGGCCTCCAAGTCCTCGAGCACCATTCCGTCCTCGTCGGTCTCGACGGAGACAAGCTCCGCGCCGTAAGAGCGGAATACTTGCAGCGCCGACAGGTATGTCGGCTTCTCGACCAGAATGACGTCGCCCGGATCGATGTAAATCCGCGTCAACAAGTCGATCGCCTGCTGCGAGCCGGTCGTAATGAGCAGATCGTCCGGAGTAATCGTTACGCCCTTGGGCGCCATCCACTTGCAAATGCTTTCGCGCAACGGGAGAAAGCCTTCCGTCAACCCGTACTGCAGCGCCTTGTTGCCCGCCGCCAGCACCCGGTCGAACGCTTCCCCGATCGCCGCGACCGGAAAATGCTCCTCCGCGGGCAAGCCGCCCGCGAAGGAAATAATCGATTTTCTCTGCGTCAGCTTCAAAATTTCCCGAACCGCCGACGAGGAGAACGAGTCCAGCCTTGCGGAATATCGATAGTTCATCCGAAGCTCCCCATTTCTGTTAGATCAGAGTGACGTTGTCGCGCTTGTTGCGAGCGGGCGCGTTGCGTTTGTCGACGAGCCTGTTGAGCGCGTCCACGTAAGCCCGCGCGCTTGCCTCGAGAATGTCGGTGCTGACGCCGCGCCCCTGCGCGGAGAGATCCCCTTGCTTCAGCACGACGTGGACTTCGCCGAGCGCGTCGGTTCCGTCGGTTACCGACTTGATCGTATAGTCGTCCAGCTCGACCGTCTCGCCGGTCAGAGCGTCGATCGCCTGATAGATCGCGTCGACGGAACCGTTGCCCCCGGACTCCTTGTTCAAGATGCCCTTCAGCGTCTTCAGCGTAACCGCCGCCGTCGGAGTCGCGTGGCTGTCGAAGGCCACGACCAGCTTCTCAAGCGCGAACACTTCCGGCGTCTCGACGAGCTTCTCTTCCAGCAGCGCGCGAATGTCCTCGTCGCTGACGTTCTTCTTGCGGTCCGCGAGGTCCTTGAACTTGCCGAACGCAGCGTTCACTTGGTCCTCCGTCAGCTGCTCGTAGCCGAGATCGATCAGCTTCTCGCGAAACGCGTGGCGGCCGGAGTGCTTGCCGAGCACGAGCTTGCTGTCCCGCAGGCCGATCGTCTCCGGGGAGATGATCTCGTACGTCGTCTTCTCCTTCAGCACGCCGTCCTGGTGGATTCCGGACTCGTGGGCGAAAGCGTTCGCACCGACGATAGCCTTGTTCCCGGGCACGACCATGCCGGTCAGCTTGCTGACCAGGCGACTCGTGCGGGCGATCTCCTTCAGATTCAGCGTCGTCGTCGCTTGGAAAAATTCCGCGCGCGTCGCCAGCGTCAGTGCGACTTCCTCCAGGGAAGTATTGCCCGCACGTTCTCCGATCCCGTTGATCGTGCCTTCCACTTGGTCGGCTCCGTTCAGAATCGCGGCCAGCGCGTTCGCCGTGGCCATGCCGAGATCGTCATGGCAATGCGCGGATAATTGAATCCGCTCGATGCCCGGCACCTTTTCCTTCAGCACCTTGAAGATGTTCCCGAACTCCTGCGGCGTCATGTAGCCGACCGTATCCGGAATGTTTACGACCGTCGCTCCGGCGTTAATCGCCATCTCCGTCACCTGGCACAGGTAGTCCAGTTCGGTTCGTCCCGCATCCTCGGGGGAAAACTCGATTTTATCGAAGTATTGCTTGGCGTAACGAATCGCCTTGTCCGCCGTCTCCAGCACCTGGTCCTTATCCATCCGCAGCTTATGCTGGCGGTGAATCGGAGAAGTGGCGAGGAACAGATGGATGCCGGGATCCTCCGCGCCCTTAAGCGATTCCTTTACCGCGTCGATATCTTGCTCCCGAGAACGGGCCAGACCGATGACGGTGGCGTTCTTGACCGCCTTCGCCACGGCGTTAACCGCCGCCAGGTCCCCGGGGGATGCCGCCGGGAAGCCCGCTTCGATGCGATCCACGCCCAGTTTCTCGAGCTGCAGCGCGATCTCGACCTTCTCCTGCGTGTTCAAGTTTACGCCCGGCGACTGTTCACCATCGCGAAGCGTCGTGTCGAAAATATAAATTTTTCTCATGTCGGGGGAATTACCCGCACCTCCTGAAGCAATCTAAGCTATCTTCAGATTATAGCATACCGGTTGTCGTTATTTAACAAAAAACCCGGCAGCGCTATGCCGTTGCCGGGTTTTCGTATCCGCGCGGGGCGGCTCTTATTTTTTGATCCAGTGCATCAGGCCGCGCAGCTGCGAGCCGACGACTTCGATCGGATGCTCGGCTTCGTTGCGGCGGGTAGCCGTAAGGAACGCGCGTCCGGATTGGTTCTCGAGGATGAAGTCGCGAGCGAATTTGCCTTGTTGGATGTCGGACAGCACGCGTTTCATTTCCTTCTTCGTCTCTTCCGTCACGATGCGAGGTCCCGTAACGTAGTCGCCGTATTCCGCCGTGTTGGAGATCGAGTGGCGCATGGACGCCAGGCCGCCTTCGTACATCAGGTCGACGATCAGCTTCAGCTCGTGCAAGCACTCGAAGTAAGCCATCTCAGGCGCGTAACCCGCTTCGACAAGCGTCTCGAAGCCGGCTTTGACGAGCGCGGAAGCGCCGCCGCACAGTACGGCTTGTTCGCCGAACAGGTCGGTCTCGGTTTCTTCCTTGAAGGACGTCTCGATCACTCCCGCGCGGGTACATCCGATGCCTTTGGCGTAGGCCATGCCGATCTCGAACGCCTTGCCCGTCCCGTTCTGGTGAACGGCGATCAGTCCCGGAACGCCGAAGCCTTCGACGTAAGTGCGGCGAACCATGTGGCCCGGGGATTTCGGAGCGACGAGCAGAACGTCCGCGTCCGCGGGAGCGACGATCTGGCCGAAGTGAACGTTAAAACCGTGAGAGAACATAAGGGCGGCGCCTTTTTTCAAGTTCGGCTCGATTTCGTTCTTATATACGCTCGCTTGCGTTTCGTCCGGCATCAAGATTTGCACGACGTCCGCTTTGCGCGCGGCGTCGGCGACGGAGAGCACCTCGAAGCCGTCGTTGCGCGCGCTCTCCGCGGATTTGCCTTCGCGAAGGCCGATAATCACGCTGAGGCCGCTGTCGCGCAGGTTTTGCGCTTGAGCGTGGCCTTGGCTGCCGTAACCGATGACTGCGATCGTTTTGCCTTTAAGAGCGCCGAGGTCGGCGTCTTTCTCATGAAACAAGTTAACTGCCATTGAACTGTGTTCCTCCTTAAAATAAGTCAATATTTGTCGACCCTCGAAGCGGGCGTTCCAAGAGAGACGGCTCCGGCGGCCCGTGCGCCCGCCGGGATTCTCTCCTCGAAAGCCCGCTCCGCGGGCACGATTGCTTGTCCGGGCTCCGGGCTCCTTATCTGGCGCCCCGGTTCATCGCCGTCACGCCCGTCCGCGACAGCTCGCGGATGCCGTACGGCTTAAGCAGCTCGATCATCGCGTCGATCTTCTCGGAATCGCCGACGACCTGAACGATCAGGGTCGACGGCCCGATGTCCACGACCGCCGCGCGGAACGTCTCGACGATGCCGAGCACTTCCGGGCGCATCGACGGCTCGGCGCTAATCTTGATCAGAGCCAGCTCGCGGCCGACCATCGGATTGCCGCTGACGTCGATGACCTTGATGACGTCGATCAGCTTGTAGAGCTGCTTCTGGATTTGCTCCAGCGTATTGTTGTCGCCCGTCGTGACGATAACCATACGGGACAGCCCCGGCTCCTCGGAAGCCCCGACGGTGATGCTCTCGATATTGAAGCCCCGGCGGCCGAACAGGCCGGAAACCCGTTGCAGCACGCCGGGCTGGTCGTTGACGAGTATCGCTATCGTAAATTTACGGTTCATTCGGCATCCCCCATGATCATCTGGTCGATCGTGCTACCTTGTGTAACCATCGGATAGACGTTTTCGTTCCTGCGGACGACGAACTCCACGACCGCGGGACCCGGATGCTCGAGCGCTTCCTTCCATACGCGAAGGGCGTCGTCTTTGTTGGAAGCGCGATAGCCCTTCACTCCGTACGCTTCGGCCAGCTTGACGAAATCCGGGCTGCCGGCCAGGTCGATATGGCTGAAACGGTTCTCGTGAATAAGCTCCTGCCACTGGCGGACCATTCCGAGCACCTGGTTGTTTATAATGACGACCTTGACCGGAATGTTGTTGATCGCGCAAATCGCCAGTTCCTGGGCGCACATCTGCATGCCGCCGTCGCCGTTGATCGAGACGACCGTCCTGTCCGGATTGCCCATCTGGGCGCCGATCGCCGACGGGAAGCCGAAGCCCATCGTTCCCAAGCCGCCGGAAGTGACCCAGGAACGCGGACGGTTGAACGGATAATATTGCGCCGCCCACATCTGATGCTGTCCGACGTCCGTCGTCACGATCGCGTCCCCGTTCGTCGTCTCGTGAATCATCGAGATGACCCACTGCGGCTTCAGCTCCGTGTCGGAATCGATGAAGGAGTACGGTTTGGCCGCTTTCCATTCCTGAATCTGTTTGCGCCAGGCGTCCGCTTTGGCCGCCGGCTTGACGAGGGCGTTGGCTTGCTGCAGGACCGCTTTGACGTCGCCCACGATCGGAATATCCGTCGGAACGTTCTTGCCGATCTCCGCCGGATCGATGTCGATATGAACGATTTTCGCTTTCGGCGCAAAGCCCGCCAGCTTGCCCGTGACGCGATCGTCGAAGCGGGCGCCGATATTGATCAGCAGATCCGCCGACTGGATCGCCATGTTCGCGGTCCAGGTGCCGTGCATTCCGGGCATGCCCATGTGCAGTTCGTTGCCGCTGGGGAAGCCGCCGAGGCCGAGCAGCGTCGTCGTCGTCGGAATGCCCGCCTTCGTTACGAACTCGTACAGCTCCTCGTGCGCTCCGGAGTAGACGACTCCGCCGCCCGCGAGAATGACCGGCTTCTCCGCGTCTTCGATGGCGCGAATCATTTTGTCCAACTGGTTTTTATTCGGCTGGACCGTCGGGTTGTAGCCCCTAAGCTGCACGTCGGATACCGGCTGGAACAGCGTCTTCTGCGCCGATACGTCCTTCGGAATATCGATGAGCACCGGACCTTTGCGCCCGCTGTTGGCGATATGGAAAGCTTCGTGTATGATGCGCGGCAGATCCTCCGCCTTGCGCACCAGGTAGCTGTGCTTCGTGATCGGCATCGTGATGCCGACGATATCGGCTTCCTGGAACGCATCCGTTCCGATCAGATGCGTCGCGACGTTGCCCGTAATGACGACCAGCGGCACCGAATCCATGTACGCGGTCGCGATGCCCGTGACCAGATTCGTCGCCCCCGGACCCGAAGTCGCGATGCAGACGCCGACTTTGCCGGTGGAACGGGCATAGCCGTCGGCCGCGTGAATGGCGCCCTGCTCGTGTCTCGTCAACAAGTGCTTGAAGTCGTCAAAGCCGTGCATGGCGTCATAGATGTAGAGCACCGCGCCGCCCGGATAACCGAAGACGCACTCCGCACCCTCCAGTAACAGACTGCGAAGCAGCATTTCCGACCCGGAGATCACTTCCGGCTTGCTCCATTTTGCGATCAATTCTTCTTTGGATTTGATGGTAGTTCCCTGTGCGCTCATCTTTTTTCCTCCTTTCAACGAATCAAAAAAGCCCTTCGCCCCGACGCCAATATGGCGTCTAGGGACGAAAGGCTAATAGCTTCCGCGGTACCACCCGAGTTTGCCGCTCACCTCGCGATGACGGCCTTATAAAGTACGAGGCGAATCGTGCCGCCTTACGTACTCCAAGCGCAATAACGTGCGCCAATCCGATTCTCCCTAATGAGCCTTGCGGCGGTTCAGGGGAACAGCTCCGAGGAGACTTCGCTAACAGGGATTAAGGCATCGGTCTCAGCCAACCCGACGCTCTCTGAGCTTAAGAGCCCTATCGCTTTTTCCTCATCACGGCTATTGAATGTTCAGTCGATTTAGCATTTATTATATTCTCCTCCGAGCCATTCGTCAATACACATCTTCGCCGTTCCGTATGGAACGACTTGTTCATACGTTATAAAACCCCATTGCGCCGTCCTGCCCGGATATCGGGATTTCCGTTAATAGTGACAAGGAGGAATGGCCGTTGATCCGTTGGAAAAGAAATCGCGACGATAAAGCCATCGTAGAACTCGTCCGCACGCAGCTGGTTCCGATCTCCCCCTGGCAGCACCCCAGAGACGGTAGGCTGCACGCCGATATCGTCCGGCGTCTGCGCAAAGGAGCCACGCTCGTCGCGGCGAGAACGGAACGCAGTCCGCCGATCGGCTTTCTCCATATGGAATTCCGTCATCCTAAGCTGTTCATCGATCTGCTGGCCGTAGACTCCCGGCACCAGAACAAAAAGCTCGGAACCGCCCTTATGCGCCGCGCCGAGGATTACGGCCGGAGCCGGGGCTGCACCGTATCCCATGTATTCGTGGACGCTCTCAATTACCGGGCATTGCGATTTTATAACCGATTGGGCTACGAGCCGGTCCATGCCATCCCGTCTCTGGAGATCGTCGAGCTCTCCAAGCCATTATACAATCAAGCCTTTCGGTAAAAGCCGGGGGGCGAGGCCGGCGTTACCACCAACCCCCTCCCCAACCGCTGCCCCAGCCGCCCCAGCCGAAGCCTCCTCCGGCCACCGTGCCTATTGCCAGCAAATCGAACAAGGCAAGCGGAATAATCGCGTGGGTTTTGGCCTTTTTGCCTCGCGGCTGCTCCAGAATGAGCCTGTCCCCGGAAATCCGGACAAGCCTGCCCGAAGCGACCGAACCGTCCTTTCGAACCGCGTAGACGTGTTTGCCAATCAGCTTTTGCGCATGCGAACGGGTTATTCGTGCCATCTCGCAACCTCTCCCTTCGTATCCGTCCTCCTAAAGTTTATGACCGAGAGGCTTGTCGCGCTTGTACAATTGTCCGTTCGCGGGAAATAGAGGCTTACGACGAATCTCATCCCTGCCATCCGGGGTCGTCTTTTTCGTTCGCCGATTTCCGCTTGACCGCCGCGATCGGGTTCGAGGGTCGAAGAGATCACCGCGCTGCCGAACGGACACCGCTACTTCTTTATTCAAGGTCCGGAGAAAGAATGGATCGAGTTTTTCCAAAGGTAAGACCTCTCGTCGCACATTTCCGCGGCCGGGTTGCAATTTGAGCGAACGCAATGGTTTGCCTGCCCCGGCCCGCAGTTAATCCTCCCTTAACAATCCGATTGTATACTGATTGTAAAGCAAGCCGATTGACATCCGGACAAAGGAGGAAGACCGCATATGGGCATTCATGCTTATTTTCAATCGTTGACCGACCTGGAGCGGATTATCCGCTGCCCGGGAAGGTTCAAATTCCAGGAGCACAGCGTATCGGAGCATTCCTGGAAGGTCGTCCAGTACGCGAAAACGTTGGCGGATATCGAAGAAAGCAAGGGAGTCGCCATCGATTGGAAAAAACTGTACGAAATTACGAGCAGCCACGATTACGGCGAAATTTTCATCGGCGACATCAAAACGCCCGTGAAGCATTATTCGCTGGAACTGCGGGCCATGCTCCAGAAGGTGGAGAAAGGCATGGTCGGCCACTTCATCGACGAGCACATTCCCGCCGAATTCCAGCCTATTTTCCGCAGACAGCTGCGCGAAGGCAAAGACGGCTCGGTCGAAGGCCGGATTCTGGAGGTCGCCGACAAAATGGATCAAATCTACGAAGCCTTCTCGGAACTGCAGCGGGGCAACACGGAAAAGGAATTCGTCGCGATGTACCGGAGCGCCTTGATCAAAATCAAGCAAATCAAGCTTCATTGCGTCGACTATTTTCTGCGGAACATTCTCCCCGACCTCGTTAGCGAAGGCTCGCGTTCCCCGATCGACATCGAGAAAATCACGAACGAAGCGTTAGCCTCCTAGCCG
>JAEZZE010000152.1 GCA_023418755.1 Bacillota bacterium | reverse complement strand
CAGCCGGACTTGCTGGAATAGCCGTTCCCGGCTGGCCGGGAGGCGGAGGTTCTGAAATTGAAAACATTTTTAAAGCCGTATCGGCTATCCATGGGCATCGCCATCGTGCTGATGCTGTTCGAAGTGCTGGTCGAGGTGTGGCACCCGATTCTGCTTGGCCGCATCATCGACGACGGTATCGTCGAGGGGGACATGAAGGCCATCCTCCAATGGGGCGGAATCATGGTCGGCGTGTCGCTGTTGGGCTTTACTTGCGGCATCGTGAACACGTTCTTCGCGGCTTATACGAGCCATGGCTTTTCTGCGGATTTGCGTCAAACGCTGTTTCGCAACATGCAGTTCGCGCCGTTGTTCCAGGTGAGAAGGTTTCCGAATTCCGTCTGGAGCACGCGCCTGTCCAACGACGTTAACCAGGTTCAAACCTCGGTGTTCTTCGGATTGCGCATGTTCCTGCGCGCGCCTCTCGTCGTGGTCGCTTCTCTGGCTTTGGCGTTCATGGTGGACGTCGCGCTGTCCTTATGGCTGCTGGCCAGTACTCCGGTCGTGCTGCTCGGTCTCTATATCGCGATACGAAAAGGCTTCGTCCGATTCGGGTCGGCGCAGCACGAGCTGGAGCGGACGAACGGGACGATTCGGGAGAATCTGGCGGGCATGGCGCTTATCCGATCGTTCGCGGGCGAGGAGCGCGAGCGCGAACGCTTCGCCCCGGTCAACGATCGGCTGCGAGCGAGAATGGGGGCGGCTCTCCGGCTGTCGGAGACGACGATTCCGACCGCGCTGTTGTTCATGAATTTAACGATTCTGGCGGTCATCGCGGCAGCCAGCGGCCGGATTCAATCGGGCGAGCTGGGGATCGGCGCCGCGCTGGCGATGGTGCAGTACGGAGTGCGGATCGCCGGCTCCTTCTCTTATATCTCGCTGATAATTACGAGCGTATCCCGAGCGAAAGCCTCCTGGACCCGGATCAAGCCGCTGTTGTCGGTCCGGCCGACGGAAGCGTCGTCCGGAGACGGGCCCGGGACGGGCGCGAGCCGGGAAGGGGTCGGAGAAGAGGGGGGCAAGGGAAGCGACGGTCCGGCGGAGACGCCGGTAGGGGTCGAGCTCGTCTTCGAGAACGTATCTTTCCGTTATCCCGATGCGGATCGCCCGGCGATCCGGGACCTTTCCTTCCGCATTCGAGCCGGCCAGACGGTAGCGATCATGGGAGCGACGGGAGCCGGCAAAACGGCCTTCATGCAGCTGTTGCCGCGCGTTCACGAGCCGACGGAGGGCCGGATTCTGATGGACGGACGGCCTCTTCGCGACATGGAGCTGGAGAGGCTGAGAGCGCGGATCGCTTACGTTCCGCAGGAGACGGTGCTGTTCTCGGGAACGATCCGGGACAATCTCCTATGGGGCAAAGCGGACGCGACGGCCGAAGAGCTCGTGGCGGCGGCGGTCGCCGCCCAGATCCATCCGACCCTGATGAAGCTCCCGATGCAATACGAGACCGAGGTAGAGCCGGGCGGAAGAAACCTGTCCGGCGGTCAACGGCAGAGGCTCGCGATTGCCAGGGCGCTTGTTCGGCGGTCGGGTCTGCTGCTGCTGGACGACAGCACCAGCGCTCTGGACGCGGCGACGGAGAGGGCACTGCTGCGGGAGCTGCGATCGCGAAAGGCAACGACGCTGCTGATTACGCAGAAGGTGTCGGCTTCGCGGGAAGCGGATCTGATTCTGCTTCTGGATAACGGCCGGCTGACGGCCCAAGGCGATCACGAGAAGCTGATGCGGTCGAGCTCTCTGTATCGTCGGATCGCGGCCTCCCAGGAGAAGGAGGAGGAGGTTCATCGGAATGCCTAATTGGCCGGATATTACCGCCAAATACGGCCGGATTCCCCTGCTCCGGATGGGTCGGAGTCCGAAGCCGGACGCCACTGGAGCGGGAACGCGGCCCAACGCAAGCCGGGCCACTCTTCGGAAGATCTGGGGATATCTCGCTCGCGACAAGCGGCGACTGGCGCTGATCGGGGTTCTGATCGTCGCGGGGGCCGCGCTCGGCATAGCGGGGCCCTTCCTGCTGGGGAATGCGGTTCAGACGCATTTGGTATTGGGACAGAGCGAGGGCCTGGCCCGGGAGCTCGCTCTGCTTGCGTGCATCTATGCGGCGCAGACGGGAGCCGTGCTGTTGCAAAACTATTTGATGATCGGGGTGGCGCAGCGCGCGGTCGCGGAGATGCGGCGGGATCTGTTCGCCAAGCTGCACCGGACGACGATGTCCGCTTATTCGGGCAGGAAGACCGGCGATCTGACGAGCCGGCTGACCAACGACATCGATAACGTGAGCCAGACGCTTAGCGGCACTTGCCTTCAAATTGCGTCCAGCGTCATCACCTTCGCAGGCATGCTGGGGCTGATGCTCTGGCTGGACGTCTATTTGACGCTGATCAGCCTTGCGCTGATCCCCCTCATGTTCTGGAGCATGCGCTGGATTACCCGCCGCACGGGCAGGCTGTTCCGGGCTCAGCAGCACGAGCTGGGCGGACTGGCCGGATTCGTGGACGAGACGGTGTCCGGCCAGCTCGTCGTGAAGTCGTTCGCGCAGGAGGCCAGCAGGATCGATTCGTTCGGCGGGTGGAACCGGAAGGTCGCGATATCCTCTTACTGGGCGCAGACGTATTCCGGCTTTATTCCGAAGGTGTTCTTCGTCCTGAACAACTTGAGCTTTTCCGTCATTGCCGCAGCAGGCAGCGTGCTGGCGATCGGCCAGGTCGTGACCATCGGGAAAATCGTCACCTTCACGGAATATGCCCGGCAATTCACCCGACCGCTCAACGATCTCGCTTCGCAGATCAATACGATGTTCGCCGCGGTGGCCGGAGCCGAGCGGGCGTTCGAGCTGCTGGACGCCGAAGAGGAGAAGGATTCGCCCTCGGCTCTTCGGCCGGACCGGCTGAAGGGGGACATCGCGTTCGAGAACGTCGGCTTCTCCTATACGGAGGGCAAGCGAACGCTGGACCATCTGAGCTTCCGCGTCCGGCCGGGCCAGACGGTCGCTCTGGTAGGTCCGACGGGGGCCGGCAAGTCCACCGTAGCGCAGCTTATCGGACGTTTCTACGAGGCGACGGAAGGACGAATCCGAATCGACGGCGTCGACATTCGGGACTATGACAGACGCGCCTTGCGCAGCCGGATGGCGTTCGTGCTTCAGGACTTGTTCTTGTTCGAAACGACGGTCCGGGAAAATATTCGCTACGGACGCGCGGCAGCGACGGACGCGGAGGTCGAGGCCGCGGCGGTCAAGGCGAACGCCCACGATTTCATCCTGAAGCTGCCCGAAGGGTATGACACCGTCGTCGGAGCGGAGGGGACGATCAGCCAGGGGCAGCGACAATTGCTGTCGATCGCGCGGGCGATTCTGGCCGATCCGGTCATTCTCGTCCTGGACGAGGCGACGAGCAGCATCGACACCGTCACCGAGCTGAAGGTACAGGAGGCTCTGGGCGTTCTGATGAAGGGCCGGACGAATCTGGTCATCGCGCATCGGCTCGGCACCGTTCGCCAAGCCGACCTGATCGTCGTTCTGGACGGCGGCAGGGCGATCGAACAGGGCACCCACTCGTCTCTGATGGAACGCCGGGGGCATTATTACCGATTACACGAATCGAGCGACATGCTGCTTGAATCGTAAACCGGGCCGTGATCCGTTGCCGCATCCTTCCGGATGCCGCTGGCACGAGCTACCCCACCCGCGGAGACGCCAAGCGATATCCCTACCATTGCATCCATGAAGGAGGATTCACCATGGCAGCCAAACGAGTAAACAACATTACGGATCTGATCGGCGATACGCCTGCCGTCCGATTGAATCGACTGACGACGGAGGGCGATGCCGAAGTCTACGTGAAGCTGGAATATTTCAATCCGAGCGGCAGCCTGAAGGACCGGGCGGCGTTCAATCTGATCGCCGAAGCCGAGAAGAGCGGCCGGCTAAAGCCCGGGTCGACGATCATCGAGCCGACGAGCGGCAATACGGGAATCGGACTGGCGATGAACGCGGCGGCCAGCGGCTACCGGCTCGTCATTACGATGCCTTCGAACGCCACGAAGGAAAGAATCAACATTCTTAAGGCCTACGGAGCGGAGGTCGTGCTGACTCCGGCCTACGAGAGAATGCAAGGGGCGATTCGCAAGGCGCTGGAGCTGCAGCGGCAAATTCCCGGCAGCTTCGTCCCCCAGCAGTTCGAGAACCCGGCCAACCCGGCCATTCATCGCAGGACGACGGCGCTTGAAATTATCGAGCAGATGGACGGAGAACTGGACGCGTTCATCGCGCCCGCCGGTACGGGCGGTACGATTACGGGCACGGGAGAGGTGCTGCGCGAGAAGCTGCCGAATATTAAAATCATCGTAATCGAGCCCCAGGGGTCGCCGGTTCTGTCCGGAGGCAAGCCGGGGCCGCACAAGCTGATCGGAGCGGGTCCGGGCTTCGTTCCCCCCGTCATCAATCAGAGCGTGTACGACGAGATCGTGCAAGTGTCCGACTCCGACGCCGTCAAGATGGCGAAGCAGCTGGCGATCTTCGAAGGCATTCTCGTCGGGCCTTCCTCCGGCGCGTCCGTATGGACGGCGCTCAGAGAGGCCCGTCGGCTCGGCGCGGGCAAGCGCGTGCTCTGCATCGCGCCCGATAACGGTGAACGCTATTTAAGCTCGGATCTGTTCGACGAATAAGGAAAATAGGAAAGGGAGCTGATCGCCATGCCGTCTTTTGATCCGTTGTATCACCCTCATCCCGCCTATCGCGCGCCCGCTTACGGCCGCAAGGGCATGGTCGCGACGTCGCAGCCGTTGGCCGCCCAGGCGGGGCTGGACATTCTGAAGCGGGGAGGCAACGCGGTAGATGCCGCCATCGCGGCCGCCGCCGCGCTCACGGTCGTCGAACCTTGCTCGAACGGAATCGGAGGAGACGCCTTCGCTCTCGTCTGGAGCGGCGGCAAGCTGCACGGGCTCAACGCCAGCGGTCCGGCTCCGCTTTCCATTTCCGTTCAGGCGGTAAAGGAAGCCGGTTACTCGGAGATGCCGACCTACGGACCGCTTCCGGTTACCGTTCCGGGAGCGCCGTCCGCCTGGGCGGAGCTGTCGCGTAAGTTCGGCCGGCTGTCGCTAGCCGAAGTTCTGGAGCCGGCCATCCGCTACGCGGAGGAAGGCTATCCGGTCTCTCCGACCGCCGCTTATTATTGGAAGAAATCGTTCGAGATCTATAAGAAAGCTCTTCAGGGGCCGAGCTTCCGGGCGTGGTTCGACACGTTCGCGCCCCGTGGGCGGGCTCCCGAGGCCGGCGAAATCTGGGCCTCCCCCGATCATGCCCGTACTCTGCGGCTCATCGGCGACAGCGAAGCGGAAGCGTTCTACCGCGGCGAACTGGCCGAGCGAATGGCTTCGTTCATCCGCGAGGCGGGAGGGTTTCTCGGCGCGGAGGATCTCGCCGGATTTCGACCGCAATGGGTCGACCCGATCAGCGTCTCCTACCGAGGCTACGACGTATGGGAAATTCCGCCCAACGGACAGGGAATCGCGGCGCTGCTCGCGCTTAACGTGCTGAAGGGCTTCGAGGATCTTCGCCCATCCGACGTCGACACTGTCCACAAACAGATCGAAGCGATGAAGCTGGCCTTCGCGGACGCCAAACGGTACGTCACCGATCCTGCCTATATGGAGGCGGATGTCGGCGGATTGCTCTCGGAGACGTATGCGGCATCGCGGAGGAGCCTGATCGGCGACCACGCCGGACTGCCGGAGGCCGGCAAGCCGCCGAGCGGGGGGACGGTCTATCTGGCGGCGGCGGACGGGGAAGGCGGCATGGTGTCCTTCATTCAAAGCAACTATATGCAGTTCGGCTCCGGTCTCGTCGTGCCGGGAACGGGCATCGCGCTTCAGAACCGCGGACGCGACTTCTCGCTGGAGGACGGGGCCGCCAATCGGCTGGAACCGGGCAAACGATCGTACCATACGATCATTCCCGGCTTCCTGACCCGGAACGGGGAAGCCGTCGGTCCGTTCGGCGTCATGGGCGGGCTCATGCAGCCTCAGGGGCACGTGCAGGTGCTGACGAACCTGATCGATTTCGGGCTTCATCCCCAGGCGGCGCTGGACGCTCCGCGCTGGCAATGGACGAACGACCGCACCGTGCTGGCGGAGCCGACCTTCCCGGTCGCCGTCGCTCAGGCGCTTGCTCGCAAGGGGCACGACATCCGTTTCGCTACGGAGTCGGGCTCGTTCGGCCGGGGTCAGCTAATCGTGCGGGACCCGCAATCCGGAGTTCTCTGCGGGGGCACCGAATCGCGAACGGACGGCATCGTAGCGGCCTGGTAGACATCGAGAACGGCACGGAAAAGACGGAGGGAAAATCGAATGGAGCTAGGCTTGGGAGAACGAGTCGCGCTCGTGACCGGAGGCAGCAAGGGCATCGGCAAAGCCGCGGCGCTGACGCTGGCGAGGGAAGGCGCGAATGTGGCCCTATTGGCCCGCGGACTTGAGGAGCTGCGGGAAACCGCCGGCCGAATCGCGGCCGAGACCGGCCGGGAGCCGCTTGTCATCCAAGCGGACGTTACGGCGAAGGATCAATGCGACAGAGCCGTTCAAGCGGTCATTGAGCGTTTCGGCAGACTGGATATTCTCATCAACAACGCCGGGGGAACGTCGCAAGCGCCGTTCGAGGAAGTGGCGACGGAAACCTGGGCGGCCGATCTCGATCTCAAGCTGTTCGCGGCGGTGCGCTTGTCCCAAGCGGCAGTGAAGCAGATGAAACGGGACGGAGGAGGAAGCATCGTCAACATCGTCTCCATCGTCGGCAAAGCTCCGCGAGCGGCGAGTCTTCCTACGAGCGTCAGCCGAGGGGCAGGCATCGCGCTGACGAAGGCGATGAGCAAGGATTTGGCGGGGGACGACATCCGGGTCAACGCCGTCTGTCTGGGCGTGATCGACAGCAAGCAGGCCTCGGCCGCCGGGCTGTCGGACGCGGTCAGACGGGAGAGAATCTCCCGTATTCCGCTGGGAAGGATGGGCACCGTTCAGGAAGCCGCGAACGTGATCGCCTTTCTGGCCTCGCCCGCCGCGTCCTACGTAACGGGTACGGCTCTCAACGTCGATGGCGGACTGGTCGATGTCGTCTAGCCGGATCGTATTCACGGGGAAGGAGAGGAACGGATGAGAGGAAAGTCCGAACGGCTGCATCTGAACGTCGTCTTGCGCGGCAGCGGCCATCACGAGGCCGCCTGGAAGCATCCGAAAGCCAAGCCGCTGCAGGATTTAAGCCTGGATTACTATGCCGAGATCGTCCGGATCGCGGAGCGCGGCCTGTTCGACGCGGCCTTCATGGCCGACGGCTACGCGATCGCCGGGCCGACGCGCCGTCTGGAGCCGATGACGCTGATGTCGGCATTGTCGGCGCTTACCCGGCACATCGGTTTTATCGCGACGGTGGACACCACCTATCACGAGCCCTACCATGTGGCTCGGAAATTCGCTTCCCTGGACCATATCAGCGGAGGAAGAAGCGCCTGGAACGTCGTGACCAGCTCGCATTCGGTGACCGAGAGATTCCAGGCGAAGGAATACCCCGAGCCTGCCGTCCGCTATGAAGTCGCGGGCGAATTCGTCGATGTCGTCAAGCAGCTGTGGGACAGCTGGGAGCACGAGAGCGACGAGCTGATCTTGCAGGCGGACGAGCCTTTCTCCCATAGCAAGCCTAGGCCGATTCATTTCGAGGGCAAGTACTTTAAGCTGAAAGGTCCGTTAAACGTGCAGCGACCGCCGCAGGGCCATCCGGTGATCGTTCAGGCCGGAGCCTCCGATCCCGGAAGGGAGCTGGCCGCTCGGACGGCGGACGTCGTGTTCTCCGCCCAGCAGACGCTGGAGGCGGCGAAGCGCTTCTACGCCGACGTGAAATCGCGGATGGCCAAGTACGGCAGAGCGCCGGATCAGCTGCTGGTCGTGCCGGGCTTCGCTCCGATCGTCGCGGATACGGAAGCGGAGGCCCGGGAGCTGGAGCGGGAATTTACCGTGCTTGCGAACGAGAGAAGCTTGTTGGCCAAGCTGTCGGAGTGGTTTACCGTCGATCTGAACGATTACGACCTCGACGATCCGGTGCCGCTGGACAAGGCGATTCCGTACGGGCAGCTGACGAAGGGGATCACAAGCAGGAGCGAGGTCTATCTGGAAGCCGCCCGAAGCGAAAAAATGACGCTGCGTCAGCTCGCCGCCCGGAGCGCCGGGGGACACGGCCATATGACGATCGCCGGCTCCCCGCTGCAGGTGGCCGATCTGATGGAGACGTGGTTCCGGGAGTACGGCGCGGACGGCTTTAACCTGATGCCGCACATTTTCCCGGCGGGTCTGGAAGCGTTCGTCGACAAGGTCGTGCCGGAGCTGCAAAATCGGGGACTGTTCCGGGAGGCCTACGAAGGAAAGACGCTTCGCGACCGCCTGGGGCTGGCTTATGCGGAGAACGCCCGGACAGCTACCGCGGGAGGAGGGAAAGCATGAAGCTGCGCTGTGCGATATTGGACGATTATCAGAATGCGGCGCTATCGTTCGCCGATTGGTCGCAGCTGGAGGATCGGGTGGAGCCGGTAGTTTTCCGGGAGCCTATCGATAACGAGCGGGAGCTGGCCGAGAGGCTGCAGGACTTCCCGATAATCGTGATCATGCGCGAGCGCACGCCGTTCCCGGCCTCGTTGTTCGCGCGTCTGCCGAAGCTGAAGCTGCTGGTCACGACCGGAATGCGCAACGCCTCCGTCGATCTGGCCGCCGCGGCCGCGCATGGCGTCGTCGTAAGCGGTACGGGCGGCGCCGGAGCGGGTACGGCCGAGCTGACTTGGGCGTTGATTCTCGGGCTTGCCCGATCGGTGGTCGCGGAGAACCAGTCGTTAAGGCTGAACGGCAAATGGCAGAGCGCGATCGGCGTCGATCTTCACGGCACAAGGCTTGGGCTTCTTGGTCTGGGACGGATCGGAGCCCAAGTGGCCAAGGTCGGACAGGCTTTCGGCATGGAGGTGTCCGCCTGGAGTCAGAACCTTACCGTCGAGAGGGCGGAGCAGGTCGGCGTCCGGTATGCTTCCAAGGAGGAGCTGCTGACGGAAAGCGATTATGTATCGATCCATCTCGTCCTGAGCAATCGTACCCGAGGGCTGATCGGACCGCGGGAGCTGGCTCTTCTCAAGCCCTCCGCCTATCTGATCAACACCTCCCGGGCGCCGATCGTCGATCAGGAGGCGCTCGTCGATGCGCTGCAGAAGGGCCGGATCGCCGGAGCCGGACTCGACGTCTACGACATCGAGCCGCTGCCTCCCCGTCATCCGTACCGCTACCTGCCCAACGTGCTGGCGACTCCCCATATCGGCTATGTGACGGAAGCCGCTTATCGCGTATTTTTCGAGCATGCGGTGGAAAATATCAGAGGCTTTCTGGATGGCGCGCCGCTCAGGACTCTTAATTGAGCCTTGTTCGGGCAGGCGCCAATCGGAAAAAGCGGCGTTGCCGCATGGCGGGGCGTGCCTCGCGCCGCAAGCGCTCCTTCGGCATGGCCGGGGGAGCGTTCTGTTTGCGCGCTATTCGGAGAGGTCAGCGGCCGAGAAGCAGTCGCTGCACGGTGTCGTCCAAATGCTTGTCCAGGGTGACCGGGTTATAATTGGCCCAGCGGTCCTTCACGACATAACTCTTCCCCTCACGAACCGCAGGCAGGCCTTTCCAAATCGGATGGCGCAGCACCTCCAGGCTTCTTTCCGCGCCTTCCCCCTGCTCCGGCAGGGCGAGGAAGATGCGGTCCCCGGCATATCGGGGCAAGTCCTCCATGCGGATTTCCTGCCACTTGGCGTTGCGGTTGAGATCCATAAGCGCGCGAATGCCGGGAGAGGGTTCGAATCCGATGCCTTCGTACAGCGTATGGCCGAAATGATGCCCCGCATAGACGAACAATCCGTCCAAATGAACGATGAACGCGGCCGCGGTCTCTCCCTCGCGTACGGCGCCCTTTAACCGCGCTTTCGCATAGCTCGCTTTTTTCTTGTAGCGCACGATCCACTCGTCCGCTTCCTTGGCTCTGCCCAGCAGACGGCCGATCTCCTGAAGCCGGGTGTAGACGTCGGCGTCCCAGTCGATCTCGACGGCCGGCGCCACGAGGGCCAACTGCCGGGCCAGTTCGGCGGGCACGAAGCTGGGATACAGGATCAGATCCGGTTCCAGCTCCGAGAGCTGCCCGATGTCCAGCGGCTCGTCGACGGGACGGACGTCCGCGCACGCCTCGGGGAGCGCCTGCAGCATGGAACGGTTCGTCCCGATCGGGCGAATGCCGAGGGCCAGCAACTCGCCCAAGTACTGGATCGACACGATTCGCGGCGAGCGTCCGCAGTTATGAGCAAACTGGGTCGGCGTCATCCCCGTCGTCTGCTTGAACCGGCGGCTGAAATAGTATTC
>JAEZZE010000119.1 GCA_023418755.1 Bacillota bacterium | reverse complement strand
GAACGGTACAATCGAGCGGGTACTCGGATAGGCGTGCGGAACGGTACAATCAAGCGAGTACTCAGGTAGGCGTGCGGAACGGTACAACCGAGCGGGTACTCGGATAGGCATGTGGAACGGCACAACCGAGCGGGTACTCGGATAGGCGTGCGGAACGGTACAATCGAGCAGGTACGAGGTCGAGTGTCGAGGGCCAAGAAAGTACCTTGGAGGAAACAAGGCCGACGTGTCAAATGTGAGGAAAGTGTCTTGGCGGAATCGAGGCTGCGTGTCCAAGGTTAAGAAAGGCTGGAGTGGGGCATCCATTGGCTGGAGCTGGCGGTCAGCAACTAAGCGCGCCCCGCGAGCTTTACGGCTCGGCCAAAACTGCGGCCTCGCGAATAAGCGCGCCCCGCGAGCTTAACGGCCCGTCCAGAGCCGCGGCCTCGTGAATAAGCGCGCCCCGCGAGCTTAACGGCCCGTTCAAGGCCTCGGCCCCGCGAATAAGCGCGCCCCGCGAGCTTAACGGCCCGTCCAGAGCCGTAGCCTCGCGAATAAGCGCGCCCCGCGAGCTTAACGGCCCGTCCAGAGCCGTAGCCTCGCGAATAAGCGCGCCCCGCGAGCTTAACGGCCCGTTCAAGGCCGCGGCCCCGCGAATAAGCGCGCCCCGCGAGCTTAACAGCCCGTTCAAGGCCGCGGCCCCGCGAATAAGCACGCCTCGCGATCCTAACGGCCCGGCCAAAGCCGCGGCTCCGCGAATAAGCGCGCCCCGCGAGCTTAACGGCCCGTCCAGAGCCGCGGCCCTGCGAATAAGCGCGCCCCGCGAGCTTAACGGCCCGTCCAGAGACGCGGCCCCGCGAATAAGCGTGCCCCGCAAGCTTAACGGCCCGTCCAAAGCTGCGGCCTCGCGAATAAGCGCGCCCCGCGAGCTTAACGGCCCGTTCACAGCCGCGGCCCAAGCCACGCAAGCAACGAAGACGAAGGAGGGAGCCGATCAAGATGGCGCTCAGCAAAGCGAAGATCATCATCATCAAGAGCAACGGCCAGGAATCGGTCGACGTGCTGTTTAACCCGAACGAGTACGTGCTGCAGTCGAGCAACCAGTTCGCGTGGCAGACGATTCCGGGGCTGCAGTCTCCGATCGCGCAGTTCGTCAGCGGGGAAGCGACGACGCTGACGATGGATCTGTTCTTCGATACGTACGAGCGGGGAGTCGACGTCCGCACGCATACGGCCAAAATATCCGGTCTTCTGAACGTCGACCGCGACCTGCATGCGCCGCCGCACTGCCGGTTCGTCTGGGGCTCGCTCGATTTCAAGGGCGTGGCGGAGAAGGTGCAGCAGAGGTTTACGATGTTTCTCGATTCGGGCGTTCCGGTAAGAGCGACGCTGAACGTGACGTTCCGGGCCGTGCAGTCGATGACGGAGCAGTACCAGAACGTCCCCCGGCAGAGCGCCGACCGCACGAAGCAGAAAATGCTGAAGCAGGACGAGCAGCTCTGGATGCTGGCGGCCGAGGAGTACGAGGACCCGAGCCATTGGCGGGCGATCGCGGAGGCGAACGGCATCGACAATCCGCGCAGGCTGCCGTACGGACGGAAGCTGATTATACCTAGGCTGGAGTGAACGCGCCGTGGCGAAAATCAAATTCGACAGCAAGACCTACGAGCTAGCCGATCTGGAAAGGAAATACCGCAATTTCTTCGCTCCGGCGTTCGACATTCAAGTGGACGGGCAGAGCTTCACGCTGAAGCAGATCGCCATATCCATGCTGAAGGTGGAGACGTCGATCGCCGCCAAGTCGGACAACTTCCAGTTCCGCATCGAGAACGCCTATGATGCCGTGGCACGCCAGTTCAAGTGGGTCGGCTCGCTCATCGACGTCGGCAAGACGATTACGATCGAGATGGGCTATACCGACAAGCTGGAGACGGTGTTCGACGGCATCATAACGGGGATATCGGTAGATTATCCCGGGGAGGGACAGCCCGCCATCGTCGTGCAGGGAATGGACCGTTCCTTCTTTATGATGAGAAGCGCCAAGTCCAATCTGTGGCTGAACAAAAAAATCAGCGACGTCGTCAAGGAGATCGGCGGCAAATACGGCTTCCAGCTCCAAGTGGACGACACGATGTCTCCGAAGCCGACGATCGAGCAGTTCAAGACGAGCGATTTTCATTTTCTGAAAAATTTGGCCTCGGAAATCAACCACTACTTCTTCGTCATCGAACAGAAGCTTTATTTCAAGAAGCCATCGCCTTCCGCGAGCCCCGTCGTCACGCTGATGTACGGCAAAAACCTGAAAAGCTATTCCGCCTCCGTGGACATATCCGATCAGGTCGGCCAGTTCATCGTGCGGGGGGCCGACCCGAAGACGCGAGAGCCGTTCCAGGCGACCTCCCAATCGGTTAACAAATACGGCACCAACGGGAGAACCGGCAAGGACATCATGTCCGCGCTGTCGAGCCAGTCCGTCGAAATCGTCTACAGCGACGCCACCGCCCAGGCGGAGGCTCAGACGCTGGCCAACGCGCTGCTTAACCAAAGGGCGATGCATCTGGTGAGCGGCGAAGGGGAGTGCGTCGGCATTCCGGAAATGCGCGCCGGGCGGAACATTAAGCTGGAGGGGCTAGGGACCAAGTTCGACCAGTCGCTGCTGCTCGTCTCCGTTACCCATGTCATCGGCAAACGGGGATACTCGACTCAATTCAGAACGGAAGGGAATGCATTCTGATGGTTTTCATGAACGATTTTTTCCCTGGCCGATCCGATGGGGACGGGGGCGGCAGCGCCAACTTCGTCCACGGAGTCATGGTCGCGACCGTGACGAATAACCAAGACCCGGATGGCTTAAACCGAGTCAAGCTGAAGTTTCCGCTGAGGGAAAATTCGCACGAGACCGATTGGGTCCCCCTTGCCTCGCTAATGTCGGGAAGCGGCAAAGGAACGCTGTTCGTCCCCGAGGTCGGGGACGAGGTGCTCGTCGCGTTCCATCTCGGCAACCTGAACCAGCCGTTCGTCATCGGATCGCTGTGGAACACGTCGAACAAGCCGCCGGCCAAGGACGAGAAAAACAATCTGCGCAAAATTCATTCGAGGGACGGGCACGAGCTCGTTTTCGACGATACGGAATCGAAGGGGAAGATTACGCTCAAGACGAAGCAGGGGCTAAAGCTGGAGATCGACGAAGGCGCCGACAAGGTCACGCTGGCGACGAAGAGCGCCGCCCAGACGGTCATCCTCGAAGGCAGCTCCGCCGGGACGATCACGGTGAAAAACGGTACGAACAAAATCACCATCGACAACAAGGGAGACATCAAAATCGAGTCGGCCAAGGAGATCACGGTCAAGAGCACGCAGATCAACCTGGAGGCGACCGCGGCGATGAAGATCAAGGCGGGAGGCAAGCTCGACCTGCTCTCCGACGGTATCGTCACGATTAAAGGCGCGATGGTGAAAATCAACTGATTCGGACGAATGGGAAGGGGGACAAGCGATGAGCGCATCTTTTCTCGGGAGAGGCTGGAAGTTTCCGATAGCCGTGGACGCCACGACAGGCCGATTCCTGCTGGCGGAAGGGGAAGACGATATCGCGGAGGCGATTCGCATCATTCTGATGACCTCCAGGGGAGAGCGCGTCATGCGTCCCGACTTCGGCTGCGGGCTGCGCGACTTTGCGTTCGGCACGACCGACGAGACGACGCTGCGGCTGCTGGAGACCGACATCACGCAGGCGATCACGGTATGGGAACCGCGGGTGACGGACGTGGAAGTGGCGGCCAGGCTCGATCCGTCCCATCCCGGCAAGCTGTCGATCGGCATCTCGTACGTCGTCCGGTCCACGAACAATCTTTTTAACCAGGTATATCCCTTCTATCTCGAAGAAGGCACGAAATAAACGGGAGCGACGAATCGGATGAAATCAGAGCTGTGGCAAAACGGGCAAGCCCGCGCCCCCGCGATCGACGGAAGAGATTTGAACGCTCTCGTCGAGCGGATGAAGGCGTTGGCTCCCCATTATACGCCGGAATGGCGCTTCTCGCCGGAAGATCCCGACGCGGGCACGGCGCTGTTCTATCTGGCCGCGGAAATGCTCGGGGAGAACATCGAACGGCTGAACCGGGTTCCGCTGAACAACTTCATCGCTTTTCTGGACCTGCTGCAGGTGCAGCTGCAGCCGGCCCGGCCCGCGCGCGCGAACGTCGTGTTTTCGTTGAACGAGGGAGTCCGGGAGCCGGTGTACGTACCGGGCGGCACCTTGCTGACCGCGGCCGGGGAAGACGGCGGCGAAGAGCTGCCTTTCGAGACGGAGGGCGCGCTTCTGGTCAGCCCGGCCAAGCTGATGGAGCTGTACAACGTTCATCCCGGCAGGGATCGCATCGTGCTGGCGGGGGACGAATATAGCGACCGGACGGAAGCGGGAGCGGCTCCGGAGTTTTCGCTGTTTTCGACCGCGGGCGACAACTTGCAGGACCACATCTTTTATGTGCGGCACGATGAGCTGCTGCGGCTCGACCACCCCGCCCTGTTGACGCTTAAGTGGCATAACGCCGAGCGCAGGTATGTCGAGGAGGAACTGGCGTCCTTGTTCGGCAGGACGGACTGGCTGGAATGGAGCTACTCGAACGGGGAGGAGTGGATTCCGTTCGATTCGGCGCGGACCGAGGGCGGCGAAGTTACGCTTCGCAAAAAGACGAAGGGACCCGTAACCGAGGCCGAGGTCGGCGGATTGACGGGACGCTGGATTCGCTGCCGCGTCAAACCGCTTGCGGACGGCGCCGAAGGTCCGCCGATTTTGCGGGCTTTGCCGGAGATGGACAGGCTGACG
This sequence comes from Bacillota bacterium, assembly GCA_023418755.1. Lineage (GTDB taxonomy): Bacteria > Bacillota > Bacilli > Paenibacillales > Paenibacillaceae > Cohnella. The sequence goes on along the minus strand of JAEZZE010000119.1, from coordinate 889 downwards.
TTAAGGGCGTCGCACGATTTACGTCAGGATCCCGGCGCGATTCCGGCTGGGGAGCTGTATTTTAACGACGCGGAGTTGGACCGTGCGGGATTTTATCCGTTCGGCGAGCATTCGATTCCGTATTCGGTATTTTACGTCTCCTGTTCGGAGGCGTTCAGCAAAAGGGGCAGCATGCTGCGGATGACGTTCCGGGCGCGCAACGTTCCGAACGAGCTGCGCGTCGGTCCGGACCCGGAAATCCGCTGGAAGATGATCATGAGAACGGCGGATTTCGAGACGAAGCCCCCGCCGCGTCTCTACGTCCGCAAAGTGCTGTGGGAGTATTGGAACGGCGACAACTGGATGAGGCTGCCGGGAAGCGGCCCGTTCGAGGAGATGTTCGCGAGCCTTCCGCACGAGGAGCAGCGGGAATGCGAGCTGGAGTTCCCGTGTCCGGAGGATATGGCCGCGACGCTCGTCAACGGACGGGAAGATTTATGGATTCGCGCGAGGGTGACCGCGACCGATACGCCGACCGCTCCGATCGTCGAATATATGAGCCCGAGGCTGGAGGAGCCGGCCTTCTCCTACGCTTATCCCTCTACGGCCGAGCTGCGCCCGGAATGGGCCTTTACGCTTAACAACGCCGTGTTGACGGACGTGACGGCCACGGTGCGGCAAGGGGGCGACACGTTCAAGGCGTTCTTGCCCGTTCCGTGTCCGGCGCCTGCCGTCTACTTCGGCTTCGACGTTCCGCCCGTTCGGGGACCGATCCGGATGCAATTCGCGCTGGGCAGCAAGCCGGAGGCGGGAGAGAGGGTCCCGTGGATCGAATGGGAGGCGTACGTCCGCAAAGGCGGCGAATGGACATGGGAAACGCTGAAAACGGTGGACGATACGCAGGGCTTTA
>JAEZZE010000087.1 GCA_023418755.1 Bacillota bacterium | reverse complement strand
TCGTACATGAGTACGAACGAAATGAAGGAGTCTGCTAACATGGATGAGCGTCAGGAAGAGGTTTTGGAACAGGAAAATAACGCCGAAACGAACGATTCGGGCGTTTCCGGCGAAGCGCCGCAAGCCGGTGAACAGACAGCCAACGAGAGCGAACGTATCGCCGAGCTGGAACGCTTGGCGGACGAACATCATAATCGTTATGTGCGCGCGCAGGCCGATTTCGATAACTTCCGCAGACGTACGCAGAAGGAGAAAGAGGAATTGGCGCAATATGCTTCGATGAAGCTGATTACGCAGTTGCTGCCCGTTCTCGATAACTTCGGTCGAGCGCTTCAAGCGGGAGAGCAGGCAGGCGGATCCGATTCTTTCGTCAAGGGCGTGGATATGATCTTCCGGCAGCTGACCCAAGTGCTGGAAGCGGAAGGGCTTAAGCAGATGGAAGCCGAAGGACAGCCGTTCGATCCGGAATTGCACCAAGCGGTAATGCGGGTAGAGAGCGACGAGCATGAGGAAGGAACCGTCGTCGAGGTCGTCCAGTCGGGCTATATGCTTAAGGATAAGGTCATCCGTCATGCGATGGTGAAAGTCAGCGGCTAGCGAGACTTCCTTCGGGTACGAAGGAAGCCGATCGTGCACTTATATCAAAGGAGGAACACACAGGTATGAGCAAAGTAATCGGAATCGACCTCGGTACGACGAACTCGTGCGTCGCGGTCATGGAGGGCGGGGAAGCCGTCGTCATCCCTAACGCGGAAGGCAACCGTACGACCCCATCCGTAGTCGGCTTCAAGAAAGACGGGGAACGGGTCGTAGGCGAGACGGCAAAGCGCCAAGCGATCACGAACCCGGATCGCACGGTTAGTTCGATTAAGCGTCATATGGGATCGACCCATAAGGAAACGATTGAAGGCAAAGCGTATTCCGCGCCGGAAATTTCGGCGATTATCCTGCAGAAGCTGAAAGCCGACGCAGAAGCGTACTTAGGCCAGTCGGTCACGCAAGCGGTTATTACCGTTCCTGCATATTTTAACGATAGCCAGCGTCAAGCGACGAAGGATGCCGGTAACATCGCAGGCCTCGAAGTGCTGCGGATCGTCAACGAGCCGACGGCTGCCGCGCTCGCTTACGGATTCGAGAAGCAAGAGGATCAGACGATTCTCGTATTCGACCTGGGGGGCGGCACTTTCGACGTCAGTATTTTGGAGCTCGGCGACGGCTTCTTCGAAGTTAAAGCGACGAGCGGCGACAACCATCTCGGCGGCGACGACTTCGACCAAGTGGTCATGGAGTGGCTGTCAGGGGAATTCAAGAAAGAGCACGGCATCGACCTGTTGAAGGACAAAGCTGCCGTTCAACGATTGAAGGACGCGGCCGAAAAAGCGAAGAAAGAACTTTCCGGCGTCGTTTCCACGACGATTTCCCTGCCGTTCATCACGGTAGTGGACGGAGTTCCGCAGCACTTGGAACTGAACCTGAGCCGCTCGAAATTCGACGAGCTTACGGCCGATCTGGTCGAGCGCACGATGGCTCCTACCCGCCAAGCGCTGTCGGATGCCGGCATGACTTCGGCCGATATCGACAAAGTCGTATTGGTTGGCGGTTCCACGCGGATTCCGGCCGTACAAGAGGCAATCAAGAAGCTGACGGGCAAAGATCCGCACAAAGGCGTTAACCCGGACGAAGTCGTCGCGCTCGGCGCAGCCGTTCAAGCCGGCGTACTGACGGGCGAAGTCAAAGACGTCGTTCTGCTTGACGTAACTCCGCTGTCTCTTGGCATCGAAACCGCGGGCGGCGTTTTGACGAAAATGATCGACCGCAACACGACGATCCCGACGAGCAAGTCGCAAGTGTTTTCGACCTATGCCGACATGCAGACGCAAGTCGAAATCCATGTGCTTCAGGGCGAACGCGCGATGGCCAAGGACAACAAGACGCTCGGTCGCTTTGTTCTTAGCGAAATTCCGCCCGCGCCTCGCGGCGTGCCGCAGATCGAGGTCACGTTCGACATCGACGCGAACGGTATCGTTAACGTGTCCGCTCTCGACAAGGGCACGGGCAAAACCCAGAAGATTACGATCACTTCCTCCGGCGGTCTGAGCAAGGAAGACATCGAACGCATGCAGAAGGAAGCGGAATTGCACGCGGAAGAGGACAAAGTTCGCCGCGAGCTGGTCGAAGCGAAGAACAGCGCGGATCAGTTGATCTACAGCGTCGACAAAACGATCAAAGACCTCGGCGACAAGGCTGACGCGGGCGAAGTCGAAAAAGCGAACGCGGCGAAAGAGAAGTTGACAAGCGCGATCGCATCCGATAACCTTGAACAGATCAAGCAGGCGACCGATGAACTGACGGAAATCGTTCAGCAGCTGTCCGTGAAGCTTTACGAGCAAGCCGCGCAGCAAGCGCAGCCGGATCAAGAAGCAGGCGCGGACGCAGGTTCCGGACCGGCCAAGGACAACGTAGTCGATGCGGATTATGAAGTCGTAGACGAAGACAAGAAATAATTCGGATTGCCGCATACACGGAAAGTCAAAGCCGATTCCCCAGCGATGAGGAATCGCTTTGACTTTCCTTCATGAGGAGGTGGAGAGAAGTGGCGGACAAAAGAGATTATTACGAAGTTCTGGAGCTTCCCAAGAACGCCTCCGCGGACGACGTGAAGAAAGCATATCGCAAGCTGGCCAGACAATATCATCCCGACGTCAACAAATCGCCCGACGCCGAAGCGAAGTTCAAAGAAGTAAAAGAAGCATATGACGTGTTGAGCGACGATCAGGCGCGCGCTCGTTACGACCAGTTCGGCCACCAGGATCCGAATGCCGGATTCGGCGGGTTCGGAGGAGCGGGCGGAGCCGACTTCGGCGGCGGCTTCGGAGATATATTCGATATGTTTTTCGGCGGCGGCGGACGGAGAGACCCGAATGCTCCGCAACGGGGGAACGACCTTCAGTACACGATGACGATCGAATTCAAAGAAGCGGTGTTCGGCAAAGAAATGGACATCAGCATTCCGCGCACCGAAACTTGCGATACTTGCCACGGAAGCGGGGCAAAGCCCGGTACGAAGCCGGAAACGTGTTCCGTCTGCCGCGGATCGGGCCAGCAGGAAGTGGCGCAGAATACGCCTTTCGGGCGTATCGTGAACCGCCGTGCCTGCTCCGCTTGTTCGGGACGGGGCAAAATCATCAAAGATCGCTGCGGAACTTGCAGCGGCAGCGGCCAAGTGAAGAAACAACGCAAAATCCATGTCAAAATCCCCGCGGGCGTCGACGACGGAGCGCAGCTTCGGGTTAGCGGCGAAGGAGAGGCGGGGCAGCGCGGCGGACCCTCCGGAGATCTGTACATCGTACTCCGCGTGAAATCCCACGATTTCTTCGAGCGGGAAGGCGACGATATTTACTGCGAGATTCCGCTTACGTTCACGCAAGCGGCGCTGGGCGACGAGATCGAAATTCCGACATTGTCGGAAAAGGTTAAACTGAAGATTCCGGCCGGCACGCAGACCGGCACGTATTTCCGTCTTAAGGGGAAGGGCGTTCCGAAGCTGCGAGGCTACGGTCAAGGGGATCAGCAGGTGAAGGTAACGATTGTCACTCCGACGAATCTGAGCGAGGATCAGCGGGAGCTTCTGCGCGAGTTCGCCTCCAAAAGCGGCGAATCGACGCACGAGCAGAGCAAAAACATCTTCGAGCGGATGAAGCGCGCGATTCTGGGGGAATAAAGGGTTTTGCGGAGACCGACCGGCAGCTGAAGCGCCGGCGGTCTTCGTATGATAAGGTCAGCCGGTTTCTGGTTGGCCTTTTCTTGTTGCCGGTTTTATGTTGACGATAGCCGGGAGAACTTGAAGGCCGACGGCTTTGCCTCGATAGTAATAACGGTTCTTCCGCTAGGTCGGAGACCCGTTTTTTTATGTGCATAAGCGGGGGGCTAGGGGAAACCCTATTGTAGATTGCGGAGGACAATGGTACCGCGAAGCAACGGACAAGGAGGGATCATCAACTTATGGATAACGAACGCAAACGCTTGCCGGTTGCCAGGGAGGAAGACGTCGAGTATTCGGAAGAACTTGCGGACCGGGACGACAGAGAAGCGGTTGAGCGGGCCGAAGCGGCCGATAGGCGCGCAGCCGGAGATCAGGGGGGATGACACCAATGGAGATGCAGCCGCTTCAAGCCAGATTCGCCAGCCAGGACCAGGCCGAATCGGTCATACGAAAGCTGTCCGCCCTTCGCGGCGACCGCTTTCGACTGGAACGGGCAGGCGAAGCTTTTGGAACTTCAACGGGCAACGCCCGGCAAGATTCCGAATTCGGTTCGGACCTCGGCATGACCGCTCCTTCCGAATTCACTCTGTCCGCCCTCATTCCGACCGATGCGGCCGAACCGGCGCGTACCGTCATCCGTCAAGCCGGCGGCGAATTATATTGATCGATCGAACCGGGCGCATGCTGAAGAGCAGTATGCGCCCTCTTCTCTTGCGCTACTTGTCCTCTACAACCGATATCCCCATCGCTCAGAGAAGTGGCGTGTTGGTCCGCCATTTCTGACCCTTTAGTCCAATATCCCCATCGCTCAGAGAAATGCCGCGTTGGTCCGCCATTTCTGAACCTTTTGTCCAAATCCCCATCGCTCAGAGAAGTGCCGCGCGTTGGTCCGCCATTTCTGAAC
>JAEZZE010000056.1 GCA_023418755.1 Bacillota bacterium | reverse complement strand
GGTACGAGGTGCTGGCCGTCGACGATAACGCCCAGCGCGTGCAAGACGTGGCGCATGCCGTTACGCATGCCGTCGCCGCCGACGCGACGGACGAAGAGGCAATGAGCTCGCTGGGCATTCGCAACTTCGACGTGGTCGTCGTCGCGATCGGGCAGGATATTCAATCGAGCATACTGACGACCTTGATCTTGAAGGATCTGGGCGTTCCCAATATTATCGTGAAGGCGCAGAACGACTTGCACGGCAAGGTGCTGAACAAGATCGGAGCGGACAAGGTCGTTTTCCCCGAGCGGGACATGGGGCTGCGCGTCGCCCATCATCTCATTTCTCCTAATATTTTGGAGCATATCGAGCTCTCTCCGGACTACAGCATCGTGGATATGAGATTGCCTTCCTCCATGATCGGGAAAAATCTGAAGCAGCTCGACATTCGGCAGAAGTACAATTGCAACGTGCTCGCGGTGAAACGCAACGAGGAGATGAACATTACCCCGAGCGCGGACGAGCCGCTCATCCGCGACGACATTCTCGTCATCGTGGGCAGGAACGAGCAATTAACGAAGCTGGAGCAGGCCCATGCGGAGCTTTGAACCCTATCTAAGCTCGGCGTCCAATCCGCGCGCGAAGGATTGGGCCAAGCTGTCGGAACGGAAATATCGGGAGCGCGAGGGCAAGTTTCTGCTCGAAGGCATTCATCTCGTGAAGGAGGCGCTGGACGCCGGTTGGCCTCTTGAAGTCGTCGCTTTCGACGAGGGATCGGGGGTGCTCGAGCAATTCGAAGCATACATAGCAACAGACAGCGGCTTCGGAAGGGCAAACGCGGGACCGGAGACGAAATGGATTCCCGTATCGCCCGAAATTATCGCCAAGTGCTGTGAGACGGGAACGCCGCAGCCGATCTTCGCCGTGGCGCATAAACGCCCGCCAGCCGCCGAACGGCTGTTCCAAGATAAGCGCGGATTGGTCGTCGTGCTGGATGGCGTGCAGGATCCAGGCAACGTGGGCACGATCGTCCGAAGCGCCGCGGCCAGCGGAGCGACTGCCGTCGTGCTGGGCAAGGGCACGGCGGACTTGTACAATCCGAAGACGATCCGGGCGACGATGGGCGCGCTGTTCCACGTTCCCGTGCTCGAGGCGGAATTGGAAGAGGTTCTGCCGCAGGCGGCCGAACATGGCGTCGCCATCGTCGGAACCAGCCTGCAAGCCGCTTGCTCATGCTACGAATACGATTTCGCGGCGGGCAGCGTCTGGCTCGTCTTCGGCAACGAAGGCGCAGGCTTATCCGTGAAAGCCAGTGCATTCGTGCATGCGAATATAATTATTCCGATGAGCGGCCGCGCGGAGTCGCTTAACGTCGCCATGGCGGCCACGGTGCTTCTGTTCGAGGCCCAGCGTCAGCGGATGGTCGCCGGAGTCGATTGGTAGCATCAAGACAACATCGGAAAAAGGTCGTTCAAGTTGGGAGTTATGATCGAAGAGATTCGGAAGGGGCAAGCGATTCCCCGGGTCGTCTACGTGCTGGGGAACGCGCTGCGCCATCATGCGGGATTGACTCAAACCGAAGGCAGGGCGCGTCTCGAAAATCCGTTCGTTCAAAGATTCGTGGAGTTGCATTCGCGGGAGTTTTATAAAATCGGCTACAGCACGGGAAGCACGGATCAAAGCCGGTCAAGCGGACGCGCGATATCAGCAGGAAATCGGAATTCTGTGCAAGGATCTCAAGGCGATGCGGCGATGGCAGAAGCCGGGAAAACGATTTTCCGCGAAACAAAATCTCAAGTGATCTGATTTTCGATGCGCCCCGTTTCTTTTTTTGATTTTTATTGACAAGCGGCAAACCTCGAGCTATATTTATGTATAATTAATAAACCCACTGAATTAATTAATAAGATTGATGATATTAAAAAGGGAGTTTATTATACCGTGAAAGAAACCAAACACGATCAACGCATGATCAGAGAGCATCATTTGCTGTTGCTGTTCAAATTAATTAAAAGAAACGGTCCGATATCCCGAGCCGAACTGGCGAAAAAGACCCAAATGAGCGCGACAAGCGCAAGCAGGATCGTCAAGGAATTGATCGATCAGAACTTCGTGGAGGAAACCGGTCAAACCGAAGGAAGCGTCGGGCGCAGAGCAACGCTGCTGAAGGTGAATCCAAGCGGAGCGCTCATGATTGGAATTAATATCGATCTGGAGTCCATTGAAGCGGGGATTGTCGATCTTAACGGCAAAATCATTATGAAGCGGAACAGAGAGATCGATTTGTCGCTTCCTCCGACGGAAGTTCTCGATCATGTCGTGGAGCTGGTTGGAAATATTAAGAAGCAGATCGGCGATTTGGCGAATCGGATTATCGGCGGCGGCGTCAGTATTCCCGGTATCGTGGAATGGCCGCAGGGCAGAGTGGTCATGATTCCGCAATTTCACTGGGCCAATGTCGAGATCAGGAAATACCTTGAAGAGAAGATCGGCATGACGATACTCGTCGACAATCAGGTAAAAGCGATTTTGTTGGGTGAAAGTCTTTATGGCAGCGTGGTTGGCGTGAACAATGCAGCATGTATTTTTGTCGGAAGCGGTGTGGGTGGAGCGTTCATGGACAAGGGGGAAGTGATCCGGGGGAGCAAGAACATTGCCGGAGAGATTGGTCATACGACGATCGATCCCGACGGCGCTTTGTGCGATTGCGGCAGATACGGCTGCTTGCAGACGTTCATATGCTCTTCGGCGCTGGAAAAGGCAAGCGGAAGGCCAATTCAGGAAATATTCGCTGCGGATCAACGTCAGGAGGAGTGGGCAGTCAAACTGCTCGACAGAGCCGCCGAATATTTGTCCATGACGGTATCGAACGTCGTCTGTACTTACAACCCGGAAGCTGTTGTTCTGGTGGGTACGATGATAGATCAGCATCCTCAGTGGGCCAAAAAGGTGGAGCAAAAATGTAAGCGGTACTTATGGAATAATTTTGACAGGATGCTTGAAATTCGCTATCCGCAAATCGGATCCCATGCTGGCATTGTGGGGGCGAGCTGCCTGGTCTTGAGGGAGTTTCTGGAATCACCGATCAGCAAGTGATTCCTTTTGTCTAATTAATAAATCCAGTAGAGTAATTAATTAAGCAAAAAACGCCAAAAACAGCATTCCAAGTTGACTAATATAAGGGGGTGGGGGAAAACTAATCTTGCTTTTTTGATATTGTAAGCGCGTTCAATTCGATTCTAGGAGGATTAAAGAGATGGCAAAAACAAAAAAGGGAGTATTCGTCGTTCTAATCTTGATTATGACGGTATTAGTCGCGGCCTGCGGAGAGAATAAAGGAAAGTCGGGCGAAAATGGAGGGGCTGATCCGGAGAAAGAGACAGACAAAAAAATCCGAATCGGTATCGCGATGAAGACGGAGGTTCAGCCAAGATGGAAGTTTGACTTGCAATATATGCAGGAGAAGGCAAAGGAACTGAACGCGGAGCTTATCGTGCAATGGGCGAACGACGACGTGTCCAAGCAAGCGAATCAGGTTGAAAATCTGCTTTCTCAGGGGATTGATGTTCTCGTCATCGTGCCGGTCAGCGACAAGACCGGCCCCGTCGTAGACAAAGCGAAAAGCGCTGGCGTTCCTGTAATCGCTTACGATGCGATGATTCAGAATTCTGACATCGATCTATATGTGACGAGGAACAACTACAAGGTTGGCGAGTTGCAGGCTGAAGCCGCCTTGAAGTATACCGGAGGCAAGGGAAACTTCGTACTGCTTAAGGGCGATCCGGCTACGACGGTTGCGCAGGGAATTGCGCAGGCCTATGAAAAAATTCTGAAAACCAACGCGAATATCAGCATCGTAGCGGAGCAATGGCATCAAAACTGGTCGACGGAAAAAGCTCTGAAAACAGCCGAGGACGCTCTGTCCGCGCAAAATGATAACATTCAAGCCTTTGTCAGCTCTAATGACGGCATGGCTATGGGAATAACGCAGGCGGTGAAAGGACGCGATCTTGACGGTAAAGTGTTCATCTCCGGCTTGGACGTAGAAGTAGGCAGCGCACGGCTGATCGCTGAGGGAATTCAAACGATGTCTGTGTGGACCAAGCTGGATGAAGGCGCCAAGCGGACAATTGAAGCGGCCGTAGAGCTTGCCAAGGGAGAAACGCCGCAAGCCGATGAGGTAACGAATAACGGAAAGAAAGACGTACCGACTCTGGCCGTCGACGTGGTGGAAGTCAACAAGGACAACTTGTGCACGTTTATCAACGAGATGGCTCCGACCGGATGGATGACCGAAGAGGAGGTATTCGTCAACGTTCCTAATGCGTGTAAGTAGCGAGCGGGAGTACATCGCCTCCTTCGGCGGTGTACTCCGTCCAGACAAGGGAGAGGGATCACATGGATGCGACAGCGTTGGAGATGGACAATATCAGCATACAATTTCCCGGAGTTTTGGCCGTTGACAGTGCCAGCTTTCAAGTCAAGAAGGGGGAAGTCAGGGCGATTGTCGGCGAGAACGGCGCCGGAAAATCAACGCTTATGAAAATATTGTCCGGCGTTCACAGAGCAGGAAGCTATAGCGGAGAAATCAGGCTGAACGGACAGACTCTAAAGCTGAATGGCGTAGCGGATGCGGAAAAGAGCGGGATTACGATGGTGCCGCAGGAGCTCAATTTGATCGACGAATTGACGGTTGCAGAAAATTTGCTGTTGAATCAGATGCCGGGTCGGGCGGGCATCGTCAATTTTCAGCAATTGTATCAAGAGGCTCAGGCTATGCTGGACGATATCGGGCTCGATGTACCGCCAACCGTCAAGGTCAAGGAACTGGGCGTTGCTCAGAAGCAGATGGTCGTCATCGGGAAAGCGTTGGGCAACCAGGTCAAAGTATTGATCCTCGATGAGCCTACTTCTACCTTGTCCGATATGGAAAGCGAGATCTTGTTCGAGAAGATCAGGCAACTGAAGAAAAACGGGATTACGTGCCTCTATATTTCTCATCGGCTCGAAGAAGTGCTGGATCTGTCCGACTCGATAACGGTGATGCGGGACGGCAAAATTATTACGACGAAACCCGTGGAAGAGATGGACGAGCAAAAAATCGTTTCTTATATGATCGGACGCGACCTGGAAAACTTCTTCCCGGAGACGACGCGGCGCCCGGGCGATGTGGTACTCACTGTAAACAACTATAGCGTATACGATACGAAGCTGCCTGACCGCAAACTGGTGGACGGGGCATCTCTGGAGCTGCGCGCCGGAGAAATACTTGGGGTATACGGACTGGTTGGAGCCGGTCGCACCGAATTGGCCCTAGGCCTTCTCGGAGGATGGCCCGCGCCAACGGAAGGCGAGGTTAGCATCGACGGGAAGCCAATTCGGATCGCGAACCCTTCGGAGGCGATCGAAGCCGGACTCGGTTATTTGCCCGAGGACCGGAAGCGGCAGGGGATTATCGAGCTCATGTCCGTAAGCTCGAACATCTCCGTTTCCAGCATTGATCGCCTTTGTCATTTGGGCGTGATCGACCAGAGCTCGGAGCTGGAGAAGAACACGCAATTCGTCGCCGATCTGTCCATCCGGACGGCAAGCCTGGAGACAGCCATCAAATCTTTGAGCGGCGGAAATCAGCAAAAATGCGTGCTTGCCCGTCTGATCGCGGCGGATACAAAGGTTATGCTGCTGGACGAGCCGACCCAAGGCGTCGACATTGGCGCGAAGACTGAGGTCTATGCTTTGCTGGATCAGTTGGCGAAGGCCGGAAAAGCGATTCTTCTCATCTCGTCCGATTTGCCCGAGGTTCTCGGTGTTTCGGACCGGGTGCTGGTTATGCGACAGGGGAGAATCGTCGCTTCCTTGTTGCCTAAGGAAACGAACCGTCATCAAGTTCTGGAGTACGCCACTTTAGGGTACAGCGCAGCGGAAGGAGAAAAGAAAAATGTCTAACCCTCTGCTCGACAAAAAAGGCGAGGAATCGGGTAAAGTGAACTGGTTTGGCAAAATCAGCTGGCAGAGTCTGCTTATTTTTGCCGGTATCTTAATTGTCATGGTCATTTTCAATGAGCTGACCAATGGCGTGTTTTTATCGCAGCGAAATATCTCTTTGCTGCTGAAGCAGTCGGCCATTTTGGGCGTCGTTTCCGCTGGAATGGTGCTGCTGATCGTGGCCCGGCAGATCGACTTGAGCGCGGGATCGGCGGTGTATTTGGTCAGTGCGGTCACGGCGCAATTGTCGGTTACCTATCAGTGGGGTCTTGTGCCTTCGATTTTGTGCGCGCTGCTGGCGGGTCTGCTGATGGGAGCCTGGCAAGGGCTGCTTGTCGCCAAGTTTAATATTCCCGCTTTCATTGTTACGTTAGCTGGCATGCTTATTTTCAAAGGAATCGGTTATGTATGGACCAACGCAGCAACGCTTGGCCCTGTATCCTCCGATCTGGTATTCCTGAGCGAGGGATATGTTTCAACCGTCTTGTCGGCTTTCCTTATTATTGCGGGGGCTGCGCTTGCAATCGGTCTGGTCTTGAGAGATGCGGCCCGGCTAAAGAAGTGGGTGAAGTCGGGAGCGAAAGTGTGGTATAAAGCTGCAATCATCGCAGTCGTTGCCGTATTGATCGGCTGGATCTTCCTTGGATATCGCGGCGTTCCTATGGCGGTATTGATTATGGCGGCAACGGTCACTGTCCTATATTTCGTCATGTCGCGAACAAAATTTGGCCGCAATTTGTATGTTATTGGCGGCAACCCGGATGC